>JADFXB010000015.1 GCA_015233935.1 Magnetococcales bacterium | reverse complement strand
ACACTAACACATTCCACCCCAATTTTCAACCACATTTTCCCTTACACCAAAAGAGGATAGCACCATTTTAATTATACAAAAAGAGGACGATCTTTCCAATAAATCGGTCACTCCCCGGCCACAACTCCTTCATTTCCAGGGCAGGCGGGGCGTCATGGGCAAACATGGCCGAAAAGGTCTGCTCCCCCCATACCAAAGGAAACACAGCCCCGGCCTGGGAGAGAAGATTTTGCAACTGAGCAACCGCCTCCCCACTCAACCATACACTCTCCTCCCCCGCCAGTAACAAGACCCGCCGCAACGGGGTTTGGGGATAGAAAATGACCTGCCCAGCCAGCGTCCGCTCCACCTGATACTGGAAGTAATCACTCACAAACTGATTCTGCCACACCATGCCATCTGGCAAGGTTATATCCGCCAATTGTTTCATGTTTTTACCCCGTCACCACCATACGCATGGCAAACAATAATCCATAATGCACCTCACCCTCCCGTACCTCACCCCCCTTGCTCCCCACCAAACGCAACGGCGAACACCCAGCCATGGGAACCCACCCCGCCAATACCCCACACAAAGATTCCAACAGCCCACCCACCACAGCCATCTCATCCCCGGTGCGTTTCACATCCCCGGTGGAACGGATCACTAAATCAAACAACCATTTTTGCTGGATGGACTGCTCGTCTATGCTCTGCCACTCCACCTCATGACCACCCCTTGTGAGATAAAGGGCAGGATAGTGGGGGGGTTGTCTGGTGTTCTCGTTGGCACTATGAAGACTACGGACAGATCTGAGATCGGGGATTTCGGATTTTAGTTTTTCAAGGAGGAGTTCTTCTATGAGGGAGAGATTACGCATGGTTTAAAGGCGTGGGGGAGGTGAACTCCCCCACACCCCCTCCTTTTTTTAAAAGTTTTTGAAAGATTCTGGGGCGAAGGGGCGTTGGCCATTTTCATATTGGGGGCCGCTGTCTTTTGACAGCATAAACTTGCCCTCGTTGACCATGCCTAACCAGGTCAGGCTCCGCTCATAGGCGGCTTTGACCTCCGGGGTGGCGCGCTCATCCTGGAGGAGAAAACGGGCGATGCTGCCACAAATGCGGGGGAGGGGAGTCTGCTCCGCTGCGGGAAAGGGAACCGTGTAGCGGCGCATGAGGTAGGCATCCATCAGGATGCTGGCATCCTCCAGTGCTCCCTGCAACCGTTCCAGAACCAAATCGGCTGCGGCTACCTCGGCCTCTTCATAACTCCCTCTATTCCCCTCCTCCACCGTCAAACGCAACAATTGGGGAGCGATCAACATCACATCATCCGGGGTGGCCGTATCCACCAACTCCTTGGCCCCATACCACTCCAACATTTGTGCCGCCGTGGCATAACTCATCGCTCCACCCTCCGCCGTCCCCGCCGCTCCTGGTGCTCCACCACCACCTCCACCAACACCCCCACCTTGACCAATGGCCAGGCCACATCCGGGGGCAAGGTCACCACCTCACCCACCGGATGCTCCTGCCCGTTCCGTCGCAAGCGGGTTAAAACCCGATAGGAACCGGTCTCGGCCATCATCAGGCCGGATTCTGAATCAGGTAGCCGGACAGAATACCGGTCAACACCGGCACCCGCTCAAAAGTCACCGGATAAACCCAGGATTTGGAAGCATTGTCATAATAGGGCTTTTCCACCAACGGATGATCGGCCATCACATAGGTGTAACCGAAGGAAGGATCCTCCATGCCCGACGGCTTCTCCGGCACATAAGCCAGGATGGCATTGTTGCCCCAAATGTCGATGGCCTCCCCCGCATCATGAAAGGCCACCGCCTTGCCCACCACCACCCGGGAAAGATCCCACAAACTGGCCAACATTTCCGCCGTGATGGACTCCCGACTGGTGTACTTAAAACGCTCCACCACATTGGGATTGCCCTTCACCGCCTTGAAAGCCTGGGCAGACAACAACAAGGTGTTGGGGAAGATACCCACCGACTGCCGAATGGCCTCCTTGCCTGCCTCAATATCATCGGTGGGCTTGGCCGAACCATCACTCCACTTGTCCGTGCCCGAAAGGGCCACCTTGTGGTCATTGTCATAGTTGCTGGCATTGGTAGCCAACTGGGCCTGGTCATATTCCAGGGTCATGGACAAAGCACGCATGGCCCCATTGACCGCCCGCTCATCCAGCTTGACACCAGGAACTTCAGCGGCATCCCGCAAATATTCCCGTGGCACCTGCCCCTCCAAGGCATCCTGCACCAGGGCAAAGGAACGGCCCAGGTAACCAAACTGAATGCGACGGGTATGAGAACCAGGGGCACGGCGAGCCTGGTAAAGACGAAAACTCTCCTTGCCAAATTCCAACACCTGACCACCGGAAACATGGGTGGTCACATGGGGAAACAAGGTATTGCCCACCATTTCCGTGTGACGATAACCCTGGGCCACCTGGGACAACACCGGATCAACCACCCGTACCTGCAAAGGACTCTGCTGCGTCATGAACGCTCTCCTTGATCATGCTTTTTGAATTGTCAATTGGGGATCAAAACCATTTCCACGAAGGAACCGGCCCCGCTGGCAGCCTGTAACACCCGCCCCACCGCCGGTCCAGCATCCAGAGTAACGGCCTTGCCATTGGCATCGGTTTCCACCGCCGCCCCCAGACTGATGGCCGCCCCCGCCTCCACAATGGCGGTGCCCAACACATCCACGGTGAGCAATTCACCGGAGGCAGCGGCAAACCGGGCCACCCCCAAAGTGTTCACCCCTGCCCCCGCCTGCCCCCCCGCCACGGTGACAAAACGCCCTGCCGCCACCGCACTGCTGGCCGTCACCGTCAACGCCATCACCGGCACACTCTGCTGACTCATCCTCACTCTCCTTGACAGTTGCGGACCGCCCGCATGGCGGTCACATAATCACTTCCCGATTGGCGGGAGTAGGCCAAAATCCGTTGATGCAAGGCGAGAGAGCCAGCTTCAACCCGATAACCGACAGGTGTTTGATAACCTTCATCCCAGCCTGCCACCGTATCCCCGGCCAATTCGCTGTACTGCACCACCACAGGACGTTGGGAGAGCCACTGACGCAACCAACTTGCCAGTGAACCCTCCCCCTCCTCGCCAAAGGCCACCTGCTCCCGTTGTCCCACCAGATTCAACATGGCCACCCAATGCTCCCGTTCGGCAGGAACCAGTTGTCCACTCCCCACCAGGGATTCCACAAACTCCACCACCCGCTGCTGCCGCCAGGCTTCCTCCCGTTGCTCCTGCTGGCGATGCCGTGTTTCCAGTTGTTGTTCCCGTTCGCTGAAGGCGGGGTGAACCTCTGGCACCAGACAGGCTTCTGGCACCACGGTTTCCGCTTCCGCCTGGCCAAAACGCAAAGCGATCCATTGGCGTAACCGATGGAGCACACCTCCACGTTGACCAGCCCCTTCCATTTCGCAATATTCCAGGGAGATGGTGTCGCCACCTTCCGGGCCATCGGCAAAAGCGGGATCGGGCAATCCCTTGATGGCAGGTGGCT
Organism: Magnetococcales bacterium; assembly: GCA_015233935.1. GTDB lineage: Bacteria > Pseudomonadota > Magnetococcia > Magnetococcales > JADFXB01 > JADFXB01. The sequence goes on along the minus strand of JADFXB010000015.1, from coordinate 46,780 downwards.
CAGCCCCCAAAAAGCCTACATGACGTAAGTAATACACGCCGGGTTGGGGATTGCGGGGGCTGTCGGGGAGATAGAAAGAGGCCGATACCTTCTTGAAGCGTCCTTGCCGCACCATTTCGGCGAATGATTCATCCACCTGGCGGGTTTCGGCGAGAAGGAGGTCTCCTTCCACTTGCAGGGATACCACCCAACCAAAGGCGGGGGCATCCAGTTGAGGGTGACCAACCACCAGGGGTGCCTCATGCACGTTAGGCTTGTAGGCATCCGCCGTGGCAATCAGATCGGCCACAGTGAAATCCAGAGCCACCCCGTCTTGAGCAACGTGGTGGCCCGTCCTGAAAATAGGTATTTTAATGGGTGTGTTCATGGCCAATAGGGATAATGGATCCTATTGGCCAAGGGCAGGTGAGGCTTTTCAGCTCACCAGGGAGGGATTTACGAGTCGGATATCATTTCCTGGAAAGCAATACGCTCGTGGGGGTTGCACAGGAAGATCAACTGGCCGTCCGCTGGCAAGGTGTAGTCGGGTTTGGGATTATATTGCCAGGATTGGGCGGTGCGAACCGCCAGCAGGAGCAGACTATGGAACTCTTCCAAGGGCAACGCGCTGATGGGGCGACCATGCCAGGCGGCGGGGAGTTCCACCTCTTCGATGCGTAAATTTTGATCTTTGTCCCGCAACATGACATCCAGAAAAGTGACCACGGTGGGGCGCACCATTTCCGAAACGATGCGCAAGCCGCCGATTTGTTCTTTGGAGACCACGGAATCGGCTCCCACCCGTCGCATTTTACCCATATTTTCCACATCGTGGCAGTGGGCGACCAGGCGGATGGATTCGTTGAGGGGTTTGGCGGTCAATAGAATCATTACGTTCAAGTTGTCATCGTGGGCGATGGCGAAGAGACCACCGGCCTGGCTGATGCCAGCCCGTTGCAGGGTGGATTCATGGGTGGGATTGCCGATAATGTGAAGGGGGGTGTCTTCGGCAAAGTTGAGTTCCAATTCCTTGCGGTTGTTGGTGACCAGGACCACTTCACGTCCGGTTGCGCGCAGCTCCCGTGCTACGTGGGCGGCAACCACATCGCTGCCGCATACGATGAAATGACCATTCAGTTGGGCAATCTTTTTTTCCATCCTGCGTCTCTTGAAGCCACGGTTGAGTTCCCCCTCCACCACAAAGGCGGTGACGGTGCTGAGGAGGTAGGTGAGGATACCGATTCCAAATATGGAAACAAATATGGTAAAGATGCGTCCGCCAGGACTGTTGGACAGATCCACAATTTCGCCGTAGCCGATGGTGGCGACGGTGATGACGGTCATGTAGAGGGCATCCAGAACGGTAGAGTTGCCGCCACCGATGATCCAGTATCCCCAGGTGGAGATGCCGATCACCAACAAGAGGAGCAATACGGCCACACGTATCTGGCGGAAAAATTCTATTATGGGGTCATTATCAACGCTCATACTATCCCACTTAGTGACAGCGAAGGTCAAAAACGACGCGTAAAAAGCCGTCATCCCAATAATGCAGGAGCCGAACATATGCTCCCAGTTTACTAGAATGGGGCGCAGCTACAAGGGATGATTTGCAATTAAAATAAACTTAATCAACTTACTCTTGATCCCCATACCTGGAAGGTGTAAAATAGCGTCCGCATTCAGGTTTTGCCAGATTTGCAGAGGGTCGTATATATAATAACTAAGCAGAATGCTTTTCAACATCATAATGGATCATGGCAATGGAAGATCAACCGGCAAACGGCGATCAGGAATCTTTTATCACCACTTCGGAAGCGGCGCAGCGTTTGGGCATCTCCCAGCGGACGGTTCACTATTGGATTCAAAAAGGGGTGTTGAAATCCTGGAAGACGGAAGGGGGTCACCGGCGGATTCCGGTCAGCTCCATTCAGACCTTATTGCAGCGGCGGCGCAGTGATTTGGAGCAGGATGACGGGGCGGTTGCCACGTTGTTGTTGGTGGAGGATGATGAGGAGCTGGTGGATATTTATCAGGAGATGGTCTCTTCCTGGACCTTTCCGGTGCGGCTGGTGGTGGCGGAGAATGGTTTTGATGGTTTGATTCAGGTGGGGTTGTGCAAACCAGACATGATCATTTCCGATTTAATCATGCCCGCCATGGATGGCATCCAAATGATCCGCACCTTACGGGAGACCCCGGATTTAAAGAGCAGTGTGGTGGTAGTGGTCACGGCCTTGAGTGATGAGCAAATTCGTGACCGTGGTGGTTTGCCCGCCGATGTCACCGTCTTCCACAAGCCCACTCCTTTCAAGAAAATTCGCGAGCTGGCGCAAAACCTCAACCAACAACGCAAATCCATGCGGCTGGAGGATTCGTAAAAATTTTTTTTGACCGGTGCCTGGCTCCACTCTCCTTTGGGTGGAACAGGCGGTTACATTTTGGCCAAGCTAACCCCTTAGAACAGCCCGCCCCACCTCCACCACATCCAGCAACATGGAAACCCTCCCATCCGCCATCACCACGGCACCGGAAAACAACCCGGTGGTGGCCAACACACCCGTTAAAGGTTTCACCACCAAGTGGGCAATTTCACCGATGCTTTCTACCTGCAAGCCAAACTGTCCACCTTCCCCCTGTAAAATCACCACATGGACACAATCCCTGGCCATGAGTAGCGAAAGATTGGCAGGGGTGGCGTGAAAAATATCCTCCAGCGGCATGAGGGGAACCAACTGCCCACGCACCCGCACCATGGGTTGACCCAGTTTCCCTTCGATGGCCGTCCCAATCTCCTCACCATAAAAAGAAAGTAACTCCACCACCTGTGCTTCCGGGATGCCATACCAGGCCTCCTCACACAAAACCATGAGGGCTGGAACAATGGCCATGGTTTGGGGAATGCGCAAGCGAATGGTGGTCCCCTGGCCAGGCTCACTTTCCACCTCGATGACACCCCGCACCTTTTCCACCGCCACCCGCACCGCATCCATGCCCGCCCCACGTCCGGAAATGCGCCCCACATGGTCGGCGGTGGTAAAACCCGGCGAAAAAATTAAATCACGGGCATCACTGTCGGACATTTCCAGTGCCTGCGGAGGGGAGATCAAAGACATGGCCACCGCTTTTTCTTTAATGCGCTCCACGTCCATGCCACGGCCATCATCCACTACCTGGATATAAACCTGCCCATGCCGCTGGTCGGCCATCAGGCGGATACGCCCCACCGGTGACTTGCCCCTGGCAACCCGCTCCTCCACCCCTTCCAGGCCATGATCCACCGCATTGCGGATCAAGTGGACAAAAACCTCTTTCAGAGCCAGCAATACCGAACGATCCACACGGGTTTGCTCTCCTTCTATCTCCAGAAAGATACGCTTGCCCGTCTCCATGGCCAAGTCACGAACCAAACGTTGGTAGCTGTTCCACAATCCCCCCACCGGTTGCAACCGGTATTGCAAGACCTCATCCTGCAAGGTGTGGATGCGTCCCTCCATGGCCTCCATGACTTGAAACGCCTTGTCCTTGTTGCGGGTCAATTCATAACGCAACTGGTTGGACTCGGCACTCAACTGACCGATCAAATCAATCAGAAAGTCCAACCGATCCAGGGTAAGGCGAATCACCCTTTCTTCCAGCCCGGAGGTGATGGATCGTTTGACCTCCTCTTCGCCAGAACCTTCCATCTCCTTCTGGTCGGGTATTTCCTGCTCCTGGCCATCCTCTGCCAACAGTTGCGAAAACTCTGCCAACAAGGCGGAAAAATCCAACCCCTCTTCACTGTCTTTGGCAGCCACTTCTGGCAAGACGTTGCCCACTTGATCCAGCAAACGAAAGAGAACTTTTGCCCCTTGCGGGTTTAAAACCTTTTTTTCCTCCCGATATTCCCCCAAAAGGCTCTCAGCCCCATGCAAAACCTCTTCCAGCCGCTCAAATCCCAACATGCGGCAGCCACCCTTCAGGGTATGCATGTCCCGGAAGATGGCGTGAATTAAATCCATTTCATTTGGACTTGATTCAAAAAGCAGCATACTGGATTCTAAACGTCTCAATATTTCAACGTTTTCTGATAAGAACTCCCCAAGAAGTTCCCTCCGCATGCTTTCGTCCATCAAATCATTCATGATTGAGCCTCTTTACAAAGGCATAAGTGAAAAGCTAATCTCTAGGATGCATCATAGAGGTTTTTTACCCAAATATAAAAGCCAACCTGTCCAAATATGGAAAAGAGTCGCTGATACATTTGGATGGATTCAGTCTTTCCCGGAGATGGCCGATCATGGAACAAGACAAGGCACAAAAGATAGTCCTGGTGGTGGATGACAGCAGTCTGGCACGGATGCTCATTCGCAATCTGCTCCGTCAATCCTACCCAGATTGGCAAGTTGTGGAAACCAAATCCGCCGAAGAGGCCTTGGAGCAACTGACCCACATCACCCCCTCGGTAGCCTTGATCGATTATAACATGCCAGGCATGAACGGACTGGACCTGGCCCTGAAAATATTGGAAAAATATCCCACGGCACAAGCCCATCTGGTCACTGCCAATATTCAAGGAAAAATGCAGGAAAGGGCAGAAGCTGCCGGTATCGGCTTTATCACCAAACCCGTCTCAGCAGAAAAATTACACCGCGCCATCACGGCCAGTTCCCCATGAACAATCTGTTGGATGAGATTGAGAAGGATATCCTGCGGGAATCCCTCAATCTTGGGGTGGGAAGAGCCGCTGCCGCCCTCTCCGAACTCATCGGCCACGAGGTGGAAATCTACCTCCCCGAACTAGACTTGATGGCCAAACGAGCTGCGGTGGACCTGCTCTCGGAAATATTTTGTCAAACCCAGTGGGCCATCCAGCAATATTTCCACGACACCGAAAACCCCGCCAAGCTCTCCGGGCATATCTTCCTGTTTTTGCGGGATCACGGCCAAACCACCCCCATTCATGGTTTAATCCAGGGCATGGAGGAGGCGGACAAACTCACCGTTAGTGAAATGGACATTTTCCAGGAGCTGGGCAACATTCTGCTCCATGCCTGCCTGTCTGGTCTGGCAGATTTGTTGGCACTGGAACTGACAGGGCAAACCCCCACCGTCCATCGTACCGATTTACGTCCACTTTTACTCAATATTGTGCGCCAGAAGGTGGGTGGTACCAGCAATCAAACCTTTCATCAAGAACGACGCAGGCACCCCCCGCAACAGGATCCCGTTATTCAAATTTTACTGCATTTTAATACCCCCGGAGCCACTCTGGAAGGTTCTATGATGATCTTTCTCGATTTGATTACCATGCCTTTTTTAAAACAACAACTACAATCTATTGCCAGCCAGTATGGTTGAGTTACCTTTGATCCCCTCTACTGGAAATCGCCACCATGGTTAGTTTCAGCCTCTTCGAGCAGGACGCCATCAAAGAAATTTTCAATATGGGCATCGGTCGGGCCGCAGACTCCCTCAGCCGCATGATCCAGGAAGAGGTGTTGTTGTCGGTACCCCACATTGAAATAGTGAACAGCCAGCAGGCCATTCAAATTATTGAAGGACGCTCCTCCTCTCAGGTGGCCGCCATTCGGCAAAATTTTCGGGGGACTTTCCAAGGGGTCTCCATGCTCATCTATCCGGAATCCAACAGTCTGGAGCTGGTACGCACCCTGTTGGGTGAGGATATGCCCCTGGAATCCCTCACCGAGCTGGAACAGGAAAGTTTGTTGGAAGTGGGCAATGTGATCCTCAATGCCTGCCTGGGAACCTTTGCCAACATGTTTTCCACCGAGTTTGAATTTGATCTGCCAGAATATGTGAAAGGCAGTTGTCAGGAGTTGCTGTCTTTATCCGCCGCCGACGGCTCTTTGGTTTATCCGTTACAACAGGTGGTTTTTCTCATCGTCGATTTTATTACGGGTGCCCATACCCCACAACGCAATACCATTAAAGGCTTTGTCATTCTGCTGTTGGACATGTCCACCATCGCTCATTTGCAGGATGAGCTACGAAAACTGGGAGGATAGCCATGTCACCCTCCCTGCAAGACCTGGAAAATACCCTGCTCACCGCCTGTATGGATGAAGCCGCCATTGGCATGGTGGTTCTGGATCAGCAAAAAAAGATTGGTCTTTGGAACCGCTGGATGGAAAAGGCCTCCGGTTTGCAGGCCAGTTTTGTTCTGGGCAAAAGTTTGTTGGAACTGTTTCCTGAACTGGCAGGAGGTCGTCTTTTGGCCGCCGTGGAAGATGCCGCCAATCGCGGACTGCCAGCCATCCTTTCCCACAAACTCAACATGGCTCCTCTTCCCCTTTATCCCCCCTCGCCACGCCAGGTGGGAGACGATCAACGCATGAGTCAGTTGATCATTGTCTCTGGTATGGCCGTCAGTGGTTTGTCCCGCTATGTGTTGTTGCAAGTTCAGGATGTTACCCATACCGTGTTTCGTGAACGCCAGTTGCGTCAACAAACCCAGGATTTGCAGGTGCGGGCCGTTGAATTGCGGGAGGCCCAACAGTTGGCGCAAAGAGCCAGCATGGCCAAAAGCGATTTTCTCGCCAACATGAGCCATGAAATCCGCACCCCTTTGAATGCGGTACTGGGTTTGACCAATCTGGCCCTCCAGGCATCCCCCGATGTCAAAATGAAGGATTATCTGGAAAAAATTCACACCTCCGGGCGATATTTGCTAGGATTGATCAACGATATTCTGGACTTTTCCAAAATCGAAGCCGGCAAACTGGAACTGGAAAACACCTCCTTCAACCTGCAAAACCTGATGGCACGGGTGGTGGAGAGGTTTGCCCCGCAAGCCGCCCAGAAAGGGTTGGAGTTGTGTTTGTCCACCCATCCTTTCATGGCAGAGGAGGTGGTGGGGGATCCCTTGCGATTGGAGCAAGTACTCACCAACCTGATAAACAATGCCATCAAGTTTACCAACAAGGGGGAAGTGGTGGTCTCGGTTTTCCCCGCCCCCTCACCAGCGGGGGAGGCATCCACCCAGTATCTTCAGTTTGTGGTGCAAGATACGGGAATCGGCATTGCAGGCGATCAAATTGGTCTTTTGTTTCAACCTTTCACCCAGGCGGACAGTTCCACCACCCGTCACTTTGGCGGTACCGGTCTGGGATTGACCATCTCCAAACGTTTGGTAGAACTTATGGGCGGCGAAATTCATGCCACCAGTCAGGTGGGGGAGGGAAGTCGCTTTTCCTTTACGGCCCGTTTCCAGAAGAGTGGCCCGGTCAAAGCCTCCAGCAAGCTCGTTCTGAATGAACCCATTCTGATGGGTCTGCCCATCTTGGTGGTGGATGATAATTTAACCTCCTGTCAAATATTGCAGGAGACTTTGTATGCCTTTAAATTTATTCCCACTGTCGTCCATTCCGGTGCAGAAGCCCTCTCCCTGTTTGCCCGTGGTCATCACTTTCCCCTGGTGATCATGGATTGGCGGATGCCGGGGGTGGATGGCATGATGGCCAGTCGGCTGCTGATTGAAAAATATCGCAACCCACGGGGAGAACCGCGCATTATTTTGCTAAGTGCTTATTATCAAGAGAAACTATGCAAGGATGCCCGGCAAATAGGAATCAACCAATGTTTGACCAAGCCGACTACCGCCTCCTCACTATGGAATACCATCCTGGAGGTTTTGGGCAAACGCCAGGTACAAGCCAATCCCGATCTTCTGCAACTCCCTTCCGATACCGGCTTTTTGGCCAACAAACATATTTTGGTGGTAGAGGATAATCTGATCAACCAGCAGGTGGCTCAGGAATTGCTTCAAAAAGCAGGGGCCACCATCACCATTGCGGCCAATGGTCGCCAAGCCCTCTCCCAGGTACAGGCCATACAGGTGGATGCCATCCTCATGGATATTCAAATGCCGGAAATGGATGGCTATGCCGCAACCCGTGCCATCCGCGAAACCTTGGGTATGCAGGATATTCCCATTATTGCCATGACCGCCAATGCCATTGCAGGCGACCAGGAAAAATGCCTGGCAGCGGGGATGAATGACTATATTCCCAAACCGGTGGACATCAACCGTCTGTTTTCCACCCTGGCCAAATGGTTGACTTGTGACCCGCCCCCACCGGTTGAGGTCAGTGAGTCTTCACACGCCAATAAGGGCTGGCCAGCTACTTTGCCTGGCTTTCATCTGGCAGCGGGTCTCACCCGGGTGGGAGGGGATCAATCCTTTTATTTAAAAATGATTCGCCAGTTTATGCAAAACCACAGTCAGGATATCACCACCTTGCGCCAGCTTTTAGCGGAGCAAAATTGGCAGGAGATGGCCAAACTGGTACACATGCTTAAAGGTCTGGCAGGCAATCTGGCAGCCCATGAATTGCAACAGGGGGCCAAGGATTTGGAAAAGGCCATCCTCAGCCAACACTTCAATCTGCTGCCGGTTTTGCTGGATGGTCTGGAAAGCAGTATGAATCTTACCTTGCGCTCTGGCAGAGATTTGTTAAATTTCCAACAGAATCCCCCAACTTCTCAGGCCATTTCCAAGGTGGATGTGGAGGAAAGGGAACGTTTGCTCAAAGAGCTGCACGATCATCTGACTGTTTTTAATCTGCGGGCCAACGATGTTTTCCAACATTTGGCCACCCTTTTCCCGCACCATGCCAGCACCCCACAATGGCTAACCATGCGGGATCTTTTGGATAAACTGGACTATCCTCAAGCCATCACCTTCTTGCCGCATATTGTGGCTTCGTTGAACAGGAGCGTGTCATGACTTCTGGTGATTGGAATACCACCTCTCCGGGGCGCATTCTCATCGTGGATGATGCGCCAGAAAATATTCAAATTTTGCATCAAACGTTGAAAGATGAGCACGAAGTATTTTTTGCCACCTCCGGTGCCCAAGCCTTGCAACTGGCCAATCAATTGGAGCCGGATTTAATTCTCCTGGATGTGATCATGCCGGGGATGAATGGTTATCAGGTGTGCAAGGAGCTGAAACAAGCCTCTTTGACCAAAGAAATTCCCGTTATTTTTATCACCGCCCTTAACGAAGAACATGATGAAACTGCGGCCTTTGCGGTGGGTGGGGTGGATTATATTGCTAAACCCATTCGTCCGGCGGTGGTCAAGGCACGGGTCAAGACCCATCTCATGTTGAAACGGCAACGGGAATTTCTCTCCCGATTATCCCTGGTGGATGGTTTGACCGGGGTGTGCAATCGCCGACATTTTGATGAACGCATGCGTCTGGAATGGCGGCGTGCCCATCGCAACAACTCCACCCTGGCCATCATCATGGCCGATGTGGACCATTTTAAACGTTTTAATGACACCTACGGCCATCAAGCTGGGGATGATTGCCTGAAAACGGTGGCTGAATCTTTGCAGGCGGCTTTGCAGCGTCCCGCCGATTTTCTGGCGCGTTATGGTGGGGAAGAGTTTGTTTGCATTCTGCCGGAAACCACCCCCCAGGGTGCCCAGGTGATTGCGGAGCGCATGTGTTCGCTGATTGCGGAAAAAAACCTGCCCCATTCCACTTCCCCCACAGCCAGCCATGTGACGGTCAGCGTAGGGGTGGCCTGTTGCCTGCCTGATAGCTGTCCAGGCTCTCCAGAAGAGTTGTTGATGCTGGCCGATGAGTGTCTTTATCGTGCCAAAAGGGAGGGACGCAATCGGGTTATCACCATCCAGACTCCCGCGTGAAGCTCCTGGTGACCCTTGGCGAAAAGATGGAAGATCCATTATAGTATCCTCCAATAATTGAATTGATGTACTTTTTCCCCATTGTTTATCCGGCATCAAAAAATAGGGATGTGACGGGTAGCTTTTCCATCTCCTCTTCTTTCCAAAGCCTGAAATGAGGTTGGCATGAAACGTGTTGCATGGTTGGCAGCGTTGCTGCTGATGCTTCCTTTGTCTTCGTTGGCTGAATCGCCAGCGGTGACCCCGGCCCCTGCTGCGGTGATGGATCATGCCCATCATGATCATGGGGCACCGACTCCCGCCCCGGTAGTGGCTCCTGCTCCAGTCCCGGTGATGGATCACTCCCAGCATAACCATGCTGCACCGGCTCCAGCCCCGGTGATGGATCACTCCCAGCATAATCATGCAGCACCGGCTCCAGCCCCGGTGATGGATCACTCCCAGCATGATCATGCAGTTCCGGCTCCAGCTCCGGCAGTGGCACCCGCTCCAGCCCCGGTGATGGATCACTCCCAGCATGATCATGCAGCTCCGGCTCCGGCTCCGGCTCCAGCTCCGGCAGTGGCACCCGCTCCAGCCCCAGCCCCGGTGATGGATCACTCCCAGCATAATCATGCAGCCCCGGCACCCGCCCCGGCAGTGGCACCCGCGCCAGTTCCGGTAATGGATCACTCTCAGCATAATCATGCAGCCCCGGCACCCGCCCCGGCAGCAAATCATGCAGATCATGGTGACCACGCTGGTCACGCCGCTGCCCCCGCCGCTGGCCACGAGGCAGGACACGGTGGACATGGTGCGGGTGAGTCCCACAACCATCCCGGCTTACCAAGAGCCTATCTGTGGCCCATGGTGGTGGTGATGGTGGTCATGTTGGTCTGGGGTTTGCTGGCCAGCCTGCCCGAATCACGACCCGCCAAATCCTATAACCTGGCCACGGCCCCCTATGTGGGTGGACTGGTGCGTTTTCTTAACCGCTCCCCCTGGCCCCTGGTCACCTTTAAAATTCTTTCGGTGGCGGCCTTTTTGCTGGTGGTCTATGCCGGCCTCTTCGGCACCTCCATACCTGAGCGCAACCTGGCCACCACTTTTGTCTGGAATTTGTGGTGGCCGTTGGTGGTGGTGTCGGTCTTCTTTATTGGCTCCGCCTGGTGTGGTATTTGCCCCTGGGATACCATCTCCTCCTGGCTGGTGCGCCACCGCTTGTGGCGTCGTGTCCTGCCTCACCCCGGCTACAACATGAAGGTTCCCCTGGTCTTGCGTAACGTCTGGCCTGCCCTGCTCATGTTCATGGGATTGACCTGGCTGCAACTGGGTGTCGGGGTGACCGGTATCCCGGTGGCCACTGCTCTGATGGCTTTGATCATGGTCTTCCTTTCCACCGTCTCTTTGATCCTGTTTGAGCGTAAGGCTTTCTGCCGTTATTTTTGCCCGGTGGGACGTACCATGGGCTTCTACTCCCGCCTGGCTCCCATTGAGGTGCGCTCCCAGAATCAGGAAATATGCACCTCTTGCAAAACCATGGAGTGTTACAACGGTTCCGCCGATATTGAACCCTGTCCCACCCATTTGACCATTGGCCGGTTTGCACAGAACACCTTCTGCCTCTCTTGCGGCAACTGTGTTTTGAGCTGTCCCCATGACAACGTTTCCTGGCGGTTGCGTCCTCCCGCCTCGGAGGCCCTGGCGGATGCCCGTCCCATGTGGGATGGAGCCTGGTTTATGCTGGCCTTGCTGGGTATTACCAGTTTTCACGGCGTCACCATGATGCCCGGTTGGGCCGACTGGATCACCTGGCTTTCCGGCGTTTTTGGGGAAACCGGCACTCCCATCATCAGTTTTACCCTCAGTATGTTGGCGGGCTTTTTCCTGCCGGTGGGGTTCTATGCGGTGGCCATTTTGGCAACCAGGGCGTTGGCTGGTCCTGCCGCCGACTTCAAGCGGTTGTTTGTGGGCTTGCCTTTTTCCACCCTGCCTATTGCGTTTGTCTATCACCTCTCCCACAACATGGACCATCTTTATCGGGAGACGGGGGGCATGTGGGATATTTTTGCCAATCCGTTGGGAACGGGTGTTGCGGCACTTACTTCGGCGGAACGTCATCTGCGCATGATGGGTGGGGGCTATGAACCCTTGCTCTTTCATATTCAGGCGGGTCTTATGACCTTGGGATTATGGTTGGCGGTGGATATTCTGCGTCATCGGGCGCGGGGTTTGTTGGTGGGTGGTGGCAGTCTCACCCGTTGGCAATTGCTGCCCATGTTGTTGTTTATCGCCCTGATGACCGCCTTCAACCTGTGGCTGATGACCCAGGAAATGACCATGCGTTTCTAGGGAAAGAAAACGATTAAAAAAAGGAGGGGGTCTGGGGGAGTTCATCTCCCCCAGGGTTTTGCCTTTTCCTAAATCGCCATCGTCCAAAATCAAGTCCACGCGAGAACAGACCAAAAACAACGAATTGCCTGGTATAACAAGACGATGGCGATGGGGGTCCGGGGGCTCGCCCCCGAATCCATCCAAGCCACCATTTTTAGAACTGGAATAAGGGGATTCTTCTTGTGGGGCTTTGCCCCACACCCCACCAGGGGACCATGATGGTCCCCTGGACCCCTGCAAAAAATAGGACGGCGGGAGGAAAGGTGACTAAACGGGCGGTGGTGGCCATGTCTGGTGGGGTGGACTCCTCCACCGCTGCGGCCTGGCTGGTGGAAGAAGGGTGGGAGGTGATTGGTCTTACCATGCAGTTGTGGGACCATGGGCAATCCCTGTCTACCACCTCCCGCACCTGTTGCGCCAGCGAAGATATTTATGATGCCCGCCAAGTGGCTCAGCGTTTGGGGATTCCTCTCTATGTCCTCAATATGGAGGAAGCCTTCCGGCAACAAGTGGTGGATGGCTTCCTCACCGATTATCGCCAGGGACGTACTCCCAATCCCTGCATCCGCTGCAATCAATATTTAAAATTTCAACTACTGCTGGACAAGGCCCGCGCCCTTTCTGCTTCCTTTCTGGCCACTGGTCATTATGCCATCCATAAAATGTCTGACGATGGCACCCCCCAACTTTGGCGGGGCGTGGACCATAAAAAGGATCAAAGCTACTTTCTTTTTACCGTCACCGCCCCCCAACTCAGCCTGTTGCGTTTTCCCATAGGCTCCCTCACCAAAGAGGAAACCCGCCGTCTGGCGGAAAAATTTGGTCTGCACGTGGCCCGCAAACGGGAAAGCCAGGATTTATGCTTTGTCCCCGATGGGGATTATGAATCTTTCTTTCGCCAGCACGGTCTGCCGGAAGAAGCAGGGGATATCGTCGATACCAGCGGTCGTCGCCTGGGAACCCATCATGGCCTGTCCCGCTATACCATCGGCCAACGGCGGGGATTGGGCATCGCCTCGCCCCACCCTCTCTATGTGGTAGCCCTTCAAGTAGAGGAAAATCGCCTGATTGTCGGGGAAGAAGGTGCCCTCTATCGGGATTCTTTGAAATTGGCCGAGGTCAACTGGCTGGGACCAGCGGGCAACCAACATCGACTTGCCGCCCGTATTCGTTATGCCGCCGAGCCACAACCCGCCACCTTTATTCCAGGAGAACTGGGCTTGGGTGAGGTTTTCTTTGACCAACCCCAACGCGCCATCACCCCTGGGCAAGCCTGTGTTTTTTACTTGGGAGATCAAATGGTGGGTGGTGGGTGGATTCTGTAGCCTCCATGGGTCACCCTTGCCTTTGAATATTCTGTTGGACAAGGTAGTCCAATATGTTATATGTGATATTCAAAAGGAGATTTTCATGAGCAACACCGTCGTTTTTGACACATACAGCTTTGTCAAAAAACTCAAGGAAGCCGGGCTGAATGAGCGGCAGGCGGAAATCCAGGCGGAGGCTTTGCTCAACCTGGTAGAGGATCGCCTGGCCAATAAACAGGATATTCAAAATCTGCAACGGGATCTGGCCACTAATCGATCAGACTTGCAGCGTGACCTGGAAGCCATGCGTGCCGAGTCCCTGCGTCATTTCAATGAGCTGAATGCAGATTTGCAGAGAGCAATCAAGGGAATAGATGAAAAAATTGAAAATACTCGTGCCAAGCTGGAATGGGATATCAAGGAGTTGGATACCAAGATCGAGACCATTCGAGCAGAGTTGAAACAAGACATTAAAGCCTTGGAAATGTCCAACCAAAAAGAAATCGCTATCGTCAAGGCAGAGCTTTTCAAAGCCATTGCAGAAAGCAAGTCAGAAACCATCCGCTGGGTGGTTGGTTTTGCCATGGCCCAGTTTGCCATGTCTGCTGGCATCATGGCTGCTGTGCTGCGCTTGGCGCATTAATATTTCTCCTCCCTCATACCGGTACACGCCGCCGAATGGCTGCGGCCATGGCCACCGGCTCCAAACCATAGCCTGCCAATTGTTGCTCCTGGGATCCATAGCGATGGGGAAATTGATCGGGTAAACCAAAACGCAGGACCGGTTTACTGACCCCGGCATCCGCCAACAGTTCCAATACCGCACTACCCAAACCACCAATCAAAGAGTGCTCTTCCGCCGTCACCACCAGACGACTGCCTGCCATGGCGGTCAATAAACCCTTGTCCAAAGGTTTGATGGTGTGACAGTTGCAGACGGCGCAAGATATCTGGTCGCCTGCCAGCAATTCGGCAGTCAACAAGGCGGGCTGCACCAGGGTTCCACAAGCCAGGATCAATACATCCCGCCCCTGACGTAAAAAAATGGGCTTGCCGATGGCAAAATCATCTTCCGGGCGAGAGACCAGGGGATCCCCACCTTTGGCCAGCCGGATATAGATGGGGCCAGGCCAATCCAAGGTTTTTTCCATCAGGCGGGCCATTTCCGGGGCATCGGCAGGGGCGGTCACCGTCATGTTGGGCAAGGTGCGCAATATACCCATATCCTCCTGGGTGGTGTGGGTGGGTCCCAAGGGGGCATAGACCAGACCGCCACCGTTGGCAATCAACCGCACCGGTAAATTATGCAAACAAACATCTACCGCCAATTGCTCGAAACAGCGGCGGGTGAGGAAGGTGGCAATGGTGTTGACATATGGGATGAATCCTTCCAAAGCCAAACCCGCCGCCACGCCGATAATGTTTTGCTCGGCAATGCCTTCCATGAAAAATTGTCCCGGCAGCTCCTGCCGCATGGCCTCCAGGGTGCCGCTGCCCAAATCAGAGCCGACAAACACCACCCGTGGATCCCGCCGGGCCAGTTGATGAACCATTTCCAGGCAGATGCGACGCATGGTTATTCTCCAATTGCCAGGGCCAGTTGGGCCAATTCTTCCGGTTTAAGCCGGTTTTTGTGGTGCCATTCCGGGTTGTTTTCCGCCAGCGGCACCCCTTTGCCCTTGATGGTATGGGCAATGATGGTGGTGGGTTGACCAGGGCAGATGGGAACTTCTGCCAGGGCGGTGGTTAAGGCATCCACATCATGACCATCCACCTCCCCCACGGCAAAACCAAAGGCTTGCCACTTTTCCCGCAGGGGTTCCATATTTTGCACTTGGCTGACCGGACCGTAGGATTGCAGCTTGTTGTAGTCGATGATGGCAATGAGATTGTCCAGTTGGTGTTTGGTGGCAAACATGGCGGCTTCCCAGACCGAGCCTTCGTTGATCTCACCATCTCCCAGGATGACAAACACCCGTTGCCCAGCCCCTTTTCTGCGCAAGGCCAAGGCCATGCCCGCCCCGATGGAAAGACCGTGCCCCAACGCGCCGGTGGAGGCTTCCACCCCTGGCACCATGCCCAATTCGGGATGGCCCCCCAGCATGGCATCCAACCGGCAAAAACGATCCAGTTCGGACAAGGGAAAAAACCCTTTATCGGCCAGCAAGGCATAGAGGGCGAGACAACCGTGACCTTTGCTCAAAATGCAGCGATCCCGCCCCGACCAGCGAGGCTCATAGGGGCGCACCTGCAACACATGGTCGTAGAGCACCCGCATGATTTCAATCAAGGAGAGGGCCGAGCCGGGATGACCGCGACCGCCTCCCACCATGGCGCGAAAGACCAGGCGGCGCAGATAGAGGGATCGTTCATCCAAGGGAGTGTCACTCATGGTTGTGCCTTTGTTAGGGTTTGCAACCGTAACCGCGCCTGTTCCAATCGTTTGGCCAGTAGTTCCTGGCGATTTCCCCCGTAGGCTAAGCGGTGCCAGCCGGTTGGGGTGAAAGGATTGAGCAGGATCAAACACCAAATCAGTCCATTCAAAGGGTGGAGCACCTGCCACCGCTGGCTCCATCCAGAGAGATCCGCCACCCACCCCCTCACCATGGTCAACCAGTGTTGCTGCATGGCGGGGGAAAGGTGCATGGCCGGATGCCACAACACATCGGAGGTCAGTTTGGCCGGATCATCCCAACCAAAATAGTCCATATCCAGGAAAACAATCTCACCATCGATACGACGCATCATGTTATGGATGCCAAAATCCGATGGACTCAGCATTAAGGGGGAGGGTTGGCACCATGTCTCTCCCAAAGCCTGTTGCGCCGCCTCCACCACCTTTTCCATGATCGGGGTGAACTCCTGGAGCAGAAAGGATTCCAATCCTTCCCCTTCCTGCAACAATCTTTGCCGCCGCCGTTCCACTTGTTGGGCGGCATGGGCAGGGGAAACAAAGGCATCGGAAGCCAACGGCAGGGTTTGCGCCACTGGATCATCCTGCAAGGCAGTCAACTGCTGCAAAAAGGCCCCCATGGCTGCTACCACCCCTGCATCCACCTCCCTTATGGGTTCACCCCGCACCCAACCATAGAGGGCACAACGCTCCTCTTGTCGCCAGGCCACCGGTTGTGGAACGACCCGCACCCCCTGCTGCCACATGAAGGCAATGGCCTGCCACTCATTGGCGATGCGGTCGCGACCATCCCCTGCTGGCAATGGATCATACTTGAGGGCATATTCCCCTGTTTTGGCAGTCAGATGCAAAAGCCCATGGTTGCCACCACCGGTAATTTTCACCAATTGCACCGGCTCTGCCAAAAGTTCTGTGGCCAGGGCCAGAAGATCTTGAATCTTTTTATCCACCAAACACATGCCGTTCAATATCCCGCCAATGACGGCAGGAGGGAATCCCCGCCAGGGGTGCCCGGTTGGAAGGGTTGAACCAGATGCGCCGCACGTCGGGGGGAAAGGCGGGATCGGTCAACACCTCAGGCAGATCGTCCACAAAAAAGTTCAGGTTCAGGCTGGCGATGCGGGCGATTTTTTCCTCCCGGCTGGACTCAAAAAAGATATGCTCCTCCCCCATGCCAAAACCGTTGGGCAGGAAGAAGCCTTGTTGCCGCAACCATTCCATGGCTGTGGAGCGAATATCATAGAGGTCTTCCCCCACCCCGGCAAAATGGGTTTTGTGGCTGACGATGAACAACTGCACCCCTTGCCAACGGCAATGGTGGAGAAAATCGGCGGCTCCATCCATCATGGGGGCCTGGTGAAGGCTGGGGCCATAGATTTCTGCCTGCAACTCCCGCCACAAGTGTTCGCCATCATGCTGATGGCGCAGCATCAATCGCACCCCGGTTTTGTCAAATTCCGGGTAGTTGGACAACCATCCCCAGGATACAGCGGTCTGGAAAAAGAGCTTGTCAAGAAAGATCAATGTATTATCAAGATCAATACCCAGGCGCATGGCACCCCCCTAGATAAAATTGACGTGACGCACTGGGGCATCCAGCAGTCGCCACAGGTAGCGGTTGATTTCATCCATCCGGCAGTTGCGGCGGCATTCACTGATATCCAAATGGTGGCGAACATGCAGCCAACCTTGGTGACGGGCCTCTCCCTGCCAAATTTCCTGAAAGGTGGATTGGTTGAGGTTGCCATAAAGAAAGCGTTGATCCAATAAAAAGGCACTGCATCCGAAGACCCGTCCATCTGCCATCACATAGGCCCACAGCATGGGGGTGGCGTAACACCGCTGATAGCGGTCGCCGGTGGTATATTTTTCCATGGTGTGGCTGCGAAAGATGACATTAAAGGCGGGGGTATTGAGCTTTTGCAGTTTTTCCCCCAATTGCCACACCACATCTTCCCGATAGTCCACCTTTTCAAACTGACGGGTGATGCTGAACAGGTGTTGGGAGTAGGGTTTCACCACCAGATAGTCCAGTCCCACCTCATCCCGGCACCGCAAAGCCAGTTGTTCCACCTCCTGAAAGTTATCCGGCAACAGCAGCAGTTGCGCTCCCAGGACACATGACCAGCCCTGTTGATTGCGCAGGGTGACCGCCTGGCGGAGATTATCCAAGACCCGTTGAAAATCCCCTGGTTTGCATTGATGAATGCGGGCATAGCCTTCCGGGGTGCCCCCATTGATGGAGGCTTTCAGCCAGGAGATATGTTGCAGGGATTGGTGGAGAAAGGCGTCGGTCAGCGGGGTTGCGTTGGTGGTGATGGCACAATCCAGACCAGCGGCCACGGTCTGTTGGATAATCTGCTGAATATTTTTATGTAAAAGGGGTTCGCCTTCCCCCCCATACATGATGCTTTTGACCCCCAGTTGCCCCATTTCTTGCAGGCGACTGGCCAGAATATCCACATCCAGACGGTTGGAGGGGTATCCCACATAATCCATGGCGCAAAAGGTACAGCGGTGGTTACAAATGCCTGTAGGAGAAATTTCCACATAAATGGGGTAGATCTCCTGCACCTTGGACCAATCGTCCCCAGCGGCCAGCAATTGGGCCACCCGTTGGGGGTGGTAGATCAACTTGTGGCTGTCAATCAGATAATTATCCGCCATCCATCAGGCTCCCAGAGGAAGAGGTCTTTCTTAATCCAGTATATCGACATGGAAAGAGTGGTGCATAAGTATTCATCATACCCGTCTGCTTGATTCCAGCAAAGATTCATTTCCCTGCCCATTGATGAATGGCATCCAGCAGGGTTTTTTTCTTGAGGGGTTTGGCAAGGTGGGCATCGCACCCTGCCTGGAGACACTGGGCAATGTCATCGGCCAGGGCAAAGGCAGTGAGGGCAATAATGGGCAGGGGTTTTCTTCCCTGTTTTTCTTCTTCGGTTCGCCACTGACGGGTGGCACTATAGCCATCCATCACGGGCATCTGCATATCCATGAAGACCAGATCCACCGGATTGTTTTGCATAAATTCCACGGCTTGCAGGCCATTATGGGAAACATACAATTGGCAGGGAAAATCTTTCAGGTAGGTTTCCACCAACAATCGATTATCCTCCGAATCTTCCACCAATAAAATACGCCAGCAGGAGGTTTCCTCTTGCAAGGCCGGGTTATTAACCTCTGGTCGCTGGGGTGGGTGAATGTCCACCTGGCCTGGGGCCAGGGTGACAAAAGGCAGGGAAAAGGCAAAGGTGGTTCCCACTTCAGGCAGGCTTTCCACCTGAATGGAGCCTCCCATTTGATCCAGCAATCGTTTAACAATGGCCAACCCCAGACCGGTCCCCCCATAGCGACGGGTGATGGAAGAATCGGCCTGCACGAAGCTGTCAAAGATGGTGGGCAACCGTTCCTTGGTAATACCAATGCCCGTATCACTCACCCGAAACAGCAGACTCTTTGTCTCGTGGGATTGGGAGGGGTGCAGGACCACATCGAATTGGATCACCCCTTTTTCGGTAAACTTGACCGCATTGCTCAGCAGGTTCAAAAAAATTTGACGCCAGCGCACCGGATCGCCCCCCACCAGACGAGGAACTTCTGGTTGCACATGCCGCACCAGTTGCAATCCCTTGGCATGGGTGCGGGGGGCGATAATTTCGCACACCGTCTCCATCTCCTGTACCGGATCAAAGGGAATGGTCTCCAAATTCAACTGGCCTGATTCAATCTTGGAAATGTCTAAAATATCGTTGATCACTCCCAGGAGATTTTCCCCCGCCGAACGAAAGACCTGGACAAATTTTCGTTGTTCCTCCTGCAGTTCGCTTTCCCATAACAGATCGGCCATCCCCAGAATGGCATTCATGGGGGTACGAATTTCATGGCTCATATTGGCAAGAAAGTCGCTTTTGGCCTGATTGGCGGCCTCGGCGGCCTCTCTGGCCCGTTCCAACTCTTTGGTGCGTCGTTTCCAGTCGGTGATATCCCGCACGATGGCGCACACATATTCCTGCCCATCCATTTCCACATGGTTGGCGGTAATGGCCATCTCCACATCCATTCCATCTTTGCGCCGATGAATGGATTCCTGATACTGCACCTTGTTGTTTTTCAGATACTCCCAATGATGACGCCATCTCTCTTCTGTGACGGAGGGGTCCACATGGGTGATGGTCAATCGGGTCAGTTCTTCTTCCGAATAGCCCAGCATGCGACAGGCCGCTGGATTGACCCGGAATATGCGGGAGTCGGAGGTCATCCAGTAGACCGCATCGGAAGAGGCGTTGATGGAGATGCTGGCCAGGGACAGCTCCTCTTCCAATAATTTACGGGGGGTAATGTCAAAAATGAATCCGCTCCACACCAAGGCGTTTCCAGATTGGCTTGGCTTGGGACGGGCACTGATTTGCAGCCAGCGGGTTTTGCCGGAAGGGGTTGTTATGCGAATTTCACTAAAAAAATCTGTTTTATTTAGGATGCTTCGGGACTCCTCCATTTTAATGAGCAAAAGATCCTGGGGGTGCACCATTTTCCAGAACAGGTTCATGTCGGCGATTAAGGCGTAGGGTTCCACCTCAAACATTTCCCGGCACCCTCCGGAGATATAGAGGAATCCACCCTGGCCATTGGCCTGGAGGATATAATCATAGATCACCCCTGGCAGGGAGTCGGCCATGCGGCGAAAGCGTTCTTCGCTGTGTCGCAGAGCCATTTCGGTGGCAAAGCGGGCGGTGGTATCGCTGAAGACCAGGACGCCACCGTTAAATCCTTCGCTCCCGCTGGGGGTAATGGAGAAGGAAATTTGCAGAATTGAACCATCATCACGAACAAAACGCTCATGTTCCACATGACGGGAGATGCCATCTTGCAATGTGGCCTTGACCACTTTGCTCCAGTTTTCTCCCAGCAGGGAGCAATCTTTTCCTACCACCTCTGGCAAGGTCCATCCCAACCATTTTTGACTGGCCTGGTTGAGAAAGACCATGGTGCCATTTTTATCCAAACCGATGATTCCCTCACCGGCACTATCCAAAATATGGTGGTGGTGGGCGGCAAAGGATTCCAGGGCCACTTGGCGACGACGTTGCAACCTTAACCCGTTCAGGGCCAATATTCCTATCAGGCCGATCAATCCCCCTTGGAGCCAGGAATCCTTACGCCAGGCTGCAAAGACGCCATCCGGATCCCGACTGACGATCACGTTGAGGGGGTTATCCATGTTCAGATGGCTGGGATAGACTTTGTGGTGGATCAACAACCGCTCTTCCCCCGTAATGTAGGCTTTTCCTTTAAAAATGGAGGTGGAACGTTGGCTGTTTTTATGTTGGTGATAAAAGCTCCCTTGCACATCCAAATTTTTTCCCGCCACATCTTCCCGGTGTGGGGAGATCAGGAAGACCTGTCCATCCCAATGGGCAATGGCTGA
This sequence comes from Magnetococcales bacterium, assembly GCA_015233935.1. Taxonomy (GTDB): domain Bacteria; phylum Pseudomonadota; class Magnetococcia; order Magnetococcales; family JADFXB01; genus JADFXB01. The sequence continues at coordinate 25,620 of JADFXB010000015.1, read as the reverse complement.
CCACATGTCTGGAGCATAATGAATAGATTCCAATAAGGGTTGATAGTAGGAGGGATCCAGGGTAGCCGAGATGATTCCTGCAAACTCGCCCTTTTCATTCAAAAGGGCGCGGGAAATATTGATGACATAAGCTCCCAGCAGGGAGTGAAAGGGTGGCGAGACGTAGAGGGTTTTGGCATCCGGGGAATTGCGAATTAATTTAAAATAGTCTCGCGCGCTGACATCCTTATTCACGATCTCTGCTCGATTGGAACCGATGATGATTCCATTGGCATCCAGAATATTGATGGTTCGGATGCCAGGCATGGCATCACATAATATTTTTAGGAGTTGATAAACATATTGCTGATTTTCACTCTTTTTTTGCCAGTTGGGCAGTTCCTTGCGGATGGATTCCATGGCCAGGTTGGCCGATTCCATCTGGCGAATTAAATTTCCTGACACCACCTTGGTTTGAATGAGAAGGCGATCAATTTCACGTTGTTCGGTCCGTTGATATTCCAGGTAGATGTGGATACCAATGATGACGAACAGGGAAAAGACTGCACCAATGGTCACCCATTGTACCAGGGAATTTGCCGGTTGGCGTTCACCGGGAACAAGCATGACCCTTATCTCCTGAAGGAATTGACTCCTGCAAATTTGGCATGCCCATTATAGATCATCCCACTCATCAAATCACCAGAAGTTTGCGATGGAAAGGCAATCGGGGTATGCTGCCACCATTGGACTATCAGCCATCAGGGAGCACAACGAACATGGGACTTAAGATATTGGTGACGGGTGGGGCGGGCTATCTGGGATCGATCCTGGTTCCCGAATTGTTGCAGGCAGGCCATCAGGTGACGGTGTTGGATAATTTTATGTTTCGGCAGAACTCTTTGGCCCATGTTTGCTACCATCCCCAATTTCAGTTGGTACGGGGGGATGTGCGGGATGAGCGGGTGGCCAATTCCTTGTATCAACAGGCGGATGTGGTTTTTCCTTTGGCGGCTTTGGTGGGGGCACCCCTTTGCCAGGCGGATCCCATTGGGGCCACCACCACCAACAAAGATGCGGTGATGGCCATGTTTCGTGCATTGAGTCCCCAGCAATGGGTGATCATGCCCAACACCAACAGTTTCTACGGTTCGGGGGATGCCAACAATTATTGTGACGAGAATAGCCCGTTGAAACCCATCTCCCGCTATGCTCAGGATAAGCTGGATGTGGAGTTGGCTTTGTTGGAGCGGGACAATTCCATCAGTTTCCGGTTGGCCACTGTTTTTGGCATGGCACCACGCATGCGTATCGACTTGTTGGTCAACGATTTCACCTACCGGGCGGTCAACGACCGGGCGGTGGTCTTGTTTGAGTCTCACTTTAAGCGCAACTATATTCACATTCGGGATGTGACCCGCGCTTTCATGCATGGGATGGACTCTTTTGCCACCATGCGCAACAATGCCTATAACGTGGGTTTGTCCGACGCCAATCTGTCCAAGTTGGAATTGTGTCAGGTGATTCAAAAGCAGTTGCCCAAATTTGTCTATGTGGAGGCTCCCATTGGGGAAGACCCGGACAAGCGCAACTATATCGTCTCCAACGCTAAGATTGAAGCCACGGGTTATAAACCGGCTTTTTCCCTGGCCATGGGGATTGGGGAGTTGATCAAGGGTTATACCATGATTCGCAATACGGTATACGGCAACGTTTGACATAACGCAAAACGGCCACTCGAGAGAGTGGCCGTTTTTGACTTTATACCCCAAGTTTCAGGGTGGTGGGCGGAACAGGGCTTGAACCTGCGACCCTCGGCTTGTAAGGCCGATGCTCTCCCAGCTGAGCTATCCGCCCATGAAGAACCGAAAGCTTTCTCTTGCAACATGCAACCCTGTTCGGCGACCTCCCATTAAGCCTTTTTGGCTTTGCCTTTGGCAGGGGCGGCAGCAGCTTTGGGAGCAGGCGCAGGAGCAGGAGCCGGTGCGGCCTTGGCAGCGGGGGCTGCTTTGGCGGCGGGTGCGGCCTTGGCGGCAGGAGCTGCTTTGGCAGCAGGAGCTGCTTTGGCAGCGGGTGCGGCCTTGGCGGCTGGGGCTGCTTTGGCGGCAGGAGCTGCCGGAGCTGCTTCTTTAACTTTTTCTACCGCATCCTTCAAAGCTTTACCCGGTTTGAAGCGGGGCATACGCACTTCGGGAATGGTAATAGTTTGTCCGGTCCGGGGATTGCGTCCGGTACGGCTGGCCCGCTCCACCACGGAGAAGGTGCCGAATCCCACCAGGACCACCGAATCATCCTTTTTGAGAGCATTCTGAACCGCATTCAATACTGCGTTCACCGCCTCACCTGCCTGGGCTTTGGTAAGGCTGGCATCCGATGCCACCTGATCAATCAGTTCCGTCTTATTCATGCGTAAACCTCCCCTGAAACAGTGCTTTTTAACTAAGGGGCTTATACCGACCATGCACCCTGGTTGTCAAGCGTTGGCAGAAATGACCCTACCAAAAATTTCCCCCATTTCAGCCTTGACGCTCGCCCTGAAACGATTTTTTTTGCTCCCAGAAGACAACGTGTACAGCGGACGAATCGATTCCCCATTTTATCAACCGCTTGTACTATACCCTACCCCTTAGCCACTGGCAATTGCCTTGCTGCAAAATTCATCATTTTTTTCGCCCATTAATGGGTCACCGTGGGGGTTTGCAAGGTAGTTGCTTCTGATTGCATTACCAGGGCGTTGGTCATTAATTGATTTTTTTGGCTCCGCACGCCTTTGGGGGGTGGGGAGACCAGGGCATGACTCAACACCTCGTTCATATGGGTGACAGGAACCACCTCCAATTCCTTGAGGACGCCCGCCGCCACTTCTTTTAAATCTTTGACATTTTCCATGGGGATCAACACTTTGCGAATGCGTGCCCTGTGGGCTGCCAGCAATTTTTCCTTGAGACCACCGATGATCAAGACTCGACCGCGCAAGGTGATTTCCCCGGTCATGGCCACATCCCGTTTGACGGCGATGCCGGTCAACAGGCTGATGATGGCGGTGCACAGGGCGATGCCAGCGGAAGGGCCATCTTTGGGAGTGGCCCCTTCCGGGACATGGATGTGAAAATCTTTTTTCTGGAAGTATTCCTCGTCGGTCAACCCCCACTCTTCGGCGCAGAAGCGGGCGTAGGTCAAGGCGGCCTGGGCCGACTCCTGCATCACGTCACCCAACTTGCCGGTGATGGTAATTTTGCCCTTGCCGGCCAGTTGCATGACTTCCACGGAGAGAATTTCTCCTCCCACCTCGGTCCAGGCCAGACCGGTGGCCACCCCAACTTGGTCTTCTTCTTCGGCCAGGTCAAAGCGAAAGCGACGTACACCCAAATATTTGACCAGGTTGTTGACCCCCACATTGACCCCTTTGCGCTCCGGCTCCAACAGCAGCTCGCGGGTGGTCTTGCGGCAGAGGGTAGCAATTTCCCGTTCCAGATTACGCACTCCTGCTTCTCTGGTGTAGAAGCGGATCAATTCCAGCAGGGCGGCTTCCGAAAGGCTGAACTCTCCTTCTTGCAAGCCATTGGCCTTCATTTGGCGGCCAAGGAGGTAACGGCGGGCGATGCGCACCTTTTCCTCTTCGGTATAGCCTGCCAACCGGATGACCTCCATGCGATCCAGCAAGGGACGGGAAATATTGAGACTGTTGGCGGTGGTGATGAACATGACGTTGGAAAGGTCGTAGTCCACCTCCAGATAATGGTCGTTGAAGGCGCAGTTTTGTTCCGGGTCGAGAACCTCCAGCAAGGCGGAAGAGGGATCCCCGCGTCCGTCGGAACCTACCTTGTCGATCTCATCCAGCAAAAAGAGGGGATTGTTGCTGCCCGCCTTTTTCATGGATTGGATGATTTTGCCTGGCATGGAGCCGATATAGGTGCGCCGATGGCCGCGAATTTCCGCCTCATCCCTCACCCCACCCAAAGAAATGCGCACATATTTGCGGCCAGAAGCGCGGGCGATGGATTTGGCCAGGGAAGTTTTACCCACGCCGGGCGGTCCCACCAGGCAGAGAATGGGGCCTTTAATTTTGCGGACTTTTTGTTGCACCGCCAGGTGTTCGATGATGCGTTCTTTGACCTTCTCCAGACCGTAATGGTCTTCGTTGAGAATGGTTTCTGCCTGGCGAATGTCATGTTTCAAGCGGGTACGGCGGTTCCAGGGCAGACTGACCAGCCAGTCCAGATAGTTGCGCACCACGGTGGCTTCGGCTGACATGGGGGCCATCTGTTTGAGCTTTTTCAGCTCTGATTCTGCCTTTTTCTTCACCTCAGCAGGCATTTTGCAGTTTTCAATGCGTTCGCCCAATTCGTTGAGTTCATCGCGGAAATCTTCATCCCGATCCCCCAACTCTTTTTGGATGGCCTTCATTTGCTCATTGAGATAATAATCCCGATGGCTTTTTTCCATCTGCCGTTTGACGCGACCACGAATGCGTTTTTCCACCTGCATCACGTCCAGTTCTTGTTCCAGAACCGTATAGATGCGTTCCAGCCTCTCGGTGACCTGGATCATTTCCAGGATGGCTTGTTTTTCGGGAACTTTCAGGTTGAGGTGGGCGGCGGCGGTATCGGCCAGTCGTTCCGGGTCATCCAGGGCTTGCAGGTTGGAGAGGACTTCCGGGGGCATTTTGCGTCCCAGTTTGGAGTATTCTTCAAACTGGCTGACAACGGAGCGCATGAGGGCTTGGGCGGCGGTTTCGTCGTAGCCTTCTTCCAATACCGGGGCGGCTTCCACCTGAAAGAAGGGGTCTTTTTGCAAAAAGCGCAGGATACGATAGCGGGAACCGCCTTCCACCAATACTTTGAAGGTGCCGTCGGGCAGTTTCAAGAGTTGCAGGACGGTGGCCATCACGCCGATGGAATAGACATCTGCCTCTTCCGGTTCATCCTGCCCTGCTTCCCGCTGGGCAACCAGCAGGACTTGCCGCTCCTCTTCCCGTCCTGCCACCATATCCAGGGCACGTACCGTGCGTTCGCGACCGACAAAAAGGGGAACCACCATATAGGGAAAGACCACGATATCCCGCAACGGCAGGACCGGAACCCGCACAATGCCGGATGATGCATCAGAATTGAACATGCTTGTTTATCCTTGCCACTCCATGGAGGGGGGAACGAAAACCCATGATTCTCAGGCTTCCTTATGGGCATCCCCGTAAATGAGCAACGGCTCGGTCTGGTTTTCGATCACCTCTCGATTGATCACCACCTCCCGCACATCATTCATGGTGGGGGCGTTGAACATCAGATCCAGGAGGGCGGTTTCCAGAATGGCGCGTAAACCACGGGCACCGCTTTTGCGTTTGATGGCTTTGTTGGCCACCGCCTTGAGGGCATCTTCGGTAAAGCTGAGGGTGATGCTCTCCAGTTCCAATAACCGTTGATACTGTTTGATCAGTGCATTACGGGGTTGGGTGAGGATGCGGATCAAGTCTTCCAGATCCAGCTCTTCCAGCACCGCCACCACGGGCAGGCGACCGATGAATTCGGGAATCAGTCCGTATTGGAGCAGGTCTTCCGGCTCCAGGAGGGGGAGCAGTTCGTTAATTTTGCCTTCGCTGCCACCCACTTTGACCTCGGCGTTGAAGCCGATCCCGTGGTGTTTGGCGGAACGCCGTTCGATGACCTTTTCCAGACCGCTGAAGGCTCCACCGCAGATGAAGAGAATATTGCTGGTATCCACCTGCAAATATTCTTGTTGGGGATGTTTACGACCCCCTTGGGGAGGAACGGCGGCCACGGTGCCTTCGATAATTTTCAGCAAGGCTTGTTGCACCCCTTCGCCGGAGACGTCTCTGGTGATGGAGGGGTTGTCCGACTTGCGGGATATTTTGTCCACCTCATCGATGAAGACGATGCCCCGTTGGGCCTTTTCCAGATCGTTGTCGGCGGCCTGCATGAGGCGCAGGAGAATGTTTTCCACATCCTCACCCACATAACCGGCTTCGGTGAGGGTGGTGGCGTCGGCAATGGTGAAGGGCACGTCCAGGATGCGGGCCAGGGTTTGGGCCAACAGGGTTTTACCGGATCCGGTGGGACCGATGAGCAGTATATTGCTTTTGGCAATTTCCACTTCATCTTTGCCAGCCTTGTTGTTTTCCAACCGCTTGTAGTGGTTGTACACCGCCACCGACAGAATTTTTTTGGCAAGCTCCTGACCGATGACATAATCGTCCAGGATTTGCTTGATGCGGGAGGGGGAGGGAACGCCGTTTTTACGGCGGTGGACCACATCCCCTTTCTTTTCTTCTCGAATGATATCTTTACACAAATCGACACATTCGTCACAAATGAACACCGAGGGGCCGGCGATGAGTTTGCGTGCTTCGTGCTGACTTTTTCCGCAGAAGGAACAGTAGAGCATGCTGCCGGAATCGGAACTTTTACTTGCCATGGAACCTCTCCTCGCCGTTTCTGCTGAAAAACGGGTCGCAAGGACCTTCAGTCGGGATACGGCCAACCTGTGGAAACGTGCCGTTTTGCATCATTGGATAAATCGGCATGGAATATCTTAGTCACTCCCAACGCCAAGTCCATGCTTTTTTTTAACTTGGCTGGTTAAATTCCCATTTTTTCCAAACAATCGCCCGGCTGATGGGTATCAGGCCGGGCGAAAGGGGTCTTACAAAAGTGCCATTTGCCGTAAACCCGCTCAACTTTCTGGCGGAGGGGGATCCCGGTGTTCAACCAGCCGGTCAACGATTCCATAGTCACAGGCTTCGGAACTGCTCATGAAAAAGTCACGTTCGGTATCTCTGGAAATTTTTTCCATTTGCTGCCCAGTATGTGTGACCAGCACCTCATTGAGACGTTCCCGCATGCGCAAAATTTCTCTGGCATGGATTTCGATATCGGTGGCTTGTCCCTGGAAGCCGCCCAGGGGTTGGTGGATCATGATGCGGGAGTTGGGCAAGGCCAGACGTTTGCCTTTGGCTCCAGCGGCCAGCAGGACGGCTCCCATGCTGCTGGCTTGTCCCAGGCACAGGGTGCTTACGTCGGGGCGGATAAACTGCATGGTGTCGTAGATGGCCATGCCGGAGGTGACCACGCCGCCGGGGCTGTTGATGTAGAGTTGGATATCCTTTTCAGGATTTTCCGCTTCCAAAAACAGCAATTGGGCGATGACCAGATTGGCCATGTCGTCGTGGATGGGACCCACCAGAAAGACCACCCGTTCCTTGAGCAGACGGGAGTAAATGTCATAGGCCCGTTCGCCCCGGTTGGTGGTTTCGATGACCATGGGCACCAGGTTCATGATTACACTCCCTCTTGCTGCTGCTTGATTTGATCGTAGGACAGGGTGGTATCGCTCACCTGACCGTTATCAATGATCCATTGGATGACTTGGCCTTCCAGCAGGGTTCCCCGCATTTCTTCCATGCGGTCTTTATTGCCACGGATCATATCTTCGATGGCCTTGGCATGTTCACCATATTGGGAGGTGATGGATTGCAGTTTTTCGTCCAGCAGTTGGTCGCTGACGGAGATATTTTGTTGGCTGGCGATGGAGCCAACCAGCAGACCCAGGGCCAACCGTTCGTGGGCACTTTTGGTCAACTGTTCTTGGTAGCGGGGGGCTTCCAGGTCCATTTCGTCGGGATTGCCACCTTGGCGTTTGGTCTCCCGTTTGATGGATTCTTTCAACTGGGAGATTTCGTAGTCCACCATTTGACTGGGCAGTTGCATGGGGTTGGCTTCCAGGAGTTTTTGGAAGATGACCTGTTTGACTGCTTTTTCCGTGGTTTCTTTGGCTTCTTCTTCCAGTTGTTGGCGAATACCGGCCAACAGGGCTTCCACGCCCCCTTCTTTCATGCCAGCCTTGACGGCCAGTTCATCGTTCATTTCCGGGAGGATTCTTTCCCGCACTTCCCGCATGGTGCATTCAAAGGTGGCTTCTTTACCGGCCAGTTTGGCATTGCCGTAGCCATCCGGGAAGGTGACTTTCACGGTGCGGGAGTCGCCAGCTTTCATGCCCACCAGTTGTTCTTCAAAATCGCCGATGAAGCGTTTTTTACCCAGTTGCAGGGGATAGTTGGTATCGGCTCCGCCGGGGAAGGCTTCCCCATCCATATAGCCGGTGAAGTCCAGCATGACTTCGTCGCCCAGTTGGGCTTCCCGACCTTCGCGGGGTTCGTATTTGGCGTGGCTTTCCAGGATGCGGTTGACTACCTCTTGCACGTCAGCGTCGGTGACTTGGTAGAGGGTGCGTTGCAGTTCCATGCCCTGATAGTTTTCGGCGGTCACATCGGGAAAAATTTGCAGGGAGACCCGATAGACGAAATTATTTTTGGGATCGATGGGATCTGGATCCAGATCGGGGGTACCGATCATTTGCAGATTATTTTCTTTAAGGGCGGGAGTGAGGGTTTCCCGGATTAATTTTTCGGTGAGTTCCTGTTGCAGGTAGTCCCGATAGTTGGCTTCCACCAGGGAGCGGGGAGCTTTACCGGGGCGAAAGCCAGGGATTCTGGAATGACGCAGCAGGGCATCCAGCTCTTTGTTGTAGAGTTCCGCCACCCGGGTAACGGGCAGGGTAACGGTCATCAATCGGTCGTACTGCCCTTTTTCTTCGATGGTCACTTCCATGGTCAATCTTCCGTGGGGGTTGGGGTGATCGGAGGGATGATTCCGACACCATAGAGTATACTAGATAAATGGAATCTGGTGCGAAAGGGGGGATTTGAACCCCCACGCCTTACGGCACTGGATCCTAAGTCCAGGGCGTCTACCAATTTCGCCACTTTCGCAAGAGGACTCCTCAAGGAGAAAAGCTCAAGTTCAGACAGGGCAAAACGGGTAGCGACGAGGGAAACTTGGGGGGAGTGGGGCGAACGACGAGACTTGAACTCGCGACCACCGGAGCCACAATCCGGGGCTCTACCAACTGAGCTACGTCCGCCACTTAAAAGGGGGTATGCCAAAATTCTCTCTACTTGGGCAATCCCGCCATGATACTATGATTCCCACACAATGCCAAGGCATCCTGAACCGTGGGCTGTCGCACCCGCGGTGGTCACTCCCACAAGGGCTGGCGCGCCCGGCAGGACTCGAACCTGCAACCACCGGCTTAGAAGGCCGATGCTCTATCCATTGAGCTACGAGCGCGCAGGCGATTGTTTCGTACCGGCGCACTGAGGTTGTGGAAAAGATGGTCGGGGCGAGAGGATTTGAACCTCCGACACTCGGCTCCCAAAGCCGATGCGCTACCAGGCTGCGCTACACCCCGCTTCAATTTCTCAACCGGCCTACCAAAAAGAGTTTCCGCGCCCTCCTGGAAACAAACAGAATAACCCAATTTTCCCCCTCCAGCAAGGCAGCTCTTGAAATCTTTTCCGACTGTGCCTTTATCCTGTCTGCTTGGTGGGTTATCATGGAAGAAGAGGCCGACTCCCCAGTGTTGACGGATCAACTTTATTGTATGCAAACAGGCCATGAAACTTGCCGTAATCGGTATCAGCCATAAGACTGCCCCCATTGCCCTGCGGGAAAAACTCGCCTTTGCCGGGGATGGTCTGGTGGAACAATTGGCACAATTGGTCACCCTTCCCCTGGTGAGTGAGGCGGCTATTCTCTCCACTTGCAACCGGGTGGAGATCTATTTTGCCACCAACGAGCCAGAAGAGGGCACCCGCCAGGTGATCCAATGGCTGGCAGACCACCATGGTCTAAATGTCGCGGATATATTACAGCATACCTACCAGTTTTCCGATGAAGGCGCGGTGCGACACGGCTTTCGGGTGGCCTCCAGCCTGGACTCACTGGTCTTGGGCGAGCCACAAATATTGGGGCAGATGAAACAAGCCTTTCAAACCGCCTTCAATGCGGGAACCACCCGGCACACCCTCAATCGTTATTTTCATCGTGCCTTTCAAGTAGCCAAACGGGTGCGCAGCGAAACGGCCATTGCAGAGAATCCCGTTTCCATCGCCTATGCAGCGGTGGAACTGGCCCGCAAAATATTTGGCAATCTCAATAATCACACCTGCCTGCTGGTGGGGGCAGGGGAAATGTGTGAACTGGCCGCCCGCCACCTGGTTACCCACGGCATCAAACAGGTTTTGGTCACCAACCGTACTTATAGCCGAGCGGTGCGACTGGCCTCTGAATTCGATGGCCAGGCCTTCCCCATGGAGGAATTGCCCAGCCAACTGGAACGGGCCGATATCATTCTCTCCTCTACCGGGGCCACCACCTTTGTCATTACTCCCCCCATGGTCTCTGCCGCCCTCAAACGGCGGCGACAAAAGCCCATGTTTTTTATCGACATCGCCGTGCCACGGGATATCGATCCCCAAGTGGGAAAACTGGACAGTGCCTTTCTCTATGACATCGATGACTTAAACCAGATCGTGGAGAACAACCGCAAGGAACGCGGACAAGCCGCTGCCGCTGCTGAGGCCATCGTCGCCCAGGAAACCCCAGAATTTCTCTCCTGGCAAGAATCCCTGTCGGTGGTGCCCGCCGTGGTGGCCCTGCGCCAGTACATGGAAGGTATTCGGGATGAAGAACTGACCAAAGCCTTTGCCTCCTGGTCTACCCTGCCCCCCCAAGAACAGGAAAAGGTGGCCAAGCTCACCCGCCTGATCATCAATAAAATACTCCACACCCCCACCAGTCGCCTAAAATCCCTCTCCACCTCCGAGGATGCCCCCCTCTACGTGGAAACCCTGCGCCGCCTGTTCAACCTGCCCTGAGGCCGAATGGTTGGCATAGGTGGGCCAATGGGGCTGGTAATCCTCCTGAGCCTGATTTCCCCACGCCGTCCAACCCGGACGACTCCCACGGGCAAACAATTCCAGATAAGGACCAGGGCTGCACGACTGGATTAATTCATACTGCTCATCCGGCTTGCGAGAGTGCTCCCGCTTGCGACTGGCCAGATAGTTGACCTGACTCCTGCCCGCCGCCAAGGTACGACCATTCTTTCCCCGCACCCCAAACAACAGCAATTCGGTGACATTGCGAAAATAAAAGCCAACACCACGACCGTCACTCCCCCCATCCTTGCGTATCTTGTGCCAGACTATATTGCTTTTGTAGGTGAAACCCCAGGCAATAAGAACTTGAATCCCTTGCGGGAGAAGGGCGTTGGGAACCCAAAGATAAAGGTGGGCAGTATCTTGAAGAAGATCCAATACCGGCATGGCAGCAATTTCGGCTACCGAAAGAGTATCATAACGGCTCAATCGCCGATGTTCAGGAGCCATCTTGCCCGTGCGATTGGTAAACCGCCACGGCGGGTCCGCCAGAACTGTGGCAAACTTTTGCCCCTCAAAATCCTTCTGTATATTTTCAAACGGGTTGATCATGGTGCCTCCCCTTTTTTGGGGAAAATAGATTGGTTCAATGCTCGCATGGGAGCATGGAGGGATTCGGGGGCAGGCCCCCGGACCCCATCGCCATCGTTTTGCTATAACAGGAAATTCGTTATGGTTGACTCGTTTTCGCGAGTACTTGATTTTGGACGATGGCGATTCAGGAAAAGGCAACACCCTGGGGGAGTGAACTCCCCCAGACCCCCTCCTTTTTTTAATAGTTTTTAAAGATATTTTACTACGTGGGGGGGAGACGATCTAGATTTTGCAGTTTAACAAAAATCATGGCAGTCATCAAAGCATCGTTGAGGGCGTTGTGCTCCCCTAAAGGAGGAATGCCCAAATCATGGCGAATGGTCTCAAAACGCAGATCCAAATTTTTATGGGGAAACATGCCCAGCTTCTTCTTGTGGTAAATGGCGGAAACCTCTACACAAGTGTTGGGAAGGGTGAAACCATAAAGTCCCTGCACATAACGATTGAGCAAGGTGATATCAAATTCCAGATAATACCCCACCAAAGTACGTCCACCAATAAAATGCAACAACCGACGAATGGCCGCCGAAGGCTCCATACCCCCAGAAAGATCCCGCACCCGCAAATGATGGGTCTTGATACTGGCCTCCGCCATAATACCACTGGGCTTGACCAATAAGTCCAAACTATCGGAAGTGAGTATTCGCTTACCTTGAATTCGGACGGCACCAATGGCAATAATTTCAGCGGTTTTGGTGTCCAGGCTGGTAGTCTCCGTATCGAGAGCCACATATTCACCATCCGGATCGGCGGCAAACATGTGAGCAAACTCCTCCGGTGGCGGCTGCCGCTTGAGATGAAGGGCCTGCAACCACTGGGAGATCATTGCAACACCCCAAGATGATAGCGATTGCTCACAAACTGCTTGAGCCGATCCACCAAACGCAAAGAATCCCGCAAAATTTCCCGCTCCAACCTGCCCAAAGAAGGGGGTAAGAGATAATCGTCAGGAGATTCATTCCGCGCCAACTTGTCCAACCGCCCCCGCAACCGCAAACCCGACATAAAATCAAAGGCCTCAATCAAATCATTGCCAAACTCTTTGTCCAAAATTTTCAAACGCACCAAGGCACGAATGCGCCGACTGGTATTGGGATCCTTGATCTTTTGCTCCAACGCCAAGGTACGTACCCCATGCACAATGGGAAAAATTCCCCCCTTTTTCAATTCAAGCATCCCCGGATGGGCACCCTTTTCCACAATAAAACGGTTAAACATACCGAGCGGCGTATCAAAAGAAAGCATGGGCTTGGCAAAATGGGCGTAGAAAGATTGATCATCCGGCAAATGATCCAAAAAATAATTGCGTGCCCGCTGCCACAAATCAGTGCGCCCCACCACCGCCCGTGAATCATAAAAGGTGGCCAATTGCATGAGGTTGGTGGGGGTGGGATTATTAATCCAGGAACGCAAAGTTTCCTGAAACTGACTCAAAGTGCCACTCCACTGGGGATTGCACATCATCACATTACCCGGACAAGGGGGATACCCCAGCTTGATCAAGGTTTCAGTAAAATTATACCGAAAGCGGGAGATGATATCCGGGTCCAAAGAGTCATCAGCAATCAAGGCATTGTCTTGATCGGTCTTGGTAATCTGCTCACCCCGTCCCTCACTGCCCATGACCAGCAGACACATGTTGTGCAAAACATCCTGGCTGACCATAAGATGGGCCGCCTTTTGAAAGACATGGCGGTCCAGCTCCCGAATCAACCGGCTGATATAACGCACCTTGACCCCCTTGGAATAAAGGGAGCGAATCAAAGGTTCCTGATGGCTGGTGGCATCGATCAAGGCCTCAATGGTGGTGGCCTGATGAATGCGCTGAATCACCAGAAAGGCATGGTTATTGAGAAAAGAGAGCAGTTCAGACAAGGTAAGAATGGCCATCACCTTGCCCTTGATACCAATGGCCAGGCGGATCAATCCCCGCTTGGTCATGATGAGCAAAGCCTTGATCAAAGGATCATCCGGGGCCGCCATCACCAGTTTCCAGGAGGCAATCGCCCCAATGGGAGTGGTGACCGGCATTTGTTCAATGGCCAAAGCATCCCGAATGTCTGCACTGGTGAGAATACCATAACAAGGATCCTCGCTCACCAAAATGGCATCAATCTTACGGGCACGCATGGTCCTGGCCGCATCGCGGATGGAGGTTCTGGCTGCCAATACCACAGGTTTGGCCAAATCCAAATCCCGAATACGGGTAGCAAACATGGTGGCCAGTGAATCGGTGCTATCGATACCACTGGCCGACTCCCTTTTGGCAGACAATTGGGGACTGAAAAAATCACCAAACGAAGGATAGAGCTGACAAAGATCCAGAAAGACCGCCTTAGGAAGGGAATAACAAATGGTCTCTTCTTCCACGGTAAAGGTGGCCTGGGCCTGACCGCTGAGGAGGGCGCGGGGGTCGAAATCATCCTCCTGATGATAATAACTGACCGATCCCTCTTCGCTCTCCTCCTTGACCAAACCCTTTAAAATGATGAAAAGCCCGCCAGGTTCATCCCCCGGGGTGAAGATGATTTCGCCTTGAGAAAAATAAAGGATATCCATGGCTGCCAGGGCACGGTCGAAGGCATCCTTGGGCAATAGATTAAAAGGCGCGAGGGCAGCAAAAAAGCTGTTCTGCTGTTGGCTGGGCATGGAGAAAATCCAGAGGGGAGGTAACAACCGGGAGTTTGGGGCAAGCCCCAAACTCCCGGAGAAAAGAAGAACTACCTACAACAAGAATCAGTGACCGGAAGCTCCAGCAGCCCCAATACCCGTTTGGCAACGGACATTCTGAGCATCAAAGGCAGCGCGTTCGGCCTGGGCCTGGGCACTGTTGTCCAATTTGGAGAAGAGCCAGCAGCTGAAGAAAGCGATACTCATGGAGAACAGGGCAGGATCCTTGTAGGGGAACAAGGGAGCCGGGTTCTTCAGCACATCCACCCACACGGTCTTGGACAGGACCACCATGGTAACGGTGGTGACCAGCCCCAGCACGCCACCTACAACCGCACCTTTAGTGGTGAGGTTTTTCCAGTAGATGGAGAGGATAAGGATGGGGAAGTTGATGGAGGCTGCGATGGCGAAAGCCAGTCCCACCAAGAAGGCCACATTTTGTTTCTCGAAGACGATGCCCAGGTAGATGGCAATGATACCGATACCCAGGGCAGCAAACTTGGAGATGCGCATTTCCACTGCTTCGTCCACGTTGCCGCCGTGCATGGCGTTGGCGTAGATGTCGTGGGAGACGGCGGAGGCACCAGCCAGGGTGAGGCCGGAAACCACAGCCAGAATGGTGGCGAAGGCCACAGCGGAGATGAAGCCTAAGAACAGGTCACCACCGGTAGCATGGGCCAGATGGACGGCGGCCATATTGTTACCACCCATCAGGGTGCCTTTGGCCAGATCCAGGTATTGGTTGTTGGGGGCGACCAGCAACACGGCACCGAAGCCGATGATGAAGGTCAGGATGTAGAAGTAGCCGATGAAACCAGTGGCATAGAACACCGACTTGCGAGCTTCTTTGGCGTTGGCCACGGTGAAGAAGCGCATGAGGATGTGGGGCAGACCAGCGGTACCAAACATCAAAGCCATACCAAGGGAGATGGCCGATACAGGATCGGTAATCAGGGCTCCTGGTGCGAAGATGTCAATATTGGCATCCATAACCTTTTTGTGATCGGCCAGGGCACTGGATTTCATGGCGGCCAATGCCTTGGTGAAGAACACTTCCAGGTTAAAGCCAACCGTATTCAGGGCGAAGAGGGCGATAAAGGTTGCACCGGAGAGCAAAAGCACCGCCTTGATGATCTGCACCCAGGTGGTTGCCAGCATGCCGCCGAACGCCACGTAAAGGATCATCAGGGCACCGACGATCATAACGGCCGTTTCATAGGGCAGACCAAACAGGGTACGAATGAGCTGACCGGCACCCACCATCTGAGCAATCAGGTAGAAGATGACCGTCACCAGGGTTCCGGTGGCCGACAAGGTACGGATGGGAATACGGGACAGGCGGAAAGAGACGATATCCGCAAAGGTGTAGCGTCCCAGGTTGCGCAGTTGTTCGGCCATCAGAAACAGAATGACGGGCCAACCCACCAACCAGCCGATGGAGTAGATCAGACCATCGAAACCTTTGAGGAACACCATGGAGGAGATTCCAAGGAACGATGCGGCTGACATGTAGTCACCAGCGATCGCCAAACCGTTCTGAAAACCGGTAATTCCACCACCCGCCGCGTAGAAGTCTTTAGCGGTTTTGGTGCGGTTAGCAGCCCAGTAGGTGATACCAAGAGTCACCGCCACAAAACAGAAAAACATGATAATGGCGGTCATGTTCAGCTTTTGTTCGGGCTTGGCGGCATCAGCGGCCCAGACGGCCATTGGCAGTAAAGAACTGGCACTGGCCAGAGAAGGTAGCAGATAACGCCTCATTTCACATCCTCCTTGATCTGGTTCACCAGATCGTCAAACTCGCTGTTGGCACGACGAACGTAGACACCTGTCAGAGCGAAGGCGGAAACGATGACGGAAATACCAATGGGCACTCCCACAGAGATGATACTACCTTCGGCGATCTTGGTTCCCAGGAATTTCGGTGCAAAGGCGACCACCAGGATGAAGGAGTAGTAGATCACCAACACCACAATAGAGAGAAGCCAGGCAAAGCTGGAACGCTTAACCAACAGCTCCTTGTACTTGGGATGATCCGATATGCGCTTGTTCAGATTGCTATCCATTGGATCATTGTTCATGGGCATCCTCCTTAAGTGAGTTACTGGCGATGATACGCCGACCCGCCGGGACAGGCTATTCCATCCCGGCGGGCATTTTTTTGTTTTATTATGGAGGTCAACCGGTGGGTTGACGCTCGTCGATAAGTTTTTGCACCACGCTGGGATCGGCCAGGGTAGTGGTATCACCCATGTTGTCCAATTCGTTAGCGGCGATTTTGCGCAGGATACGGCGCATGATTTTGCCGGAACGGGTTTTGGGCAGACCAGGGGCGAACTGCATGACATCGATATGGGCGATGGGTCCGATCTCTTTACGCACCAAGGCACCCAGCTCTTTACGAAGGGCTTCGGTGGGTTCCACGCCGACCATGAGGGTCACAAAAGCGTAGATTCCTTGGCCCTTGATATTATGAGGATACCCTACAATGGCAGCTTCCGCTACTTTTTCGTGCAGGACGAGTGCAGATTCAATTTCAGCGGTACCCAGATTGTGACCGGAGACGATGATGATATCGTCCACACGACCGGTGATCCAGTGGTAGCCATCCTCGTCGCGGCGGCAGCCGTCGCCGGGGAAGTAGCGACCGGGGTAGGCGGCGAAGTAGGTGTTGTAGAAGCGTTCGTGGTCACCGTAGACGGTGCGCATCATGCCCGGCCAGGGACGGGTGATGGTGAGGATACCGGTGGTGGCACCTTCTTGCAAAACGCCTTTTTCATCGACGATTTCCGGTTTGATGCCGAAGAAGGGCAGGGTGGCGGAGCCGGGTTTGGTGCCGATGGCACCGGGCAGCGGGGTGATGAGGATGCCGCCAGTTTCGGTCTGCCACCAGGTATCCACGATGGGGCAACGCCCCTGACCCACCACATGGTAGTACCATTCCCAGGCTTCAGGATTGATGGGTTCACCCACCGAACCCAGCAGGCGCAGGGAGGAACGGCTGGTCTTGTTGACGAAATCGTCGCCCACGGCCATCAGCGAACGCAGGGCGGTGGGGGCGGTGTAGAAAATGTTGACTTTGTGCTTGTCGATCACCTGCCAGAAGCGAGAGGCATCCGGGTAGGTGGGGATACCCTCGAACATCAGGGTGATGGCACCGTTGGAGAGGGGGCCATAGACAATGTAGGAGTGACCGGTGACCCAGCCCACATCGGCAGTGCACCAGTAGACATCACCGTCATGATAATCGAAGACATAGCGATGGGTCATGGTGGCGTAGAGGATATAGCCGCCGGTGGTGTGCAGCACGCCTTTGGGCTTGCCGGTGGAGCCGGAGGTGTAGAGAATGAAGAGGGGATCCTCGGCACCCATGGGTTCGGCGGGGCAATCGGGGCTGGCTGCGGCCACTGCATCGTGATACCAAACGTCACGGCTGGGATCCATGGGGACGGCACCACCGGTCAAGCGCACGGTGAAGACGGTGTGCACTGAAGGGCAGACTTTGACGGCGGCATCCACATTGACCCGCAGGGGGATTTTTTTGGCACCGCGCACGCCTTCATCGGAGGTCACCACGGCGCAGCTTTGGGCATCCTGGATACGATCTTTGAGGGATTCGGGGGAGAAGCCACCAAACACCACCGAGTGAATGGCACCTATGCGGGTGCAGGCCAGCATGGCCACAGCCGCTTCCGGGATCATGGGCATATAGATGCAGACCCTGTCGCCCTTCTTGATGCCACGGGCTTTCATGGCATTGGCGAAGCGGCAGACTTCTTCGTGCAACTGCTTGTAGGTGACCGCGCGGGAATTGTTGGGATCATCCCCTTCCCACAGGATGGCGGTTTGGTCGCCACGGGTTGCCAGGTGACGATCCAGGCAGTTGTAGGAGACGTTGAGTTCTGCACCTTCAAACCAGCGGATGTGGGCCTTGGTGAAATCATAGTCCATCACCGTGTCCCATTTTTTGAACCAATGGATGAACTTGTCCGCTTGTTCCGCCCAGAATCCTTGCGGGTCTTCGATGGAACGGGCGTACATTTCATCATATTGTTCCCGGGTAATCAGGGCATTGGCTGCGAATTCCTGGGGAACGGGATAGATTTTGTCGTTACTCATGCCGATGGCTCCTTCCACTCACTGCTGCTCGGGTTTTGCATTCTGATTGGTTGGTTATCAACTGCCTCCAATCGACGGACCACTTGTAAATTCGGGAAATCAATATCGGATTGACACTCCTTTGTAAAGTCAGAACTGACGCATTCCACGATTTTATGAGAAATTCGATCTTACATTTTGAATACGGTGAATCATGAAAAAAAATGGGTAAGACCAGGGAAATCCCTTGCTGCAATGCAGCAAATGGGGTATAAGTATTATAAAATCAGTGAATTGTGCATATCACATAATACGTTTGTATATTCTTTCTACTATTCGATATAATGATTTCCTAATGAAAGACATCTCTAAAAGATAAAACTCTCCATGGAGATCTTAGAGTGAGTCATGCCGATCCCAGACTGAACGCCCTTTTTTCGCCAAAATCTCTGGCCATTGTGGGCGCGTCCCGTCAAGAAGGTAAAATTGGCCATACTCTGCTGGCCAATGCCCTGGCTGAAAATTTTGCTGGCCCCATCTATCCGGTCAATCCCCATGGTGGGGAAATCCTTGGCAAACAGGTTATTACCAGCGTCTCTTCCCTCCCCCGTGGCATCGATTTGGTGGTTTTGGCCGTCGCCGCGCCTTTGATTCAGGAGCAGGCTCGCCTCGCCATCGCCCGTGGCAGTTCCGCCCTGGTGGTGGTAGCCGACGGTTTTCGCGAAACCAGTGAAGAGGGAGCCAAACGGGAAATCCAGTTGGCCAAATTATGTCAGGAGCGGCAAATCCTGCTTTTGGGACCCAATTCATTGGGGGTGATCCACAAACAACACGGCCTCAATGTTTCTCTCACCCTCTCCATACCGCCTGTGGGTGGTATCTCCATGCTCTCCCAATCGGGGGCGGTGAGTGCGGCGGCGTTGGACTGGCTGGCCTGTCGCCAGTTGGGCATTGCCAAAATGATCAGTCTTGGCAACGAGGCCGGGGTGACCGATGCCCAATGCATGTCCTATCTGGCCCACGATCCCCACACCAAAGTGATTGCTTGCTATCTGGAATGGGTGACCGATGGCAGCGGCTTTCTGAAGGCCGCCACGGAAGCCTCCCGCAGCAAACCGGTGGTAATGTTATTGGGGGGCAGCAGTGAATGGCGCAAGCGTTCGGCCATCCGCCACTCCGGCTATCTGCCCCATTCACCCACCGTCTTTGCCGCCGCCTGCGACCGTACCGGGGTGGTACAAACCACCGATTTCCAAAGCTGGATGGATGCGGTAATGGCCTTCAGTCTGGCCCCTTTGGCCAAAGGCAATCGGGTGGCCATTATTACCAACGGTGGCGGTCCCGGCCTTTTGACTTCCGATGTGTTGGATCGCCATGGCCTGTTGTCTGTGGGTCTGGATGAACAAGTGGCCGAGCCGTTGAAAGCCACTTTGACCGCCCGCGCTTCGTTGAACGGTCCCCTGGATTTGTGCGGGGTGGCCCTCCCTCACCATTATCAAATGACGGTAGATGCCTGCATGCGGGATGAAAGCCTGGATGCTACCTTGGCGGTGGTCACACCCCAGGCACTCACCCGTCCCATGGAAATTGTTGAGACCTTGCCCGCCGTTAAAAGTTTCACCAAACCCCTGTTCATGGTTCTCATGGGGGGTGGGCAAATGCGGCCTGCCATGAATTTACTGGCGGAACTGGCCATTCCCGGCTACCCCACCCCGGAACGGGCGGCAGCCGCCTTTGCTGCCCTGGATCACTACTCCCGCTGGCGGCGGCGGGGGCCGCGCATCATCACCCAGTTCAATGTCAATCGCAGTCGCGCCAGACGATTGATCCAACGCTGCCATATGCTCAACATTTACCAACTCTCGGACTTGGAATCCAAAGAGGTGTTGCAGGCGTATGGGATCGCCATTCCCGAGGGGGAGGAGGCGGTTTCGGTCTTTGAATCCCAGGAGTTGGCGGAGCGGTTGGGGTATCCGGTAAACCTGCACTTGTTGTCCCCCGAACTCCACCTGGCCCACGATATGGAAACCCGCCATCTGAATGTGGCCAATCCCCAGGGGGTGCAGGATGGCTATGATCTGCTCACCCTGCGTTTTGCCAAAAAGGTGCCGGATGGCCGCTTGACCGGTATTTTCGTGGAAAAGGTCCTCACCCACGGGCGGCACATCAGCATGGGGATGAATCGGGATTGGCAGTTTGGTCCTTTCCTGCAAGTGGCGGATGCCGAGCATCCTTCCAACGACGACTCCTTGAGTCAATTGGCCCCCATCACCGGTGAGGAGGCCCTGACCATGTTGCACAATGGGTGCCACCAGAAAAAAATGGGTGACCTGTGCGATGAAATGAACGAAAGTGAGTTGCAAGCGGTGGCAGAGGTGTTGCAGCGCATCAGCCAACTGGCCACCGATTTTCCTGAAATCAGCCATATTCGTATTGCTTCGTTGATTATCCGGCGGGCAGGTCTGCCTCCTGTTGCTACGGATTGTGTCATTCTTTTGCAACCTCCTGAGGAAGCCCCATGAGTCGCCCATCGGTCCCCATGGATGCCCAATGGCAAAGCCGCTACGCCAAAATGGTGGTGCTGGCGGAAGAGGCCGTCAAGCGGATTAAACCAGGTCAGCGGGTCTTTCTGGCCACGGGAGCCGGCGTACCCCAAACCCTGGTGCGTGCCCTCATCGATGAACGCAGCCGCTTGGCGGATATTGAAATTGTCACCGTTTTTGTGGCGGGTGAGATTCCCTTTGCCATGCGGGAGTTGGCGGATACTTTTACCCTCAACACCTTTTTTGTGGCCAATAATTCACGGGCCATGGTGCAATCTGGTTATGCGGATTACACCCCCATTCACATGTCCGACATTCCCCGCCTGTTTGCCAGCGGACAATTGCCCTTGGATGTGGCCATGATTCAGGTCACCCCTCCCGATGAAGAGGGACTGGTCAATCTGGGGGTGGCGGTGGACGTGGTGCGGGCGGCGGCGGAAAATGCCAACCTGGTGATGGCCCAGGTCAATCCCCGCCTGCCCAAGAGCCGGGGGGATTCCAGCCTGTCGGTGTGGGATTTAGACTTGCTCATTTTGCAAGATGAAGCCTTGCCGGAGATGGCCCCACCTCCTGCCGATGAAGCCGTTGAACGCATTGGACGCAATATTGCGAATCTGGTTCCCGACGGGGCCACGGTGCAAATGGGTATCGGACGAGTGCCTCAACAGTCTATCCGCTATCTGACCGGCAAAAAAAATCTGGCCATCCATACGGAGATGATTTCCGATTCCATTCTGGAATTATTGGCCAGTGGTGCGGTGACCGGTCCCGACAAAAGCCAGGAGGAGGGGGTGGTGGTCACCTCGTTTGCATTGGGCAGTCGCAAACTCTACGATGCCATCCACGATAATCCGTTGTTTTCCTTCCGACGTACCGAATATGTCAACGATGTGCGCACCATCTCCCGTCAGCAACGCATGGTGGCCATTAATGGTGCCTTGCAGGTGGATTTGACCGGTCAGGTGTGTTCCGACTCCTTGGGCTCCCTGTTTTATTCCGGGCTGGGGGGCATTGTGGATTTTAACAGCGGGGCGGCGGCGGCACCGGAAGGACGGGCCATTGTGGTGGTCCCCTCCACTGCCCGCAAAGGCAAAACTTCCCGTATCGTCTCCCGTTTAACCCCCGGAGCGGGTGTGGCCCTCAGTCGTGGGGTGGTTCATTATGTGGTGAGCGAATATGGGGTGGCCTATTTGTTTGGCAAGACCATCCAGGAACGGGCACTGGCCTTGATCGGTATCGCCCACCCGGATTTTCGGGTTCGACTGTTGAAACGCGCGGTGAAACTGGGCTATGTGCGCCCGGAAATTGGTGAAGTGGATGGCCAGATTTGGGTGGGCAGTCGGGAGTTGCGCACCTCCATGTTGTTGGACAGCGGGAAGATGATCACCTTTCGCTCTTCCCGTCCCACCGATTGGAAGGCCATCAAAAAAATGCTTTACTCCCTGTCGGCCAGCACCGTCTATCGCCGGTTTATGAGCCATGCCAAACGTTTCCCCTTTAACCGCATGAAAAATTTCACCTTCATCGATCAACGGCGGGATGTGGTGGTGGTGGGGGTGTTCAACGATGGTCAGGGGGAGCAGGTGGTGGCTCTCGGTGGGTATAATGTGGAGGAAGCCACCAACCGGGCGGAAGTGGCCTTTCTGGTACGGGATGACTGGCAAGGCAATGGGATCGGTGCCTTTATGATGCGTCACTTGGCCACCGTTGCCCGTAATGTGGGTTTATCCGGTCTTACTGCTGAAACCTTGCTGGATAACCGTCCCATGCAAACTGTGTTTGAAAAATCGGGACTGACGGTGCGTACCCGTGTGGAAGAGGATGTCCTCCATTTCGACATGGATTTTTAGCCTGCGCCTTACACGGGATACTGTACAATTCCGACCTTTCCCGATACCATTTCCCTCTGACCTTTTGAGTTCACTCCATCGTCGCAGAGGGGGCAACGTGGCCATGCGGCTGATTCTGGTATCCAACCGTTCCGATGCCACCGAGGCTTATCGCAGCAATATCCACGATGATGATGTCATTATGGATGTGGTGGATTCGTTTTATGCCCTCTATCAGAAACTGGCGCGGGAGTCTTATCAGGGTGTGTTGATCGACATGCCCACCAAGATCAAGGCTCCTCACGAAGAAAAAGATTTGGTCAACGAAGTTTTGGAGCGGTTTCCCGTCATCCAATTGGGGTGGGATGCCAACTCGGGCAACATTCGTTCCTTTTATTATGGCCAGTGCAAAGGGGCGGGGCGCATTCAGGATTTCATCACCAACGAATGCCGCCGTTTTGTCCCCGCCCGCGCCCGTTTTGAAAAAAGATTACCCATAACTTTCAATGTTCAGTTGTTGTCCATTGGGGAGCGTTTGCAACCGGTCAATGAGCGCACGGTGACCATCAACGTCTCCCGTGGCGGCTGTTATATCTATTATCTGGATGAATGGAATGTGGGGGAAAAGGTGGCCATGCGTTTAAAGGAGCTGGCCGATTCCCCACCCATTACCGGTGTTGTCCGCTGGGGAATTCACTGGGGAGTCTCCATGAAAATTCCTGGTTTTGGTATCAGTTTTGAAGAGATCACCGAGGCTCAGCACAACACCATTTTGGGCCGTGCCTTTTATTGACCTTGTCAACGGACAAACCATCCATGACCTTGCCTCAACCAGACCATGCACAAGACCCAAAGGCGGTCAAAGGAGCGTTGCGTCGGCAATTGTTGAAGGGTCTTATTGCTGGTCTTCCAGCGGTCATCACGCTGCAAAGCGGTGCGGCCCGTGCCCTTTCCAGCCTGAATCAATGTTACTTGCAAGAGACTAACAAACCTTCCAAACATTGTTTGCGCAATGAAGTGCCTGCGGAGTACGACGGGGCCAATTTTATCGGCCCACCCTACGGGAATCTTACCCTGACCAAAGGCCGTTTTAAAATGCTCCTGGAATCCAACTATGGGGGTGGCAACGATGTCACCGGCGATGGTCAACAGGATGACCTGTGTGTTGTCTATGTGGATGGTAATGGTAGTGTGGCTGGTGCGGGAGTCAGTTATGGGGAGGCTTCCGCCAACGGCCCGCCTGCTGCGGGCTATTATGCCATGTCGGTTTCCTGTTGGACCTCCCTGATAGGCAATCCCTGAAGATGGCGTATTGGCAGGTCACCCACTGGTCTTCCTGCCTGGTGGAGCCAGTTCAGCAGGGGGCCATGGTTTATCATCCTGGCAGCGGCCAGACCCATTATCTCAACGAGTTGGCCTTGTGGTTATTGCACCGTCTCGCCCTCTCCCCGGCCACCGTGGTTGAACTTGCCCAAGAGCTGGAAGATCCCACCCCCACCGCCCAGGCGGCTTTGCAAAAATTATTGGAGGAACTGGTGACCCGCAGGTTAGTAGCCCCTTGTTCCCTGCCGTTGGAGTCATAATTTTTTCAATCTTCCATTTCATTAACACTTCTCTTGACAGTGCCAATCAGGTATGTTCAATTCATCTTGGTTTGGCAAAATGGCATAGGTTAAGAAAGGCTTGGCTATGAATCGGCGGAACTTGGTTGTTGCTGTTATGATGGTTTCATGGCTACTCTCCGGCTGTGCCACGGACAATGGTTTAGGCGAACTGGAGCGTAATCCCTTGGCCAGGATTGGCATCCTGAAGGAGAAAAAAGATTGCCAGGATTATATTGAGTTTTTGGGGTCTAAGGGTGTGCAGTATGGGTGCAAGGAGATTTAGCCATCTCATCCTGTCTTCTACATAACCTTTCTTGCCTTTCCTGGAAAGACTTATGAGCATCTTTGATTTATTTTCTAAACGCTTGAAACGTGAAAAAGGCCAATTGCCAGATATTTATGATTATAATAGTTTACCAAGAGAATTGCGCGTTCAAATTATACATATAATATCCGATGCATTTGGAGATGCCCAGAACGATATTTATTGTCGTGCTTATAAAACCTATGATGATATCAACCGTATATTATGTAGAGAATTTGGTGTATTTCATCTTTTAGGAAAAGAAAATCGTCCAGATACTTCAATATTTAATTTCTTTTTATCTGAAGAATCAATTGAACGTTCATTAGACGTGGTAGAAGTTTGCTTTAACAAAATTTACTATTTTGCGATTAATAATGCACAAGCGCATTTTCCAAGGCGAAGGCTGGATCCGTTGGATGCAATTCACCAACTTAACTATCGATTCAAAGAACATGCAGTCGGTTACCAGTTTGAATCTGGACAAATCGTTCGGATAGATTCCGAATTTATCCATGCGGAGGCAGTTAAACCAGTATTAGCCGTTTTACGAGACTCAAAATTCAAGGGGGCTAATGAAGAATTTTTAAAGGCGCATGAACACTATCGGCACCGACGTTTTAAAGAATCTGTCGTTGAGGCGTTGAAGGCTTTTGAAAGTACAATGAAGACAGTATGCCACCTTCGTGGTTGGAAGTATGACAGTGAGGCACCTGCAAAAAAACTATTTATTACTTGTCGAAATAATGGCCTATTTCCCGCGTACTTGGAATCGCAATTTAACCACCTTATCGGTGCGCTTGAAAACGGCATCCCAACCATCCGCAACAAAAACGGTGCCCACGGGCAAGGTATGGACCCTATCCCCGTACCTGAATACCTAGTTCGCTATGCCTTAAACCTGACGGCTTCCACCATTTTATTTATTATGGAAGCCCATAATAACACAAAATAAACCTGTCCTCCATTCTTGGGACATTCTGAATAGAGAAGACCTCAAGCTTTCCCCCTCCAGTTACCCCCTAAATTCCACCTCAGCCAGCGAGATGGAATTTAGGGTCGGATGCTGGCTCAAGGGTTGCGGCAATACTCATCCGTCGAATAGGAACCCAAGGTTTTCACGGGAGTGCTGGGGTCGATGACAAATTCGGAGGCTCCATAGTGACCCTTCTCCCCCGCCTTGTCATTCCAATCATAGGTATAC
>JADFXB010000159.1 GCA_015233935.1 Magnetococcales bacterium | reverse complement strand
ACCATGGCCCCCTGCCAGGTGGGAAGCAGGATCAATATCCTTGTGTTTCGGCAACCTGAATGGGAACGGGTGGCGGCAGGGACCTTTTGCCATGCTCCATGTGAGGCCTGGGCTGTTCTTCCACCAACAATCCCAGGCGACCTGCCAACCAGCGGGTGGTCGTGGCCTGGAGCACAATGGTAATCAGGATGGCCAGGAAGGTGACCGAGGCAATCATTTCCGCTCCAGGGGCCTTCATGCCCACCAGCATGCCAGCCAAAGCCCCCGGAATCACCCCCGTTTCCCTGGTCCAACACATGAAAAGCAGTTCATTTCTCTCCCACTTGGCCTTCCGGTCCGGCAAAGTGCATAAATAAACCGCCAATGGCCGGGCCACAAAAATCAAGGCACTGACAATCAACAGTCCAGGCAGCAGATACTTGTTCATGAGGGCGAAACTGACCTGGGACCCCAGCAGTAAAAAGATAAACATGCGCATGATGAAGGAAGTGGTCATGATGAACTCTTCCATGCGCTTTTTTTCATTGGGTTCCATGCGGAAACCAAATATGTTTTTGTTACCCAGAACCAGGCCGAAAACAAAGACCGCCATGAAACCGGAGGCTTCCATGCCATCGGTAACCATGTAGGCCGAAATCACCGACATGAGCGTGACCACTGGGGCATACTCGGTCAAAAAACACCACTTTTCATGCGCAATCAAGAGGGCTGCCAGATAACCCAGAATGGCACCGGCAACAATGCCAAGCCCGGCTTCCTTGATAAACTTGAACAGGGTTTCATGGACATCGAAGGTACCCAAGCCCAGGGCAATATTTAATATGGCAAAGGTGACGATGGCCCCCATGGCATCGTTGAATGCCGATTCACTCATGACGGTTTGCGCCACCCGATCTTTAACCCGGACTTGTTTGAATATGGGCACCAGTACTGCCGGATCGGTGGAGGCCAGGGTGGCACCCAACAACAAGGCAACAATCATCGGGGTGTGCAATGCAAAATAGGCTACCAGTCCGGTGGCAAAACATGTGATCAAGACCCCAACCGTGGAAATGATGACAATGGTCAGCCATACCTCTTTCAATACCTTGAAACGCAAACTCGCCCCACCATCAAACAAGATGTAACAGGACCCAAAAATCAAAATCAGTTGATTGAGCGCGGAATCAGCCCTAATTTCCACCAAGGCAAACCCCTCCGGCCCGATGGCCATGCCAACCAGCAAAAAAATGGCCACATCGGGTATGCGTATTTTAGACGCAAGAAAACCACCCAATGTCCCAATGCCTAACAAGGTGCCAAACGTGATCAATGTTTGTTTGGCAACAACCACGGTAGTCCCTGCATCCATCCAACCATCCTCCAGCCAGGCCCTGGCAGTGTTTAGGGGTTCAATCTATTAACAAGATGAATTGTCTACACATCCATTCAATAAATTTCTTCTCACCGTCATCCATTATAATTCTACCCAGCATTTACTATCAAAATGCAGCAACCCCACATCAAAAATATCATCCTATCTGTTTTGGCTGTTTTGGAGTCCATTGCAAGATGACGAGGACATTACAATAACTCGCAGGAGAAGGGTACAATTGTACAGATCATGGAACAAGGATTATAGTTTCACTCTTATAAGATTAGCATATGATTATTGCATGATATGCTAATATTGCCATATCAAGTTATCATCAAGCCCATTTTTCTCTATCTATTATTATATTTCAAAGTTGACTTTGACGGTGGTGAATTATATTCACAGAGCACATCCATGGGGAGAAAACCCGCGACTAGAAAATCGGATTCGGCAACCCTCAGTCTGAAGAAACCGCTGGCGGGAGTTCGGTTGAATTGGCGGAAGATTGGGGGGAGGTTGGTTTGTTCATGGCAAGCCTCTCACCAAACAATTGAATCACCTCCAGAAGCCGCTGTTTCTTGATGGGTTTGGTGAGGTAAAGATTGCACCCAGCCGCCAGGCTGCGCTCTGCCTCACCCTCCAGGGCATGGGCGGATAGGGCGATGATGGCCAGAGGGGGCAAAGCCATCTCCTGCTCCCAGCGGCGGATGGCACGGGTCGCACTGTAGCCATCCATCACCGGCATCTGTATGTCCATGAACACCAGGTCGAATTTCTCGGCCTGAACACTGGTTACAGCTTCCCCGCCGTGATTAACCACGGTCAACCGGTGGGGTGTGGTCTTGAGAAAGGTACGGATCAAAATTTGATTGTCTTCAGAATCTTCCACCAGGAGAATGCGCAATGAATGTATGGGGGCCTGTTCCTGAAGGGCAGGCATTTTATTCTCTACGAAAGCAGCAGGTGCGGCGGTCTCCCGAACAGGCAGAATGACGCGGAAAGTACTGCCCACCCCAACAGCGGTGGTCACTTGGATGGTTCCTCCCATCAGGCCAACCAGGGATCGGGAAAGGGATAACCCCAATCCCGTACCACCAAATCGCCGGGTAATGGTGGCATCCTCCTGGGTAAAAGCCTCAAAAATGGCATCCAATTTTTTTTGATCAATACCAATACCCGTATCCTGTACCGTAAGATGCAGCATGGCTGTTTCTCCCTCCACCACTTCCGCAGCCACCTGGACAAAACCCTGTTTGGTAAATTTAATGGCATTACCCAATAAATTGAACAGTACCTGCTTCAAGCGTAGCGAGTCACCCATGATCCATGCTGGAACCCTCTCATCCATGTGGAATTTCAGCTCCAACCCCTTGCCCAGGGTCACCACGCGCAACAGATCATGCACTTCCTTGAGTACCACCGCCAATTGCATCGGTCCATCGACGATATACATTAATCCTGCTTCAATCTTGGAGAAGTCCAGGATTTGGTTGATCAACTCCAGCAAATTGTTGCCTGCCGTCTGCATCCTGGCAACATAGCCCCGCTGGACTTCATCCAGGGCGGTTTCCATCAGCACATCACCCATGCCAATAACCACGTTCATGGGGGTGCGAATCTCGTGGCTCATGGCGGCAAGAAAATCACTCTTGGCTTGGTTGGCTGCCTCGGCCTGATCCATGGCCTGCCGCAACGACTCCTCCAACATTTTTTGCCCGGTGATGTCGTCATGCAATAAGATCACCTCCAGCACCGCCCCACGATCATCCAATATGGGATAGACAAAGGCACGCACCCAGCGGGCCTGACCGATCTCCTCACCTACCCCCACCTGGGGATCATAGTAGGCCGCCGGAATCTCCACCACATGACCGGCAAAAGCCCGCTCCAGATAAGGCATAATTCCCTTGGCCCTGGCTTCAGGATCATTCAGAATGTTGTATCCAACCCTCTGTAAATCTTCCAGCTCCAAACCCCACAACCTGCAAAAGGAACGATTGACCTGGATGGTCTCTCCATTGGCGCGCAGCACCTGGCAGCTCATGGGGCTTTGTTGAAAAATGGCACGAAACCGCTCTTCCGAAGCCCGCAGTGCCAATTCAACCTGGCGTCGCCTTTCAATTTCATTCTCCAGACGATGCCGAACCTGCTCCTCGTGGGCCAGGGCCTCTGTCATTTGACGCAAAACAACCCATTTAACCAAGGCCACTGTGACAAAAGCAGTAACAATACCTGTAATAATAAAATCGCCACGAACCTCACCATGGAACAACAGACTCATGCCAGCCACCAACCCCAATACCACCCCTTGGGCGACCATCTGGAGGTGCCAAAATGTCTGAATAGGAGGGAAACGGCACATGCGCTTGATCATGGCTTTAATAACAACCCATTGTCTTCCAGCCGTATAAGTCGTCTGCCACCGACTCACCTTTAAACATTCTCAGGCAGGAAAAACTCCCACCGGAATTGGGGGAGTATACTTAATTTCCATGGCACAAAGATACAAGAACTAATAGAATGCCCCCCTCTTGCTTGGCAGGGGAATTTCTAAATTGCCAATATTTTCATCACCCTGCTGTCATTTATAGCACTGTTTCTTTATCAGCCTGCCAAGCCTGTATATTATTTTTATGAATTATCAATTACTTAGCAATTGGCATCCGTATTGCTTTTGGTTACTACACGTTTAACGATTTTTATCAATGGAGGGATCCCATGAAAAAGGCAGCCGTACTGGCATTGGCCATCCTGTTAACACCCGGTTCCGTGCTGGCGGCGACCAAGTTGGGTCCGGTGGAAGTGTCGGCCAATGTGGCCCTGGTCTCCAACTATGTGTGGCGCGGCATCAGTCAGAGCGACCGCAGCCCCGCTATCCAAGGCGGCATCGACGCCAACCATGACGCCGGTTTCTACCTGGGAGCCTGGGGATCTAACGTTGATTTTGACGATGGTGACGAAGCCAACATTGAACTGGATATCTACGGCGGCTGGACCAAAAAATGGGACAACGGCTTTGGGGTTGACGTAGGAATCATTCACTATGAATATCCCGGTGCCCGCTCCACCCTGCAATACGACTTTGAAGAGTACTATCTGGGACTCTCCTACAGCATCATGGGGGTCAATCTGGGTGCCAAGTACTCCTACTCCCCCGACTTTTTCGGCAGCCTCACCGGACGTGATGCCTCCTACGTGGACTTGAAGGTGGACTATACCCTGCCGGTGGGCGTCACCCTGGCTGGCCACTACGGCATCTCCTTCGGCGAAACCTTTGAAATCGCCAATGGACCCGACGGCTACAACGACTACTCCCTCAGTGTCAGTGGCGAAGTGGTGGGCCTGACCCTGGAAGCCGCTCTCTATGGCACCGACAAAGATGCAGAACGCTACGTCCCCGCCCGCTCCAAATGGGCCGACGATACCCTGGTTCTCAAGGTGTCCAAAAAATTCTGATCCCCAACCAGGGGGAGGGGTTGCACCCTCCCCCTATTGGGCCATAATCACCCGGTTGCGTCCCGCCTTCTTGCCCTCATAAAGGGCATTGTCCGCCACCTTCATAAGACTCTCGCCACTCTCCTGCCCATGCTTGGGATAACAGGCCAGACCGATGGAAACCGTCACCTTCAGGCCATCAATTACCAAATTTTCCACCTTCTCCCGGAAACGTTCCGCCGCAATATAGGCCCCATCCATGTCGGTACTGGGCATGATGACACAAAACTCTTCACCACCATAACGACACGGAAAGTCGGTCTTGCGGAAATGCTCCCTCATGGCCGCACCAATGGCCTGCAAAACCCGATCCCCTTGATCGTGACCATGGGTGTCGTTGAATTTTTTAAAGTGGTCCACATCAAACATCATCAGGGTCATGGTATAACCATAACGACGTGACCTGGCAAACTCGGTGGCCAGCACGTCCTCCAAACGGCGACGGTTAAGCAAACCAGTTAGGGCATCGGTGAAGGACATCTCCCGCAGTTGCGCTTCCAGCTTTTTCTCCTCGGTCACATCCCGAATCAAGGCCGCTGAACCCAACATGCGCTTGTCATCATCCCAAATGGTGGAAATGTAAAGGTTGACCACCTTGTTTTTATAAACCAGGGTATCCGGCATGCCGGTTCCCGCCCGCGCCAGGTAGGTTCGCACAAAGTCGGGATCATCCATGAATTGTTCAAATCCACCCGCAATCAACTCGTCGGTGGTTTTTTCCAGTATGCGTTCTGCCGCCGGATTGACCAACACCACCACCCCATCCCGGTTGGTGACGATAATCCCCTCCCTGGCACTCAAAATGATGGTGGAAAGCTTGTCCTGCTCCTGTTGCAACCCCATGTAGGTATTGAGCAATTGATGGAGCATGTCGTTGAAACTCTCTGCCATGCGCCCGATTTCATCTTTACCGGGGACGGGAACCTTCTGGGAAAGATTTCCCTGGGAGGCATCCATCATGGCACGGGTCACCCGATGAATGGGCCGGACCACCACCCGACGAATCAACAAAAAGGTCAATAACAAAAGCACCAGAAGAGAAAAGATTAAAACCCGTACCGCCTGCATACGGGTTTCATGCACATCCCTCTCCACTGAGGCAAGAGAGGTGGAGAGTTTTAATAGACCACGCACCTTCTGGGCTTTGCCATGACATTTAAAACACTTTTCCCCATTGTTGATGGGGGTTAGATAGGTAAGGAAGCGTTCACCAGCAGCATTGCTCTCTTCATAGGAAATACCGCTCTCCGACTCCAGAGCCTGACGCAAATGGGGAGAATTTTCCTCCATGATCACCACCCGACGCTCTCCCGAACGGGGCATAAACTCCTCTTCCCCAATACGACGATTCACCTCCCGAATGGTTTTATTGTCGCGAAAGGCTTCCACCCCATCGACGCGCATGATTTGAACTTCGCTTAAATCCTTACCTTCCTTGAGATAATTGGCATAGGTCTGGGCAATTTCGGCGGACCCTGTCAACATAACAGCGGTCAACCCTTTGATGATGCTCTGATTGAGCATGCCAATGCTGTTATGCTGGTGGAGGAAAATGCTGCGTTCCTGGTGGCTGGTGTAGAAGACAACCATGCCCGCCAGACTCAAGAAAGCGGCCATGCCCACCAAGGCCAGGATTTTATTTTGAATGTAGTTTTGTAACAGTCCCATGGATTAACCCGTGATTTTAGATTACCCGCTTAAGCGATCCAGACCAAAGAAGCGACGCACCCGTTGAATCATTTCGGTATGGCGACGCCCCCCATCTTTTTCTTCGCTGGTATTTTCCTGACTTTGTTCCAAAAGATTTTGTCTGGCTACCATGATGGCCGTCAATTCCTCCACCACCTGGGGACGGGAGAGGAGGATGGTTTCAAAGGAATCTTTATTCAAGCGAAAACAGCTAACATCGGTAAGCGCACGCACAGTTGCCATGCGTGGTTCCCCCGTCATCAGGCTCATCTCGCCAAAAATACTGCCTGGACCCAAAGTATTCATGACCACCCGTTGGGTGTCGCTAACTTCCCGATAAATTTCCACCTGGCCGCTTTCCAAAATATAGAGCCATTGGGCCTGGTTACCCTGGCGGGTGATGACATCGCCAGCCAGATAAGGGGCGTAGACCAACTTGTCGGCCAGAATGTGCAACTCCTCCTGACTTAACGGGGAGAAAAGATCGATGCGCTTCAAGGCTTCCACATGCTGACTGACTTGCTGAGCGCGTACCCGTTTTTCCCGCTTGCTGCTTTCCTGTACCATATACATGGCCTGTTGGGTCAAGGCCAAGGAGATGCCTGCCCGTTCAAGGGCTGCATAGACATGACTGCGCACCTGACTATCGGTGGGATCATCGGGTTGCAAATCGGTGAGCCAGTACCGCACGGCATAGCGGTTATAGCCACTTTCAAAACTCATGATAATGCAATTGGGGGCCGGTGATTGGGCCATGGTGGCAATATTGGCTTGTTGCAAAGAACTCTCGACGATCTGGATTACCTTGCCGGGAGGATACTGAACATCCACATTGAACCATATCCAACGTCGCCAGTAACGGGGTTGCCCGCGTTTTTT
>JADFXB010000158.1:2876-7418 GCA_015233935.1 Magnetococcales bacterium | reverse complement strand
TTCCCATGTGGCTTTCCGTGGGCATGACCATGGTGGAAGAGCGCATGTTGTTTGTTGGCTCGGTGGTGGACATCAGTGAGCGGAAAAAGGCGGATTTGTTGATCAATGAACATTTGCGCCTGGCAAAAACCCGAGCGGCCATCGATACGGAATTGATTGGTTCCTCACCTTTGACCGATATTTTGCAATCTTGTACCCATATCATCGTTCAGGAACTGGAGGTGGCCCTTGCCCGTATCTGGCTAATGAATGAAGAAGAAAATGTCTTGATCCTGCATGCCAGTTCCGGTCTTTTCAGCCATTTGGATGGTCCTTTGCTTCGTATACCTGTGGGGGCGGACACCATCGGTCGGATTGCCTTGACGAAGAAATCCCAAGTGACCAATCCGTTGCAAGAAGATGGTTTTACGCACGATGCAGACTGGGTGGTGCGAGAGGGGTTAGTGGCCTTTGCCGGTTATCCGTTGCTGGTGGAAGAGCGGTTGGTGGGGGTGGTGGTGATGTTTTCCCGGCAACCCTATACTTCCGTGATGAAGCATGCCATGGCGGCTATTGCCAATGAGTTGGCTTTGGGCATCCAGCGTAAGCAGGGAGAGATAGCCCTGCTGGCGGCCAAGGAGTTGGCGGAAAAGGCCAGCCGCACCAAGAGCGACTTTTTGGCCAACATGAGCCATGAAATTCGCACCCCCATGAATGCCATCATCGGCATGGGCCATCTGTTGCAGCAGACCTCCCTCACCCCCAAGCAACAGGATTATCTTGGCAAGATAAAAATATCCTCAAATATATTGCTCAATATTATCAACGATATTCTGGACATCACCAAGATTGAGGCGGGCAAGTTATCCTTGGAAAAAGTCCCCTTTTCCCTGGATGCTCTGGTGGGGGATATTTTGGCCATGGTGGGTGGGAAGGCGGAAGAGAAGGGGATTCAGCTCCATTATTCCCATCCAGCGGAAGTGCCGGATCGTTTGCTGGGGGATCCGGTTCGTTTGGGGCAAATTTTGACCAATTTGGTTAACAATGCCATTAAATTTACCCAAAAGGGGGAAATTGCGGTGGCACTCGCCCTTATGGAGCAGCGGCAGAACCAGATAAAATTGGGCGTGTCGGTGCGGGATACGGGTATAGGGATGAGTCGGGAACAACAGAGCCAGTTGTTTTCCCCCTTTTACCAGGCGGACAGTTCCACCACCCGGCGATTTGGGGGGACTGGTTTGGGTTTGTCCATTTCCAAGCGGCTGGTGGAATTGATGCATGGTTCCATCGGTTTGGAAAGTGAAGAGGGCAAGGGCAGTCTTTTCACCTTCCATGTCTGGTTGGCGTTGGCAAGCGATGTGGAAGCCAATGAGGAGCAAAAGGTGGGGATCCATACCGACCATATACGGGAGGGGGATGTGATCCAGACCATGCTGGGTGGGCGGATTTTGTTGGCGGAAGATAATGAAATCAATCAGCAGGTGGCTGTTGAGTTGTTGGAGAGTCATGGATTACTGGTGCAGGTGGCGGGCAATGGGGAGGAAGCCGTCCAGGCTGTCAAGAGCCAGGTGTTTGATTTGGTCCTCATGGATGTGCAAATGCCGGTGATGGATGGTATGGCGGCGGTACGAATCATTCGCACCTTTGCGCCTGCTCTGCCCATTGTTGCCATGACGGCCCATGCGTTGGCTGGTGATCGGGAAAAATGTCTGGCGGTGGGGATGAACGATTATCTGACCAAGCCCATGGATCCTGTTCAGCTTTTTGCGGTATTGCGACGATGGTTGCCGGTTGGCAAACACCATGAGCGGCCAGTGGTTTTGCAAAAAGAGGATGCCTTGTCTTTGTTGCGCACCATTGATTTGCAGGTTGGTCTCCACAATATGGGTGGAAGCAAAAAGCTGTTTGTGAATATTTTATTGAAATTTAAAGAAAACTACCAAAAGTTACCCTTTGAATGGCCTGCCTTGCTCCAGGCTCCCACCAATGGGGATACGGCTCGGTTTATTCATACTCTTAAGGGGGTAGCGGCTTCCATTGGGGCCATGGAGTTGAACAGGTTGGTCAAGGAGTTGGAGGGGGCGTATTTGCAAGGGAAAGTGGAGCAAGCTTTGGCAGAACAGGTTGTTTCTGAATTGGGTAACGTTTTGCAGGATTTGACGGTTTTGCAAGGGGAAGAGGGGAAAAAGGTTCTGGCTGAGAGTGCGCCTGTGTTGCAATTAACCTTGGAGCAGGTAGAGCGGGTTCAGGAAATTGCCGGGGAGCTGGACCGTATGTTGGCCAAAGGGATGGTCAAGTCCAGGGAAGGGGTGGGTGAATTGCAAGCCATCCTGCAAAATCGTGGGGAGCATGCGCTCCATAAAATGGCCCAGTGGATTGATGATTTCGAGTTTGATCTGGCAAGGGAGGAATTGGCCAAATTTTTGAAAATGTGTGGTATTTCTGTCAAGAATTCTTAGTCGAATGTTCCACCACAAAATCATCCATGGGACCAGGCTGGGTGGCTGGGCCAGGTTTGGTATTCGGCCCTGGAACCCCATCCAAAGAGCGGCGTATCAGGGCATCGTTCATCTGATTGAGTCGCTTCACCAGGAGTTCGATCAATTTGTCTTTGATCTTATCCCGCAATTCACTGCTCATTTGTGCCATCACCTGATTGTCCAACTTCATCACCACCACCCCGTCTTCGTTGGCAATGACGTTGGTGGAACGACGTTGACCGGTTAAAAAGGCCATTTCCCCAAAAATGGTCCCCGCCCGCAACAAGGCGATGACCTTGTTGGGCAAATCGTTGCGGGTGACCTTGACCGTACCGGAAATCAACACAAAAAAGCCGCTGCTGTTGGCACCCTCCCGGATGACAAACTCCCCGGCATCAAAACGAATGAAGGTTTTCTCTGATTCGGCAATGCGTCGTTTTTCGCCGAGAGATAAACTTTGAAAGAGGGGAATACGACAGATAAAATCCATCAGGTTCATGAGCTATCCTGTAGAACGAAGGGTTACAGGCTCTTTAGGAATGTCCACCAGTGTTACTCAAGGTGGTCCATATTGCAACGGTAAAGCATTTTTATGGCCAGGAAAACCATGCCTGAACTGCCGGAAGTGGAAACCATCTGTCGTGGTCTGTCTCCCCTATTGGTGGGAAAGAAGATTGATGCCTGGGTGTTTCGCCGTACCCAGTTGCGTTGGCCCATTCCAGTTGAGGCGTTGAACCAGCTTGCCACAGGGCAACGGATATTGGCTTTGCAACGGCGGGGAAAATATATGCTCCTGGTGTTGCAAAAGGGAGGGGTGATTTTTCATTTGGGTATGTCGGGGGTTTTGCGCTGGCTGGACTCTCCCCCACCGGCGGGCAAACATGACCATGTGGATATGATGTTGTCCGATGGTTCCTGTGTGCGGTTACAGGATCCGCGTCGCTTTGGGGCCATTTTATGGTGGCCTGACCACCCCCTTTCCGATCACCCTCTGCTTGCTCATTTGGGAGTGGAGCCGTTGTCGGATGCGTGCAACGGGGAAGCCTTGTTGGAGTTGGCGGCAGGTCGTCGGGTTTCCTTGCGGGAATTTCTCATGGACAGCCATCGGGTGGTGGGCATCGGCAATATTTATGCATCGGAAATTTGCTTTCAGGCAGCTTTAAATCCCAGGCAACCGGTAGCCGGGTTGACCTTATCCCATTGGCAGCGGGTGGTGGCGGGCATTCAGCAGGTGTTATCGGCGGCCATCCAACAAGGGGGCACTACCCTGAAAGATTATCGCAACCAGGAGGGAAGGCCGGGCTATTTTCAGCAACAGTTGCAGGTTTATGGGCGGGCAGGGCAACCTTGTTATCGGTGTGGGGGGGTGGTGGAGACGTTCAAGCAGGGGGGGCGGAGCGGTTATTTTTGTCCAGGCTGTCAAATAATATTAAAATGAAAAAATTCTATAGATTGAGAAGGGTATGCAAAAAGCCCTTGACGCTTCTTTAAAAAATTAATATTAAAATATTCGCGCTCTCCAATGTATTATTATGATTCTATGATGGTGTAAACAACAATGGTCCTTCAATAGGAGAAAACAATGTCCCGTCAAGTTTGCCAAGCCGCCGTTGATCTGGTCAAAAATGCCGAAGGTTGCAAGCTTACGGCCTACTATTGCCCCGCCCATATTCCAACCATTGGTTATGGACACACCCAGGGGGTTACCGCCGCCGATGTGGCCAATGGCCGTACCATTACCCAGGAAGAAGCTGACCAAATGCTAGCCAATGACCTGGCCACCTTTGGCGATCAGGTTGCCAAACTTGTGAAGGTTCCTGTTTCCGATGATCAATTCGGCGCGTTGGTCAGTTTAGCCTACAATATCGGCACCGGAAATTTAGCGTCCAGTACCCTCCTCAAAGATTTAAACGGGGGGGATTATTTGGCTGCGGCAGATCAATTTACCGTGTGGAACAAGGGCACTGTCAACGGTGTCAAACAAAGCCTTCCTGGCCTGGTTACACGCAGAGCCGCAGAAAGGGCACTCTTTTTAAGTGGAACAAACCAATAAATAATTGCTGCCAAGGTTAAGAGGGGCAAA
>JADFXB010000158.1:0-2778 GCA_015233935.1 Magnetococcales bacterium | reverse complement strand
GCCCGCATTTGTTCTGACCTGGCCAATTCATGACGAATGCCTGCCAATAGCTGGGACAAATCCGGATTGTTGGGCTGGCGGGTCAGGTTGGCTTCTGCGGTGGCCAGTGCGAACTTTAACAGGGTGGTGGCCTGTTGGTATTGGCCACCATGGATCAGCAGTTGACCTTGGAGAAGCAGGGCTGGCAAATGGTGACGATTCAGTTGGATCACCACCGCCAACAGCTTGCTGGCTTCCACCAGGTGACCGGCCTTGCAAAGATCCACTGCCAGGGAATACATAGCCTCCCCATGGTTGGGACGGGCTTG
Source organism: Magnetococcales bacterium (assembly GCA_015233935.1). GTDB lineage: Bacteria > Pseudomonadota > Magnetococcia > Magnetococcales > JADFXB01 > JADFXB01. The sequence continues at coordinate 2,470 of JADFXB010000158.1, read as the reverse complement.
GATGGCTTGCCAAAAGGCTGCCAGGCTGGCCTTCAAATCACCGGATTTGTGGCAGGCAATGGCCAGCGCGTAGCGTGCTTCCACCAGATTGTTTCCCCTGTCCAGGGCCTGCTTGGCGGTTTGCAGGGCCTCGGACCATTTTTCCTGCCGCAGATAGAGCCAGGCCAGGGATTCCAAATAGGGGGCGTGGGCCTGGCCCAGAGAAAGGGCCAGGATAAACATGGCTTCCCCACGGGAGAGGGCATCCTGTTCCATGACCAGAATGCCCCATAAATGCCAGCTATCCTGGTCACAAGGATTCTGTGTGATGAGTTTATAACACAAATCTTCTGCTTGTTGTAGCTGGCGAACGGTATAGGCCCGGCAGGCTTCCTCATACAGTTGGTTGTTTTCCTCTGTCTGCTGGGCTGACAAAGCAGGGGCCGTCTCCTTCAAAGCCTGCAACAACAAGGTGAAACATTCTTGCAGACCGATGGCTTGCCTTTGAAGGCTGGAGAGTTGCAGCCAGGGTTGCAACCAGCGGTGGAAAAAGGTTTCACCCAGTGGGAGATCCATCACCAGGGTGAGGGCAAGCCCCTGGGGGAGGTGAGCCAGCAGCAAGAGGGATTGGATCACCTGCCCGCTGGTGGTGCAATGGGCCAGGGCGTACTGGCACAGGGGGATCATCAGTTCAAACTGTTTCTGCATCCGTGCAAGTCGAGCGGCTTGATAAAAATAAGGAAATGGATCCACCAGAACAGGTTCCGGTGGTTGTTGATGAATAAGCCGCCACAGGGTGTTTTCCAACAGGGGGCCTGTGTGCTGCCAATCAAAATTTTGGGCCGTGCGAAGGCCAGCTTCTGCAAGGTTCTGCCAGCGCATGGGATCTTCCAGCAAGGCAGCGGCTTGGTCGGCCAGGGTGGTCGGTGAGGGAGCGTCCAGGACGACGGCGTTATGGGCATTGGCATAGACTGCAATGCCCAAAGAGTTAGCAGCGACCACCGGCACCCCTACCGCCATGGCCTCCAAAGGGGCACGGGGAATAGACTCGAAATAGGATGTGTGCAGATAGAGATCCCAGGAGGCCAGCTCCCGTAATTTTTCTTCCCATGGTGGGTTTAACATGCGGTCTGCCTCTGGCACCGTGGGCAGAAGTGCGTGAATGATCACCGTCTCCATGGTGGGGTAGCGACGCTTTAATTCACGAAAGGTATCCTGCAATAACGGCACATCTTTAACTGGGTTTGGGTAGGCAATGATGGTTCCCACCCGCCAGGGAGGGGGACGACGATGCTTGGTTTGGCGAAAAGGGGCCATGGCCAGGTAATGGCCACATGCAGGCAGAATATGAATTTCCGCTTTTGGTGCAACGGATTGAGCCAGAGCAGCAGTGACAGGACTATTGGCCAAATGGCGGGGAAAGTGCCTGTATAATGAGATAATTTCTTGTAATGAAAAGGAAGAGATCAACAGAGGATCAAAACTGGTATAAACATAGATACCATTGGCGGCGGGTATCGATTGAGATAAATGGAGGCCGCCGATCCATTGATGTCCAAAAATCAGGTCATAATTTTTACCTGCAAGCTGGGCGGTCAATTGTCCAAAGGGAGCATGAATAACCTCTATGGGGTGTTCATACCAATCCGGCTTGCTGGTCGAGGTGGTGTAGAGATGGCAAAGATGCCCACGACTTTGCAGCCAGTGCACCATTTCCAGGCAATCCCGGTTTCCTCCCGAGTTGACGAGTTTACCCGTTACAAAGGCAAGACGCATGATTTAAGGGTCCGGTGAAGTCGGTTACTCCCTCTTTGTCAGTAGCATATTTCCTGGGGAGAGGGTAGGGGTTGGATCATAAAATAACCATTGGCAAAGGGTATTTTATTAGAGTGGCGAGAAAAACGAATTAATGATGAATCCTTGATTCGCTTATTCCATTTTTCTTCAGGGAGATGTTTATAGAGAGTTGTGACAAAATAAGCTCGAACTTCTTTTAGATGAATTTCTGTCAGAAATTCATTGAGTACACTTTCAGCCCACCGGCTGGTTTCTCGAAATTTTTCAATAACATCATCAAATTTAATACTATCGAGTGATTTGATATCTTTATTTTCGATAAACCATATGATGGCCTCATTGCTATTATTTTTGACAATCACCATACAGTCAACGGACTTGGGTGGTTTGGCCATGTGCTTGGTAGAAAACCAGGCATCGGGTTTAAAGATGCGAACATGTTCGTGATCAAGCATGCCATCTATAAGCAACTGCTCACACACTTCCACCCGCACCCCATTTTCTTCGCAGGCTTGGCGTTCCATATCAAAAAAGGGAGATTCTGCGAATCCATCCCACATCAGGAGTACGTCCTGGCAAAAAGGGCCATTTTTTCCAAATAGATGCGTTCGGTGACATCCACAAAATTTTCATCATCCACACCCATGGCATCCACTTGCAGGTTGTGGCCGATGCTGCCTTCTTCTTCCATCTT
>JADFXB010000157.1 GCA_015233935.1 Magnetococcales bacterium | reverse complement strand
AGAGCACCATTCACCCCATAACCATCCTCTCCACCCTGCCTTCTGCCGGGGTGGGTGCCCTGTTGGCCTTGTTGATGACCCATGGCGAATTCAACATTATCGCCTTGATCGGGGTGATTTTGTTGATTGGCATCGTCAAGAAAAACGCCATTTTAATGATTGATTTTGCTTTGATTCTGCAAAGGCGGGATCATCTTCCCGCCTTACAAGCGATCCAACAGGCCAGCGTATTGCGTTTTCGTCCCATTCTTATGACCACCCTGGCAGCCCTGTTTGGAGCCTTGCCTTTGGCTTTTGGGAGTGGGGAGGGGGCGGGGTTGCGCCAGCCCCTGGGAATTTCCATTGTGGGTGGTCTATTGGTAAGCCAGATATTGACCCTCTATACTACTCCGGTGGTCTTTCTTTATTTGGATCGGCTACGTGGTGGCCAGAAATAAATGTACTTGTCAAGACTTAATTTGATAAACATGGGTTATGCGGCCTTGGTTCTATCTGCCCCTTCATCCATACGCTGGCACATGCGCGAAATGGACGGCACATTTTCGATCTCAAGGGTTTTTTGAAAATAACGTCCTGGCGAAAAGGGGGAATGGCCTCAAAATCGCTCTTGCCCTGGCATAGCAGAGCAAGATAACTTTTCGCAATATCTCTGTGGGATATTCCATGCCGCAATAGCATGGCTTTTCTTAGTTCACCATCCAAATCCACAATCCGGTTCAGGCATGCACCCAATGAAGAGAATCGCAACGGCAAAAGAGGAAGACTCAAACGCAGCAAGTGAAGAAACCTCTTGGAGCGACTGCGGGAACATGAGCAGACCGTCTTGCTGCTTCTGGATGATCCCCATGTACCATTCACAAACAACCAAGCTGAGAATGACATCAGGATGACCAAGGTCCACCAGAAAATCTCCGGGGGCTTCCGATCCCTGGATGGTGCCGCTATTTGCGGCAGCGTCCGAAGTTTCCTTTCAACATGCCGAAATAAACGGTGTCTCGGCAAATCAGGCTCTGAAAGACCTGTTCTTTGGAAAAATGCCTGATTTCATGGTATATCGATCATCACACATCCACACCACCATTCTGCCAGATGCTGGGGGGGAATAGATACCCAATATGCTACATTAGAACCATTATTGGTATAAACCCCCTTTTCTTCGAGGGAGGGATGCATCACTTACCCTAATGATTCTAAAAGGGTTGAATTAATTGAAATAGGCTAGACTTAATCTGACATTCACTGTTAGAGTTAGGATAGGCACTAACGAAAATTTAAGTGGCCCCCTTTGTCAAGATAACATTTTCACAGAAGGAAGATCCGAACAAAAAACTTAAATTTTTTTTGATGTTCTCATTGACTCTATGCAGAAGCAATGGTAGGAGGAGTGATTGGTTGAAACGGAGGTAGGCACTGCTTCCAACTAACGCCCTTCAGGGAGCATTGACTTCAGCCGGACAAGCTGCAAACCCAACTGTTTAGCCTTTTTGATCAAATTATTGCGCTGTTGGGTTCGATAGTGATTTTCATATCCCTCAAGAGACTGTTGAGTATAGGCCGTACCATGCCTCAACAGGCTATATACCAACCGAGCCAGTTTGTGAGCTGTGGCTATGACCGCAACGGTTGCACCAGCGCGTCCCGTGCTACTGCGAAAAAATGCGCCAAGCCAAGTCTTGCTAAGTTGTACAGATCCTGCTGCCATGCGTAGAGCTGATGCCACCCTATTTGCGCTTCGTTTGGTGCGGTTGAGTCATGCCCTGCCGCTTGATATTTCATGATTTGGACATAAAAATAGCCAGCTTGCAAAATACACAGAAGTAGGAATAAGATCTATATTGATTCCTACCTCTGATAATAGAATGCATGCAGTCGTTGCACTGATTCCTTCAATAGCTGTCATGTCTACGCTTACGCTGTCAAACATTAATAATAGGAGAAAAATATCCACTTCTTTATTTCTTGATGGGCTTTTTCTGATTGCTGTCAGCCAACGGCTGTGCAGGCCTATCTGGAGATCGTCCGTAAATGTGCCAAAACAGCGAACACTTTTTTACCACGATCAGCTGGAATAGCAACCCATAACTCTTTTGAGCCAACATTTATCCCAGTATGTCAGTATTGATTACAATCGCCGGGTGAATGCTGAACCGGATGGCCAACTGGGCAACGGTTTATTCCCCCTTATATGGCGGCCAAAGCCACCCTAGCTTTGAATTTACCCGGATACGGCTTCAGAACATTGCTCATTTTTTATCCCTATGGTTGAGAATGTCCAAAGCTTATATATAATTTAGATTATTGGGACCATTTTACGAAGGCAAAAAAGACCGCAGTATAAAGTCGTGAGGAACCCCTACTTTAAGAATTTACCCCACTCGTGTATCACATGGTCGATGCGCCCTGCGGTGACAACGTCGTAGAGGGGTTTACTGATTCCCAGTCGCTGCCCACCATCCCTGGTCAGTGGCCGCCAGGCAAACCCTGCCGTGCGGTTGGTGGAGGTTGGTAACAACAGGTCCAAAGGAATGGTGAGGTATATTCCTTTGTCAAAACTGCCTTCACCAAAGGTGGTTGCTGGAATATCGGTCAGTGTAAAAAATCCTCCTACCACCGCGCCGTTGTCAAATCGACGGGAAAGGTCGAAGGTTGCACCCTTGTCCCCGGCCAGATAACGTCCCATATGCACTTTGGCGAGCATGTCATAGAAAGGCAGTTGCTGGTAGTAGGAAAGGTGTCCTGTGGCTACCTGGTATTTCTGTAACCCGAACATCATGTCATAATCCCGTTGCCTGACCCAGTTCAAATCGATCCCCACCGCCCAGGATTGGTTGGAGGGTGCATAGAGAAGTTCTCCATCAATACCTGCAAACATCTCTTCCAGCAAACCTGCACTAATGCGTCCATACCAGGAACCCGGCAGTTCCAGGAGTTGATCTGCCTGCAAAGAAAAAATACCTGTCTGACCATGTTTCAAATATTGCTGGATATCGCTACGTACATGGGGAAGTACGCTATCGGAGGGCAGCTTCATGCCATCAAAATTGTTGGTAACATCCACAGCAATCTGGGTGGTGACGGACAAACCGGCGTGCAAGTCTGCATCCAAACCAATCCGTGCATAAAGCTGGTAAAAATAAAATTGTTCCGGTCCACCCATGTGCTGTCTATAACCAGGCTCTATAAAGAAATGGATGCCATGGTTGTCATTTTCATTGATAAAAACGTCTCCCTGCCAGTCGGGCTGCCCCCCCCGCTCAATTTTTGCCCTGGCAAGAATTTCTTCAGGCGAGCTTTGATGGCGTTGGGCCTTTTCCAGATCCTTGCGCCATATTCCGATCTGAGAGATAGGTATTCCCTCATTGAGGGTGGTCATTTCCAACAGTTCGATATTTTTGGGCAGATTGTTGGCCATGATGCGGGCTGTGCGCCCCAGGGTTTGCGGGAAAGGGTATTTCCCGCCCGACTTCTCCAATCGTGCCCTATATTTTTGGGGATCTACAAATAGACGGTGTCCCGTGATATTTTCTTTTTGTTTCAGCTCCTGGAATAGGGTTTGAGCTTGATCATGCGACATCGCTTTTATGGCATCCGAGCGAGGTTTGACAGGTTCTGGGGGTGGGTCAAAAAATTTCGGAATGCCTTTATTCTGGTTAAGGTTGGTGCGAAGTGCGAGGCTCATGGTTGCACGATTGCCCCGTTCAAAATTGACCCCCAGATCCAACCCTTCCCACAAGCGATAGCGCATACCGACGTTGACGGGAAATTTGACATTCTGATTGTTTTGGAAGGGTTCGTTCTGGTAATCATTCCCTTCGAGTTCAAGCATCAAGCTCAAACCATTCACCGGGGTATCATAGCGTACCCCACCAAACAGGCCGATATCGTTCCCGGCGAACCATTGCCCGACACTGGGTTTACCACCTTTTCCACCATTAGTGACACGGTTGTCAAAATGACCGCTCAACAGTCGCAGGGGATTGGGCAGATCACCCCGGTTACCCATGCGCCCCCAGGCCAAACCTAAACTGAAATCAAGATCATACCAACGTTTGCCGAACACCAGATATTCACTGGAAAACTGAGAAGTTCCCAAGAAATCCTGTAAACCAAGGGATACTTGCGGAAAATATTCTGTTTCCTTAAACAATCTTAATTTAAAATCCAGTGCACGGGATTTGTGGCTTTGTTGACTGTTGAATCCAAATGAATTGTTGGGGTCGTACAAGACATTCAGTACATCAACATAGCGCAAGGTGGTATGCATCCATGGAAAAAATTGGATAGTTGCAAAATAGTTGTCGTAGGGATAGTTCCTTGCTAACCCTAGCCCAACCTCCCCATCGTCGGAAAAACGCGCAGTGGGGGTTTGCATGAGTCCTATGCCGCCGTTTTCGTCAAACCAGGGATGATGGCGCAAGGGAGCGGTTTCGGCAGCTTCCAACTGCCCCCCGACCATGGCCAAGGCGGATGCCAGGAGCGTAAGCTGCTGTCTATAGGTAGCCTTGGGGGAGGAAAGCCGCATGAATCCCTACTCAATCCTTCAGGAAATCGCAACGTGTTGCCTGGGCAGAATTCTGCCCAGGCAACAAACAAAGTTAACGTTGGATGGTGGCTATGGAGGCGGCGGATATGGCCATACTGCTCACAACGCTGGACAACGCCTGGGTTAGGGCCAGCAAATCAACCGGCATTTTGACTTCGCGCGGTATCACGATGGTGCTGCCGGGGGGAATATTGGTGGCTGAATAGTTCCAGGCGGAGAGCCGAAGCGGTTGTGCTGTTCCATCAGGCCTGACCACGAAAATGCGATTCTGATCGGCGAATTCGCGCATACCACCAGCTTTCTGAATGTAATCATCCGGCTTCAGTCCTGGTGAGAAAATAAATGCACCCGGACTAAGCACTTCACCCATGATGATCACGATGTTGGTGCGCTTGGGCATGTAGATAATATCGCCCCCCATCAGGATGGTATCGAGTTCTGGCTGTACTGAAAGAATGGTGGGATCCGCCTCAACCACAATACGACCAATGGGTTTGGTTCCTTTGGTCTGGGCGATAAGGCTGTTGACCGCCGCTACCACACCTTGTTCCGATCCTGCTTGGGAGCGGGTGCCGCTTTGCATAATGCCCATCATGGCATCCTGAAGGTCGCGGACATAGCGGGCAAGCTGTTTTGTTTCCTCATTTTTCATCTGTTCGCGGGAAAAGACAGCACCCATGGGATAGGCCTGCTCTGTCAGACCGCCAGCTCTTTCAATTACGCTGGAAAGTGTCTCATCTCGCCGGATGTCGAAATAGCCTGGCCGTGCAAACTCACCTACCAGAGTCACCCCCCGTTTTTCCCGGTTGGTCTCCATGGGGCGGATTTGCACCACATCGCCTTGTAGGATAGGAATGTCACTGGCAGCCTTTTTTTTCAGATCGACTTGCAAACGGGAGAGGGAATTGCCGACGGTCCTTGTGGTATCCCGATCAATTTCTATTTGCGCTGGATCATGCTCGTTGGTAAAACCACCGCCCAGGGAGACCAATGTCTCCAGGGAAATGCGGTCGATCAGGGGATAGTTACCAGGTCGTCTGACCTCACCCGTGATGGCGGCAATATGCTCCAGAACAAAGGGTAACAGATAGGAGTTAGCTTCATAAATGGCAGGACACTTCACTGCGGTTTCGACACCTTCATTTTCCATAGCCAGAGCGGATTGGATGGCTCTGGAAAACCGCCCCTCTGTGGAACTGCCCAGCAATTCAGCCAACTCTCGCAGGCTTTTGCACGATGCCATTGCCGGGATCTTGAAAGGTTCCTTACCCTCGATGGCTTTTTCCTCCTTCATGACCTCCGCATAGGCCCTGGTAACAAGAACTCTCTGCAAGGCGGTGGATGACAGAAAGCGGATATCGTTTTCTGAAAAGACCACCACTTGATCGCGGTGACGCAGGGGAACGTCATGGTGACCTTGCACAACATCCTGGAGGTTGAAGGCTTGGAAGCTGGGAACGCCGGTTACCGGATTGTAAGACATGATGGCGGCAAATGGGAGATAGGCTCCCGTCAACAGGACATCTTCTGCGACACGCCCGCGTCCAATCAATTTTGCCACGCTTGAGGCCGAAGATAGGTCTTGCCTGCCGAGATACCGTACATGGCCGGACAAAGTTACCGCATGAACCTCTTTGGGATAGACTTGGACAATGTCTCCCGTTTGCAAAGAAATGGAAGAGGCAGCCGTTTTTTGCAAATTGATGTGGATGCGTTCCAGTTCTTCTTTACCACGTGCCCCTGGAACATTGCGATGCACTTCCACGCGGGCCGGATTGTGCTCTCTGGTCGCCCCGCCACTTAGGGATAACAGGGTTTGCAGGGAAACCTTACCTATCAGAGGATAGTTGCCAGGACGGCGCACCTCACCCAGAATGGCAGAGACATGCTCCAACACAAAGGGGAGAAGATAAGGGTTATCTTCATATATTTTTGGACAGGTATCCGCCTCGCTGCGGGAGGATTCCCGATCAACTTTGGCAATTTGAATGGCTCTGGAGAGCCGTCCTTCCTGGGAGTTGCCCAATAAGCCCGCTAATTCGGTCAGACTTTTGCAGGGAGTCTTGGGCGGTGCTTCTGCCGTTGCATCGCCTTTCTTTGCCATATCCTGGAAAGACTGGGTGGCCAGGACCGTTTGCAACATGTTGGAAGAAAGAAATTTGATATCATCCTCAGAGAAAACCAGTACATGGTCTTTATCCTTCAGGGGTATATCTTGTCCGCCACGGATGATCTCCTGAAGGTTGAATGATCGATAGGAGGGGATGCCGGTAACCCGGTCATAGTTTTGTAACACAGCAAAAGGCAAATAAGCCCGCAGACCAATGACATTTTCTGCGGTACTGCCCCGACCGATCAATTCATGGATGCTGTTGGCCGACGCCAGGGGATATTCGCCTGGCACACGGACTTCTCCCCCTAGTTTGACCAAATCCATGGCACGATTACTGATCATGCGTACCGTAAGAATGTCACTGTCGCCAAAATGACTTGACGCGTCCTGGGGAATGATTTCAAAAATTTCCCGACCTATTTTATCCAGTGTCTGCTTTTGCAGTTTTGTTCCCCGTGCCCGCAATGGACCGCCTGCCCATTCCAGTAGGTTTTGGGTCACGCCTTCTTCAGGGTGGCGCAGTTCAAAAATGCCTGGACGTTTGACCTCACCGGTAACGGCCACAGTCTGACCAATGGTTGGCACAACGACCCGATCTCCCTCTCGTAACAGTGGGATGGGGGTGGTCGGGCGATTCATGAGCAGGTCGTAGGTGTCCAGGATAACGGGGGCCTGGCCCTCTCGTTGCAGGGTAATATTGCGTAAAGAACCCATTTTGGTGACACCGCCAGAGGCATAGAGGGCATCGACCAAAGTAGACAGTCCGGTGAGGCTGACCATGCCTGGTTGG
>JADFXB010000156.1 GCA_015233935.1 Magnetococcales bacterium | reverse complement strand
ACACCAGCATCCTTGAGACGATTGGCGTATTTTAGAGTATCAAAGGTGATGGCGGTCATGGCAGAGATCCTATCCTAAAAAATATGGCATTCCTATCCCTGACAGTCATTTTACCACGGTCAACAAGTAGAATCAACATCATTCAGCCTGGGCCAGTTGGTTTAACAATTCCATCAACTGGTACTCTTCCAGGGCCATGCGTTCGTGGAAGGTGGTGACGATGGTGGCAAAATGGTTTTGCAGAACGGCGGGTTCCTCTTCCTGGTTATGCAATTGCTGGAAAAAATAGAGCATGTCCATGGAAAGGGGGCAGGTGGACTGGTGCAGGCTTTGAACGATGTGGTTGGCGGTGGGTTGGTGCTGGCTCAGTTGGTACAACAGGGGGTAGAACTGGGTCTCTTCCATTTGCAAATGGTTGATGAGCAAATCCTCCAATACCAGCAACTTTTGGCGGCCTTCGTGGGTGAGAAGGTTATGGTTGCCAAGCTCGGAGATCAATTCTTTGATCACCATATGCTCAGCATGCATGGTATGGGTAAGGTTTTGAATGGTCATGGAGTGGTTCCCGCTTTATGCCTGATTAAAAGGCATACTTCTTCTGTTTGTTTTCCAGGAAAAATTTGAAATTTTTATCAAGGCGGTCGAGAAAGACGTTAAGGCGGTCTTGTGCTTCGTTATCGGCTAAGGGGTAAAATTCCACACCACCTTTTTTGCGCAGGGCATAGGGATTGCTGCCATCGCGGGAGGTTTGTTGATTACAGATAACGCCATGCAATTCAAGGAATCGGTTACCGGAAATATTGAGGTTGAGACTGACTTCAGTATTACTTGTGAGAGGGTCCATGCCCTGGGGATAGAAGAAAGAGAGGCCGTAGGCACTGATATCTCCCAGCAGGGTGTCCAGGGTACGACCGTTTTCCACATTGATCAAAAGGCGAATGCTCATGCCCATGGGAACGCGCACCCGTTTGGACTGTCGCCGTTTGAAGGGTTCCAGGACTTGGGGAAAAGAGGTTTTCAGTGCGTGACCGTCCTGCCCGGCCATAACTTGATGAAAGGTGACCGGACCACGAAAGGCGTCATCTTCGGAATGAAAGGTGAGGGTGATTTCGTTGGCCTTGCGAATACGCACGTTGCCATAGGCTGGTTCCAATGGGCATAGAAGCAAGTGGGTCATGGAACCCAGATAGCTGCCGGGTAGGAAATCTTGCTCCTGTTTTGGGCCACTGCTTCCAGCGGGGCGGGGAGGGAAGGGCAGGAGCAGGGTGTTGAAGGTATCAGTCAAATTATCGATCTGAATGTCAATGGTTTCGTTGGAGAGTAGTGCGGTGAGTAAATGGCTGCGAATGGTGGCGGGGTGAACGATATCGTCTGGCTTGCTGGAACGGGTGGTACGAATGGGGGTGACGATGGCCAACAGACCAGGATTGGAAGAACCAGAGTAAAGGGGGCCAATTTGGATCAAATGGCGCATGCCCCCGCCGGCCTTGTGAGCAAGGCTGACTTGACAGTAGGCGGTGCGACTGCCTTGGCGAATGGTGTCGATGGCTTTTTCCAGGTCTGTGCGGTCTTCCTCGGAGAGCAGGGAGGGAAGGGAGAGTCCCTCGCGCCAGGGAGAGGCAATATCATGATCCAGACGATTGGCAAAGAGTATGGTGCCGTTGAGGTCCAGTTCCATGACCTGCATGGGATGATCAGCAATGAGATGCCGGTACGAAACCTCAGGCAAGAGCAGGTTTTTGATCTCATCGGACATGGGAGAACCCATTCTGCAAAGTGGATTGTGTAAGATTCTGAAACTGTTCTTTATTATAATGGATTTTTCCCAGCAAGTCACCCCCTGGAATCCGCCGTCTCATTGTTTCCGTTCCCCGGTGCATGGCGGCTCTCCCACCGATCTTTGGTCTGCTTGGCAGCCAGATGGGCCGTCCCTCAAGAAGATGGCAGCAGAAAAAGCGGGCTGGCTCAATTTTTGGTCATAAGCACCTCTTCCAGAGTTTTTGCATCCAGCACCCGGTCAGTCCATGTTTCCAGAGTGGCAAGATCAGCCTCCATAATTTGGGTTGCAGCCCATTCAGGCAAAACGCCAAAGCGTCGTTGCCATTGACGACGCAATACGGTAGCTGTACCTCTCTGCTCCCCGATCTGCATGCCTTTTTCTATACCAATACGTTCCACGCTCGTGATGAAAGGCATTTTCTTTAGCTCCTCAAGATTGGACAGTTCTTTCCAGAATCGCTGGCGGGCATCTTATGGCAAACTGAGTATCCAGTCGATAAACCGGTACAGGTCGATGATCTATTGGCGGGTGAAGCCCCGTTGGTAAAGACCGTACAGGATGTACCACTTGGCAGAATAGCGGGAATCGGAGCGATTCCAGGTCTGTTTGGCAGCCAAATGGGCCATGGTGACCACTGCAAAGGGATTGTCGGATTGCTCCAGTTGGGGCAAATGTTCCCGATAATCCAGCAATTTTACAGTATTGAAGCGGTAAATCACCTCTGAACCAAGCTTGCCATGACGATATTCGGAAGGTCGCCAGCCCGCCTCCTCATCCGTCAAAATCGCCAGGCCGATTACCGGTTTGCAATGCAGGTCAAAGGCGCGGTATTGACTGGTATACATCCGTTCAGAAAATGCTGCGTCCCGGTCCCCCTGGATCTCCACATGGATCAAAATCCAAAGCTCATCACCGGTTACCAGCCAGACCTTGACCAGTAAATCCACCCGGCGATTTTTAGCTTTTGCCTCCTTGGTAATCCGGTCCAACTCTTTGTCAAGAAACTACTGGAGGATGCTGCCAATCGATGCCTTGGTATGCATCAGGCAGAAAGAACATAATAAAATCAAAAAAATACCCCCTTACGATCTCCTTCCAGGGAGAGTCATATTCGTTGGGCTGGCTCTGAGGGGTTTGATCGGGCATGATTATCCTCGTCTTGTAGGAGAGGAGGTCAAAATTTCATTCAGGGTGTCCAGTCTACCCTGGATTTTAAAATTTCACAATAACATGAGGATGTTTCGAGTGGCTCCGGCATGGCAAATGGTTCTGGCCGGCAAGGTATGGAGCATGTTGCCAAAATGACACAGTTAGGGTGGGGATGTGTCATTTTTTCCTCAGTTTGCAATTGGGTTGGGTGACGAATATTGGACGATGAGGGAGTGATTGTAGGTTATTATCTTTAAAAACAGATATTTAAATAAATGTTCAATTCTGGCACGGCTTTTGATATAAACATTACGTCCAGGCAGTTGGGACACCCTCCACCCGGAGGGCGGCAGGAAAAAAATCGCATCGGCAAAAAAAGAGGCTATTTTTTTCTTGACGAGGTTGGTTGGATCGGGTATAAACCAGCCATCGACTGTTGCAAAAGTGCAACACGGTGACAAAAAGGACACACCCGAAGGCAACATCAACCGGAGTCCGAACAGCCGAAAAGGCGGGGGCAACCCCACCCGGCAAAGAGTAAACAGGACAGTGTGTCCAAAAAGTTAAGCAGGCAAAAGCCAACAAGCTTAAACTATAACCAAGCAAGTCTAAGGAGAGTCGGAATGAAAAAGTCAATTCTGTTGGGAGCCGCCGCCCTCGCCGCTGTCACCTTCGCTGGTGCCGCCGCTGATGCCGGTGAAGTGAAAATCGGTGGTTACTACATGTTCCGTTTGATCAATGCGGACTCCAACGTTGTTAAAGAAGATGCCTCCAGCGTTGGCGTGGCCAACGGTGCCGATGACATGGATCTGTGGAGCCATCGTTTGCAGTTGAACCTGGACATGAAAGCTTCCGAAAAGTCCCATGCCCATGCCCGTATCCGCGTCATCGACAGCCAAGCCGTGAGCGGTGCCGACACCGGTTCCCGCACCGGGCTGCTGGGTGAAGACAATCATGGCAACGGCACTGGTGCTGGTGGCGTCAATGGCAACGATGCCCTTGACTGGGATGTCAAGCAGTTGTGGTTGGAGACCGAAGCTTGGGGTGTGGGCGTGAAAGTCGGTGAAATGCCCGTCTCCTTGAACGACAACATCCTGGTCAACCATGACACCACCTCCTTCGGTACCATCATGCTCTCCAAGAGCTTTGGCGATATCACCGTTGTCGGTGCCGTCGTGAAAGTGTCCGAAGAGAACATCTCTGGCATGTCCGCCTTCAATGCTGGTGGTGTTGACCTGAACAACGATGGTGACACTGCAGACGCTGGTGAAGTCGCCGCTGTGGCCGCTGACAAGGGTGCCGGCAAAGACGACGTTGACCTGTATGCCCTCTCCCTGTTGGGCAAAGGCATGGGCATCAACTACCAAGCCACCTTGGCTTACCTGAAAGCTCAGAGCGACAGCAACGTGGCCAACGCCCTGACCACCAATGCCAACGACGGCCTCTCTGACTGGTGGTTGGCCCTGACCCTGAACAGCACCGTTGCTGGCATCGACCTGACCGGTACCCTGATCTACGAAGCTGGCATGTCCAACGTCCCCAACCTGGCCGCTGGCAATGCCGTTACCAAACAGTTTGAAGAGGGTGATTTCCTGGTTGCCCTGCGTGCCAAAGGCAAAACCGGTTTTGGCGGATGGAATGCCTACGCCTTCTATGCTGGCGAAGATTTCACCAACATCTCCAACACCACCCCCATGTGGTCTGAGACCTGGGATACTGGTGGACCCTTCGCCCGTGACCTGATGAACAATGTGTTCGGTAACGGCACCGCTGTCTCCACCACCCAAGCTTCCGGTAACAATGGCATGTCCTCCCCCTCTGAAAACGTCTGGGGTGTGGGTGCCGGCTTGACCATCAATGCTGGTGGTTGGACCATCCGTCCCATGTTGGACTACGCCGCTGTGGTTGAGACCGACCTGGATCCCACCGTTGCCGGTCCTGAGTCCCTCATCGACAGTGCCTGGGGCGGCAGCTTGGTTCTCTCCACCAACATTCAGCAGGACACCGTCCTCTCTTTGACCGCTCAGTATGTGAAGCCTGACTTCACCACTGCTGGCAACACCGCTGTTACCGGTCATTGCGCCGCTGGAGCCACCGGAAACTGCGACGACAGCATGCATCAGCTGATGGCCGACATCAAGATGACCTTCTAATCATCCTGATTGGCTATGAAGTACCCCAAGGGAGGGCGCAAGCCCTCCCTTTTTCTGTATACAAAATAAGCACCTATTTTGTTTTTTGATCCTGTTTGCAGGCACTATTTAAAGCTTGATTGATTATATTTTTACATAGAAAATGTTGGTAAACATTGTGGAGAAGAATTACTTCAAAATCAAAAAGGAGAGTCGGAATGAAAAAGTCTCTATGGTTGGGGGTAGCCGCCATGGCTGCGGCCCAAATGATGAGCGGAACTGCTGTAGCTGGGGAAGTGAAGATTGGTGGTTATTATTATTTCCGCGTTATCAACTCGGACAATAACATTGTCACTGAAGATGACAACGGCGGGCGCGCGGGTGCAGATCACTTGGATGGCTGGGCGCACCGTCTGCAACTCAATGTGGACATGAAAGCAAGTGAAAAATCCCATGCACACATGAGGGTTCGTGTTATTGATGAAAATGCCGTCACAGGTGCTGACACAGGTAGCCGCAATGGTGTTCTGTCCGAAGACACCAATGCTCTCGCCGATTGGGATATCCGTGAGTTATGGTTGGAAACCGAAGCATGGGGTGTTGGTGTCAAGGTGGGTGAAATGCCCCTATCCCTCCATGACGATATTCTCCTGAACCACAGCACCGGAGCTTTTGGTGCCATTAGTCTCTCCAAGAGCTTTGGTGACTATACCGTGGTTGGTACAGCGGTCAAAGTAAATGAAGAAAATATCGGTGGCGGTGGTGCACTCGCCACGGGCCTCTCTGCCAACGATGCCACCGACCCTGGTGTCCAAGGTGCCAATAAGGATGATGTGGATCTCTACGTTCTTTCCTTAATGGGCAAAATGGCAAGTGTTGATTTTGTTGCCTCCTTCGCCTACATGAACGCACAAAGCAACAGCGACTATGCCAACAGCATTTCCACCAATGCAGAAGATAGTGTGAGCGACTGGTGGTTGGCCCTCACCCTGGAAGGAAAAGTCGCTGACATCAAGCTCACGGGTACGTTGATCTATGAAGCTGGCATGGATAACGTTCCCAGTTACAACGGCACCATGGCTAATATGCCGCGTGGTCAGGCGGAAGGTAGTGACTTCCTGGTGGCACTGCGCGCAAAAGCCAAAACCGGTTTTGGTGGTTGGAACGCTTACGGTTTCTATGCTGGTCCTGAATTCACCAATATTTCCAACCGTACCCCCGAATGGTCGGAAACCTGGGATGCCAGTGGTCCCCAGGCCAACGATCTCATGAACCTGGTCTTTGATCGGGGAACTCGTGTGTCCAACCGCACGGCGGGCAACTCGCCTGCTCCTTTGACACGCAACGCCAACCTTGGTCTTTCCTCCCCAACGGAAAACCTCTATGGTATTGGTGCCGGGTTGACCGTCAAGGCAGGTGACTGGACCATTCGTCCCATGCTGGACTATGGTCATGTGGCTGAAACCGATCTGGATGGTAATGGAACAGATGATCTGATGGTCAAGAGTGCCTGGGGTGGATCTTTGATCATATCTACCCCCATTGAAAAAGATACCGTCCTCTCCTTTACCGCCCAGTATGTGGACCCGGAATTTACTTCCAAGGGTAATTCTCCCATGCTTGGTGCTGGAGCAGGTGGTCACTGCGCTGCCGCTGCAACCGGTCCCTGCGAAGATTCCTTGCATCAGTTGATGGCTGATATCAAATTCACCTTCTAAACTATGCTGGATATGGCATGACAAAAAAGGGGGCCTTCTGGCCCCATTTTTTTGTCTGGCAGCAGGGAAAAGAAAAACAGTGGCTGGTTTTTCAGCAATTCGGCACCCTGTTTCTTTGGAGTCGGCATTCAAGCGAAAATCCGACCATCACCCAGTCCCTGGTGGTTTCCGACTGTCTGCTGGAAAGGGCAACAAGGCAGCCCGCTCTCTTGCGGTCCAAATCCAAGAGGCTTGCCACGCCGATCTCTAAACGGATGATCGTGCTTGGCTTGCAATGGTGCTACCAACCGGATTGCGGTTGAATTCCCTATGGAGACGTGATAACAATGCCTCAAAATGTTGTGCCTCGCCCAACAAAATCAGGATGCAGGACCATGACCACCATCACCTTCGACACCCTCAAGTTTGTGGAAACCCTCAAAGATTCCGGCTTTGATGAAAAACAGGCCAAGGGCATGGCTGTGGCCATCCGTGAGGCGCAGACAAACAACCTGGAAGAACTGGCCACCAAGCGGGATCTTGCTGAAGTCAAGCGGGATCTCGCTGAAGTCAAGGCGGACATGATCAAGTGGGTTGCTGGTATGTTCATCGCCCAATCCGCCCTTATCGTCGGTGCCGTGTTTACCCTGTTCCGGGCCTTTCCAGCCACTAGCGGAAATCGGGGAAATCCGAACGAAATCTGGGA
>JADFXB010000155.1 GCA_015233935.1 Magnetococcales bacterium | reverse complement strand
GCTCAAAATGGGGATCTCACCCGAAATCAAAGGCAACTCACGGTTTTTGACCGAAAAGACAAACTCCACCTTCTGGGGGGAGAGAACGTTGGCCTTGGCAATATCCTGGAAATAAATTTGATAGATGGGGGCTGCCTTGTCGGATTTAAGAATTTCCAGGGAAAAACGGACATCCTCGGCAGTCACCGGAGTTCCATCGCTGAAACGCGCCTGGGGATCCAGGGTGTAGATAACCGACATGCCATCCTTTGCCACCTGGATATCCTTGGCCAGCAAACCATACTGGGTAAAAGGCTCGTCCATGGAGCGGGTGGTGAGGGATTCAAACATGACCTCCGATAATTTATAAGGAGGTGCCCCCTTCAGGGTGAAAGGATTTAATTTATCAAAGGCCCCGATAGCGTACAAAACCAGGGTTCCACCCACCTTTGGCTGGGCGAAGGTATAATCAAACCGCTTGAACCCCTCCGCATACTTGGGTTGACCATCCATGCTGATGGCATGGGCTGCCAAACCCATGATTGGGGAGAGGGCAAAAGAGAGACCCAAGACCAAAACCGAGCGAACCATGGATAAACGCAAAGACATCATCCCCTCCCAAAGGTGGTGGTGGACAACTAAAATATCTCCCTTCAATCTAAGACATTTTACTCCCACTGACACGGAAGTTCTTCATCCATCACAATCCCATGCCCGGAACCAGCATACCATTGGGACGGGTATCTACCAGGTAGGGGGAATAGACATGGTTGGCGGTATCCAAGCCGATGGTCTGATAAAGGGGAATTTCTTGCCAATTGGCAGGCAGGGTAAGGGTTGGAACAACTTGTAAATGTTGGAAATTTTTCACCAGGGAAACCGATTGCAGGCATCCTAGATGCTCTTTATTCAATTCAATCCCCATGAATTGAATGGTAGGGGCTTCAAACAATTGGGTTAAAATGGTTATACCGCCTTCGGGCAAGGTAAGTAAGGATTCCCGATCCAGGCTATAAGAGGTTGAACCATATCGCCAAGCCACCGGAAGTTTTTGAACTGGGCAATGTACATCATCAAACTGCATGACCAGATAGTGACTGATGACCTTGTTGGCAGGGGAATCCGAAGGGATGAGACGCAGCAAAACCCGATCCTGGCGGGGAATTATTTTAGAAATGGGCAAAGGTTCGCGCTCCAGGGAAACAATATGTTGGAGGGTGGAGCGCATTTCTCCATCCTGAAAATGGCGCAATCCTTGTAAAAAAAGGAAAAGAGGCAACCAGAAACCAGCCACAAGCCAGAGCATACCCTTACCCCCCGATGGCAAGAATTGCCTGATGGAGGATAAAGAGGTGGTAGAAACAATATGGGCATAAAAACAAAGGGTCCAAATGGGAACAATTACCAGATGGGAATAGTGGCGTTCCTTGAACAGAATGGAAGGATATCCCGCCAGAATAAGTAAAAGAAACATGAGAAAAAAGGCCATCCGGGTATGACGGCTGGCAATCAACAGCAAAGCCAGCAAGGTGGCGATGATACCCATATTGCCATATCCCAAGGAGTTGGCAATCACCTTCACCGAGGCTAAGGCTCTGGTCACCACGTCGGCAGGCATAAACATTAAGGTATGGTGAAACAGTTTTTCCCCAGCCTGGGCATAGTCCGGGATAAAAAAATCTCCAGCTCTTACTGCCCCGCCCACCGGATTGGCAACGACCACCCCCAATTGTTTGCCATCATGACGCCAGGCATGATCGCGAATTTGCAGGTCCAGATAGATATCATGGTATTGATATTCCACTTCATACAGGGAGTGGTGGACCTGCAATTGTTGGGAAAAGCCATTTCCCAGTCCCATATACATGGTGGGAGAGGGGTTGCCGCTGGTGTCCAGCATGGTGAGAAAAACCGGTGCCCCGACTCCCGCCATGGAAACCAAAAAAACAATAAAAGATAAACTTTTGCGTCTCATGTTCTGCCAAAAGGAACCGGGAGAGACAAAAAAGGCTACCAGCATGGCAGGTAGTAGAACCAAAGTATCGATGCGAAAACCGGTGGAAAGACCAAAAAGCAAACCCGCCAAAATGGCATAGATAAGGTGACGTCGGAAGGCAAAGGGACGTGTGATCAATACCAGCATGAAATAGAGGGATAGAATAATAAAAGGTATTTTACTATAATCGCGAAAATTCATAACCTGCCAATAGATGGGATGGATGGTGGTGATCACCACCCCACCCACCGTGGCAATCAGGGGATGAAAGGTTGTTCGCAAAAGCAAAAAGGCCCCCATGGCAGTAAGACCATGGAAAAATCCCAAGAGAGGATATAAATTATTCCAGGCAACACCAAACATCTTCCACCAGCTTCCCACCATGAACAACAAGTGGCTGTGCATGCGCTGGAAACCATCGGGTTGCAGGGGAGAAACTGCGGCTGGAATTTGCTGGCATTGGAAGGTATTGGCCCGCTTTTGCGGATGAAACCATAAAAATTCAGATAAACCAGGGACATCTTTTTCTCGCACATCCACCAGTCCGTGGCCGCAGGCCAACATGACTGCCGGGGCAAATTCATTATGGTAAAGGGAGAAAAAGTTGCGTTTGCTGCCGTTATGGTAGAGGGCATCATAACCAAGCAGGCTGCCTGTCAGCAAAAAACATAGGGCAACAAGCCAATTTCTGGAAAAAAAGAAATTGTAGAATGGAATGAAACGATCCATTAAAAAAGTGAAACCAGCTGGAAAAAAATGACCATACAAGAGGACAATCCACCGTAGAAGTAGGTTGAAATAACTGGAAATCACCACAAATTCAATATAGCATGCGTGTAATAAGCAATCCAGGAACAGAGGAGGAGGTCGCCATGTTGGAAAATCCCCGCCGTCCGGCGGTAGCTGGTATGTTCTACCCTGCCCAGGAAAAGGTGTTACGCGCCTTAATCGGTGAGATGATGGCCCAGGCCCCGGAGGTCGCACCTGAACCCGTGGCCATGGTGGCTCCCCATGCCGGATATATTTATTCAGGTTTGACCGCTGCCTATGCCTACAAAACCCTTGAGAAAACCACCACACCACGGCGAGTTATCCTGGTTGGTCCCAGCCATCGGGTAGCCCTGCAAGGGGTTTCGGTAGGCAATTTCACCTCGTTTCTTACCCCGCTGGGGGCGATTCCGGTGGATCAGGCCATTCTGGAGGATCTTTGCCGGGAGCCGGATGTTACCGCCAATCCCACCGCTCACATTCAAGAGCACTCCCTGGAAGTCCACTTGCCCTTTTTGCAGGAAGCCTTGGGTAACTTTACCCTGGTTCCCATGGTCTATGGGCACATTCGTCCTTCCCGTCTGGCGGAGTTGATCTCCATCTGCTGGCATCCACGCGATTTATTGGTTTTTTCTTCTGATCTTTCCCACTACCACCCCTATCTGCATGCCAGAGAGTTGGATAGCCAGGTGCATCGGGCGGTGCTCTCCCTGGATTCCAAGGCTGCCTTGGGATGTGAAGCTTGTGGTGGCATAGGCATTTCCGCCATTCTGGACATCTCCCGCAAGCGAGGATGGCGTCCCATGCTGGCGGACTACCGCAATTCTGGGGATACTGCGGGCGATAAAGCCAAGGTGGTGGGGTATGCCAGCTATCTGTTTCATTCCGCTGATGGGGAATCTTGAGGGGAAATCCTATGAATGGTCACCTATTTCCCGCCATCGTGCGGGATCATTTGCAGAAAGTGTTGTCGGGACAAGAAGGCTTATCCCCCAGCCAATTGGAGGCTAATGATTCCTCCCTTGCCACACCAGGGGCAACCTTTGTCACCCTTACCAAACGAGGGCAATTGCGAGGATGTATCGGCTCCCTGCAAGCCTACCGTCCCCTCTCGGTGGACATTTTGCAAAACGCCCTGGCGGCGGCTTTGCGGGATAGCCGTTTTTCACCCGTAACCGCTGGGGAACTGGCGGATATTGCCATCGAAGTCTCCCTGCTCAGCAAACCGGAGCCTTTTCCCTATGAAAATGCGGATGATCTTTTGCAACGCCTGAAACCCGGCGTGCACGGGGTAATCCTTAACTTTCAGGGGAACCGGGCCACCTTCCTTCCCCAGGTGTGGCAGCAACTCAGGGATCCGGTTACCTTTCTCTCCCATTTGTGTCGCAAAGCAGGGGCCATGGGAGATTGCTGGCAGCGGGGGGCTAAAATCGAAGTGTATACGGTCCAGGAGTTTCACGAAGGCGGCCATGGCTGATGGTAAAACCCATTTTGCCGTCTCCTCGGTGGCGGCAGGCGTGGCCGCCATCGCCTTGTTGGCGGTGGGAAGCGTTTCCAAAGAAGGCGTCCTGATCCTGTTTGCCAGCGGCATTGTGGGAGGTATGCTGCCAGATATGGACTCCGGCCATTCCCCCTCCATCAATGCCGCATGGAGTCTTGCCGGTGTGCTCGTCTCCTTTCTGGTGGTCTTCAGCCAGGTGGATCATTTTTCAGTGGTGGAACTTTCCCTGCTGTGGCTGGCGGTCTATCTGGCCTTTCGAGTTATCCTGCTTCGATTATTGTTGCGACTGACCATCCATAGGGGAATCATCCACTCGGTGCCCATAGCCATGATGAGTGGCTTGTTGGCGGTTCTTCTTTTTCACTATTGGTTCCACCTCTCCCTCTCCTTGTCCTGGTTGGCTGCCAGTTTTGTCTTTCTGGGATTCATCGGTCATTTGTTGCTGGATGAACTCTACAGTCTCAACCTGTTTGGAGCCGGGCAACGCATGGCTTTGGGCAGTGCCTTTAAATTGTTTTCCAAGGAATGGCGCGTCTCGTTGCTGGCCTGGTTACTGGTGGGAGGGTTGATCTGGTTGGTCCCAGAACCCGCAGGTGCCTTGGACTCGTTTTTGCAGCCCTCTTATTGGCAGAAGATTAAACAACGCATGCTGCCATCCCAGGGATGGTTTTTTCATTAAAGGCAAGATCAGAAGAAGGCCAGCTTACTCCCAACAGCCAACAACAGAAAACCAAAACCCTTTCTAAGAACCTTGGGATCCAGGGTATGGGCCAAGCGCACTCCAAGTGGAGTGGTCAGGATGGTCCCGGCAATGATGCCGAGAAAGGCGGGAGAAAAGACAAATCCTACTGAAGTGGCGGGCAGGGTTGGATTATCCCAACCTGCGTGGACAAATCCCAATACCCCAGCCACCGAGATGAAAATTCCAATAGCCGAAGAACTTCCCACTGCCTGATGAATGGGTATATTGGCCAACATGGTGAGGGCAGGAACCGATAGGGTTCCACCGCCAATCCCAAACAAACTGCTCAAACAACCAATGAACAATGCCAGGAACGAATGCATCCACATGGGAATGGGGGGGGACGAGGATTCAGAAGAGCCACCAGGATAGATCATGCGCAGGCCGATGGCACATTCAAAAAGACCAAAAACACTGCGTAAGGTGATGGCATCCATCATGACAGCCAAGTGACTGCCCAGCCAGGAGCCAAGCAGAATAGCAGGGGCGTATTGACGCACCATCTCCCAACGCACTGATTGGCGTTGATGGTGGTGCCAGGTAGCCATGCTGTTGGTAACCACGATGGTGGCCAGCGAAGTTCCCACCGCCAGTGGCATGGCGATGGCGATATGAATACCATCCAAATGAAACAGATAAAGAAGAGCAGGGACCAGAACCAGTCCTCCCCCCACTCCCAATAAGCCGGCAATAACTCCTGCCACCAGTCCCGACAGTAAGGCTCCTGTCAGTAACAGGGTCATGGCTTATTACACATACATGATTTCAACAAAAAATTGCACATCTTCACAGTTGAATATTTGATAGATGACCGTTTCGCCGGATTTGCCACTCACATGGTGGTTGCTGCCAGAGACCACAACGGGTGGGGTAAGATTGATTTGTCCAATAGAGGGGGAAACCCGTGTTTGGACACCACCTGCCACCATATTGCACAATTCAGCGAAGGCATCCTTGGCATCATCGGACAGGTCGCCCTGCTCTTCTCCCATAAGGCCAGAAGCCAGTTTCAATGCTGCCGGGATGGCTCCCGCCAGTCGGACACTGCCTTGCAGTGCTCCACTATAACCTACCACCGCACTGAAGTCGGAAACCACAGGGCATGTTCCACTTCCTTCGCTGGTGGGAGCAATTTCCATAAAGAGCATGGTGCTGGCTATTTCTGTTACCGCTTCTTTGGTTGCTTCCAAAAGCTGTTCCTGCATGAGATTTACTCCATTGTCTATATTTTCTGTCCTGGCAGACTTGCAAATCTTGAAATGGGAATTGCCATGGATTGAGCCGAATGTCAACCCTCCCAGGGAGGATTGAGCAGGTAATCTTCCTGATTTATTTTACTCTCCAGAATATGCACCTTGCCGTCAGTCAGTTGCAGACGATTTTGGGCGAAAAGGCGCACGGCCTGGGGATAGATACGGTGTTCCTGTTTGAGGATGCGGGCGGATAAAGTTGAGGCATCGTCATCGGGTAGAATGGGTACCACCGCTTGTATGATAATGGGACCGGTATCCACATCTTCATCCACATAATGAACGGTTGCCCCTGAGAAACGCACTCCAGCATCCAGTGCTTTTTGCTGGACATGCAACCCTGGAAAACTTGGCAACAGCGATGGGTGGATGTTGAGGAGCCGACCTTTGAAAAATTTGACAAAATCCCCAGTGAGAATCCGCATGAAACCAGCCAAGCAGACAAGCTCAATCTGGGCATCGTTGAGAAGTGAGATCAGGGCACGGTCAAAACTCAAACGGTCGGGATAGTCAGAATGGGGAACCACCTTGGTAGGAACACCAAAACGGCGTGCCCGTTCCAATCCAAAGGCGTCTGCCTGATTGCTGATGACCAGGGAGATGCGTCCAGGGATAAAGCCGCTGGCGCAGTGGTCCAGGAGAGATTGCAAATTGCTGCCCCCGCCGGAGATGAGCACCCCGATGCGTAAGGGGTTGTCACGGGTATAGGGAGATTCAGCCATGGAGGACCACCTGTGGTTCTTCATGGAGACGGGGGGTGACCTCGCCCAGGTCAAGGACAGTTTCCCCGTTTTCTGTCAGAATCCGGTTTGCCAGGTCGGCCTGTTGCTCCGGGACAATAACCACCATGCCAATGCCGCAGTTGAAGGTACGCAGCATTTCTTGATCGGTAATATGTCCCAAATCCTGGAGCAGTCGAAAGAGGGGAGGAATGGTCCAGGGGCGAAGGGAGGCAACCACCTGTTCTGGCAGAATACGAGGAATGTTTTCCCAAAATCCGCCCCCGGTGATATGGGCCATCCCCTTCACTTTCACCTGAGCCATGAGGGCCAGCAGGGAGCGCACATAGATGCGGGTGGGGGTCAACAGGGCCTCTCCCAGGGTGGTGTCCCGAAAAGGATGGTTCAATCCTGGTCCCTCGTCAGCCAGAACCAGTTTGCGAATCAAAGAGTAACCATTGGAGTGGGGACCAGAGGAGGCAAGGCCCAGGATGCGATCTCCTGGTTGGATGGATTTTCCATCGATGATGGCATCCCGTTC
>JADFXB010000154.1:4293-7502 GCA_015233935.1 Magnetococcales bacterium | reverse complement strand
CAGGTCGGCCAGATAGGCTTCGCTGGCATCATGGAGCAAACCCCAACCCGCCAGTTCTGGCGGCAGGATGGTGGCCACGTGCAGGGAGTGTTCCGCAACCGAATAGAATTTTTGACAATGACCGTTGAACCGGCACAGCAGGGAGAGGGCGTGGGCAATATCCTGAACATGGATATGCTCCAGAACCGGCGCAAGGGGCCAGAACTGGCGACCGGTGAAGGTTTGGATCCAGTTATCAGGGGTGCGGGCCGCACCTGACGGTGCGGCCTTGGCCCGTTTGTTCATCAGAGGACGGCGAGAACGGCGGCGTAATCCGGTTCTTCCACAATTTCCGGCACCAGTTGGGTATAGATGACCTGGCCATTTTCGTTGATCACCACCACGGCGCGGGCGCAGAGACCGGCCAGGGGTCCATCCACCAGGCGTACCCCATAGGCTTCGCCGAAGGCATGGTTGCGCAGTTCGCTCACCGAATGGACATTTTCCAGCCCTTCCGCAGCGCAGAAGCGTTTGTGGGCGAAGGGGAGGTCCAGGGAAGCGCACAGAACCACGGTATTGGCCAGGTTGGAGGCTTCCTGGTTGAAACGACGCACCGAGGCGGCACAAACGGCGGTGTCCACACTGGGAAAAATATTGAGAACAATGCGCTTGCCAGCATAATCTTTCAGGGAAACATCGGCCAGATCGGTACGGGTCAGGACAAAATCGGGGGCAGTGGAACCCACGGCGGGCAGCTCACCGCTGGTATGAATGGGATTGCCTTTCAATGTCACTTGCGCCATGTCGCACTCCTTAACGGGTTGGGGTTGGTTCTTATATGGAAAAATGAAACCTGAAACATTGTATCCAGTATAAACTTTTATGTCGCTTTTTGCCAGCCTGTTATACTGGTGGATCGGGGTTCTTTTTGCTAGTGTAATCACTGAATCAACCTTTGGGAGTGCCATTTAATATGGAAAAGGTGGAAATAAAAAGATTTTTTCTTCTTTTGGCCATGGTGTGGTTCCCATGGGCCATGGCGGATGATCTCCTGGAGGGGCAGCGTGCCCTGCAACGGGGGGATATGGTCAGAGCGGCAGAACAATTGAAAAAGGCCGCTGAAGCGGGCAATGCGGAGGCGGAGTATAATTTGGGGGTGATGGCCCTGAGGGGGGACGGTAAAGTCGTCAACGGCAAAGAGGCCATGGAATGGTTTGAAAAGGCTGCTGCCAAAGGTCATGTGCAGGCCCGTTTTGCCTTGGGATCCCTGTTGCTGGAAGGCAAGGGGGTGGCGGTGCAGGAGCAGGTGGGGGCGGGACATATCAGGGAAGCGGCCCAGGCGGGATTGCCCAATGCCATGTATGTCTTGGGTCGCTTGTACGATGAAGGAATAGGCATGGGGCGGGATGAGGGGCAAGCCGCCTACTGGTTGGGCAAGGCCGCAGACCAGGGAGTACCGGAAGCCATGACCTCTTTAGCCTTGCGCCTTTATCAAGAGAAAAAGGTGGATACCGCTTTTTCTTGGGCCAAAAAAGCGGCGGAAAAAGGGGAGGTGGAAGGACAGGTGTTGCTGGCGGTTCTCTATTCCAATGGCCATGGCACCCGTCAGGATGATCGGCAAGGGTTCAAATGGTTTCAAAAGGCGGCCCAGCGGGGCCATGTGCAGGGGCAGTTGGGATTGGCTCGCATGCTGGAGAGCGGGCGGGGTGAAAAACGCAATCGGGTGGAAGCCCTCAAATGGTATGCCCTGGCCGCCAGGGGAGGGAGTGCTCTCGCCAAACAGGCCTTTGAATCTTTGGCCGCCCAAGTGGATAACGACAAGGTGGAGACCGCGTTGCAACGCGCCCGCCAATGGAAACCGAATGAAAACGGCTCATAAATGGCGCAGACCGTGCTGAATGGCCGCCAGGGCGGAAAGGGTGGCCAGGGCCAAAACCCAGGGGCGTAAATTTTTTTTCTCCAAATGTCCCACCAATGGGTTGGAAAGAAAAAATCCTGCCATCACCCCAGGGGTCATGAGAATACCCAGCATCAATTCAGTCAAGCCAAAACGACCCACGATTGCCAAGCCCAATACCGACAGGATGGCCCCGAAGGTGAAAAACACCGCCAGGGTAACCCGAAAGCGATTGGCAGGCAGCCATTGGTAGAGAATGGCCATGGGGGGGCCTCCCACCGAGGCGGTGGTGCCCATGAAGCCAGAAAGAAGTCCCGCCCCAATCAGGGTGGCGGGTTGGGGATGAAAGGGACGGGTAACCAGGCTCATTCCCACCGCCAACAACACCATGCCTCCCACCAGCAAACCCATGCGTTGTTGCGGGATCCACAACAAGGCGGTGGCTCCCAGGGCAATCCCCGGCAGTCGTCCCAGGGTAGACCACAGGACCTCTTTCACAATGGAGCGGCGTTCTTCTGGAGTGGTCAACCGCCAATCCCGCCGCCAGGTACTAATGGTCAAGGCAACGGCTCCTAAAATCAGGGGGCCGGGAACCCAGTGGGGTCCCAAAAGAATAAGCAGGGGACCGGCCACCAGGGCATAGCCAAATCCCACACAGCCTTGCAACAGGGCAGAGGCTGCCATGATGGCCCAGGCAGCGATTATCTCCGGCCAGTCGATCATGAGGGGCATGTTTTTTCCAAAAAAGGGGATTTTAAGTTTGAGTGGTTTATATTTTGACTGTCTGCAAAATTGGCTATAATCTTGCAGCCTTTACAGCACAGCGGTTCAAGTTGGTGTAAGGTGCGGAGATATCACGTTTCCCACCTTGAATTTTTTCTATTATTGATAATCCTATTCCCAATGCTGGGAGTAGGGTTTACTGCTCTCGGATGAGTTCATGAATACCATGAAGCAGAACAAGAGAGCCTGGTTTTCTATCCGACACAAGTTTGCCTTGTTGTTTGTCGTCCTGCAACTGTTGGGGTTGCTGGCGGTGGGATATGTGGCCATTACCACGGTGGATGAGCTGGCCGAAGAGGGGGCACAGTTGTCCATGCGCTATGCAGTGCGCCGCATGATCCGTGATGCCACCGTTTTCCATGTGGAAGTGCAACGGGATATTCGTACCGCTTTGGAAAACAATGTCTTCAGAGACTATTTTTCCCTGCCTGAGAGTCGGCAGTCGGTGGAAGTACACGCCCCTGGCCGAATTACTTTTTCCTTACCCCAATTGCAGGCCAAAAACCGGGTGGATCAATGGTTGCTGGCCTTGCAAAAATGGTATCCCCTC
>JADFXB010000154.1:0-4283 GCA_015233935.1 Magnetococcales bacterium | reverse complement strand
GGCCAAAAACCGGGTGGATCAATGGTTGCTGGCCTTGCAAAAATGGTATCCCCTCACTGAGAGCTGTCTCATCGACAAAAACGGCAAAGAACACGCCCGCGCCAGTCAGGGGGTGCTCTCCACCGTGGAAAACTATTCCACCGATGAGGCGGAAAACCCCTTCTTTTTCCCAAGTTTCCAATTGGAAGAGGGTGAGGTTTATACCGCCTATCCCTACTTTACCCACGATTCCAACCAATGGGTTTTTGCCTATACCTCCCCGGTGGTGCTGTTGGATGGCAGCAAACCCGCTTTTCTTCATATCGAAATATCCGCCAGCCATTTCCAAGACTTGGTCAAATTTCGCAAAGGCTCCTATTTCGACCGGTTGACCATCGATCATGGCCATCCAGAAGTGGTGGGGAGTGATCGTTTCATCATTGTGGACGAAAATGGGGCGTTGGTGGCCGATTCGGAAGAAGAGGTGCTGTTTGCCGAAGGCAAGGTGACCAACGGTTGGGATATCCGTTTTTCCGATGTGTTGCCCAAAAGCCATACCATCTCTGCCGATCCCGATTTTCAGGAAGCCATCTTGCGTATGCGGCGTGGAGAAAATGGTTTCGGGCGTTTCATGCGGGAGAATCGGCTGCATCTCATCAGTTACCACCCCTTGCCCTTTTTTGGCTGGAGCCTGGCAGCCATCCGACCCCACAAGCATTTGCTGGAAAGTCGGTGGGATATGGAGTTGATCAAGCAGGTGCTGGCCACGACGGGCGGTGCCATTTTATTTTTGTCGGCCTTGACCGTCTGGTGGCTGGTGGGACGCATGGTGCAACCGTTGCGCGCCCTGACCCAGGCAGCCCAGGAGGTGGTGGCAGGCAAACAGGATACCCGCTTTCCCTCCTGCACCCGTCGGGATGAAATTGGCCAGCTTGCCCACAGCCTTAACCAAATGCGCCAAACCATTCTGGATTATCACCATGATCTGGAAGAGAAAATTTCCCAACGAACCGAAAAGTTTCTGGGAGCCAACATGCGCTTGCAAGAAACCATCGAAGAGTTGGAAGGAACCCGGGAAGAGTTGGTCCATCGGGAAAAAATGGCATCCCTGGGACGACTGGTGGCTGGTTTTGCCCATGAAATCAATACCCCGGTGGGCATTGCCATCGGTTCCCTCTCGGTGGTCCCGGAAGGGATCAACCACTTACGCCAAATGCTCAATCAGGAAGAAGTGGATGGGGAGGTGCTGGACCGCCTCCTGGACAAACTGGACGAAGCCGCCAAGTTGGGACTGGGTAATTTAAGTCGGGCAGCGGAAATTGTCAGTCGTTTCAAGCGTACTTCGGTGGATCAATCCATGGAAGCCGACCGCTTGTTCAACGTGAAAGAGGCGGTGGAAGATGTGGTATTGTCCTTGCATAATCAGTTCAAGAAAACCCGCATTTGGATCGACACGGTGTGTCCTGCCGATATCAATGTTTACAGTCAGCCAGGTGCCTTGGGACAGGTGCTCACCAATCTGATGATGAACAGTCTGATTCATGGTTTCGACCAAGGACAGCAGGCTGGAACTATTGAAATTAAAATCAGTCTCTCCCAAGATGGCAGCCATGTGGTGATCATTTATTCGGACACCGGCAAAGGTATGTCGGCGGAAGTGGTCAAAAAAATATTTGACCCCTTTTTTACCACTGCCAGGGATAAGGGGGGGTCTGGTTTAGGTATGTATATTTGCTATAATATCGTCCGAACACAACTCAAAGGGACCATTGAGTGTGGAAGCCATCCGGGGGAAGGCTCCGTCTTCCAGATTGAATTTCCGGTTGGCATGCTGAACCCCAGAAAGGAAGAGGAAGTATTATGAGGATCGTGCGTAACAAGGGGGAAACGAAGGCCGCAGCATTGGATCATAAAAGGCCATGGAAGCTTCTGGTGGTGGATGACGAGCCAGGGGTGCACGCCTTGACCTCTCTCAACCTGGCAGATTTGGTCTTCCAGGAGCGACCGCTGCAACTTATCAGTGCCTATTCCAAGAGTGAGGCCATGGGCGTTCTGGAGCAGCACCCTGACATTGCAGTGGCCTTGGTGGATGTGGTGATGGAAACGGTGGATGCAGGTCTCAATCTGGTGGACCATATCCGCAATACCATGAAAAACAAAAATATTCGTTTGATTATTCGTACAGGTCAGCCTGGTTCTGCCCCGGAACGGCTGGTGATCGACCGCTATGATATCGACGACTACAAGGAAAAGACGGAACTCACGGCGCAAAAACTTTATACGGTGGTGCGCAGTGCCCTGAAATCCTACCAGGATTTGTGCAGCATTGAGTGCACCAACAAGGGGCTGTCCCAATTGTTGAATGGTGCGCCGGAACTTCTTCGTATCAGCACGTTGCAACAATTTTTCCAAGGGGTGATGGCGCAAATTCTCTCCCTGTTGGAGTTAAGTGCCCAAAATTTTCAAACCACCCAGCCTTTTCAACCCCATGTGCTGGTGGCAACCCGTGAGAAAAAGGATACGGGCAGTTGGATCTATCGGGGTGGCTGTGGCCATTATGGTCAGTCCGATGAGACCACGCAGGCCAAAATTTCCTTTTGTCAGGATTTTCATGTTGCCAACAAAGCGTCCTTGATCAACGACGCCTTCTTTCCCCTAATCATGCAGGGGCAGATTATCGGCGGCATCCTGGTGGAAAATGGCACCGCCTTGACCGAGCATGACCGGCAATTTCTCCATCTGTTGAGCAACCAGTGTGTGACGGCCCTGGAAAACTACTGGCTCTATGATGATCTGGAGAGTGCCAATCAGGAGTTGACCCGTTTGAACAGCCAGTTGGCCGATGCCAATGAGCAGACCAGTTTCATGCTGGCGGTGGCCTCCGAGTTCAAGGATCAAGAGACCGGCAACCACATCAATCGCATTGTCAACTATACTGAAGAGCTGGCCATTCAACTGCCGGTGGCCAGGGATTTGGCCCAAAGCTATGCCCGCGCCAGCATGTTGCACGATTTGGGCAAAATGGGGATCCCGGATGCCATTTTGCAGAAACCAGGCAAACTGACCAAGGAAGAGTTTGAGCTGATTAAAAACCATCCCCGCATGGGCATGGAAATTCTTTCCAAAAACGAATGGTTTGAATTGGCCCGTCAGATTGCCTTTTGTCACCATGAAAAATGGGATGGCAGCGGTTATCCCCAGGGGTTAAGCGGGGAGGCGATTCCTCTGCCCGCCCGCATTGTGGCGGTGGCAGATGTGTTCGACGCCCTGACCAGTCGGCGTCCCTACAAAGAACCTTGGCCGGTTGAAGAGGCTGTGGAAGAAATCCGCCGGGGTAGTGGCAGTCATTTTGATCCCAAAGTGGTGGATGCCTTTATCGCCCTTTATGAAAATGGCTCTTTGCAGCGGATCCTCTCCACCTATTGAGACAAGATGAGGGTTTGCAGATCCTGCCAGGCGCGACCAATCTGGTGGGGATGGTGGGCGTTGGAGCCAGGAGAAATAAGGGTTTGCTGGCGGTGACAAGCTTGCCAGTAGGGCAACAGCGGACTTTGATAGGCGGGATTGAGTTCGATGGCCACCTGTTTTTCATGGGCCAGAGCCGCAATTTCTTCAAAAAGATCCATGGGAAAAGGAGCGACGTAGGAAGAGCACACCCCACCTGGATGGGCAATGGCGTCGATGCGTGGATTTTTGAATAAGCCCAACAGGGTTTTATGTTCTATTTCAATGGCGGTGGTTGGGGAAAGTTCCCTGAAGTTCCACCCCAGGCCGGGATAGGCATGAACAGCCGCCAGAATAAATTGGGCCTCCTGTTCCATTTCCGGTGTCAAAAGCAAGGTTCCTTCCATGTCCAAAGCGGGGGCTTCCAATCCCAGAATCAGTTCAATTTGTTGGTCAAACTTGTCACGAACAGTATAAAATTCATCGGCATAACGACGAAACCAGTCTCCCTTCCCCACCAAATCCGGTTCGGTATGCTCGGTGAAGATTAAGCGGGCGATTCCTTTGGCAAGAGCCGTCTCCACCAGGGCGGTCATGGTGGCGGAACCATCGGAATGGTTTGAATGAAGATGATACTCCCAGGCAGGAACAGGGGAAGTTAAGTTGGGCGATAGAAAAAGGGTACGATCAAACACGGTTTGCTCATCCAGAAAGTTGGCGGGAAAAAGGCCATTATCCTCCTGGTTTTCCTTTCTGCCAAGGTATGAAAAATACTGTTGGTTAGGGTTGCCCATTCAGATGAAAAATTGCATAATCCATGACGGGGAATCAACTATTTACAGGGTGCAGCATGGTAACAG
>JADFXB010000153.1 GCA_015233935.1 Magnetococcales bacterium | reverse complement strand
TGCAAGAGCTTTTTGGTGCCAAGGTGGAGGAGATCGCCCGTGACATGTTGCGGGAAAATTTGGCCATGTTGTTGCCCGATTTGATTGAAAAGGCCATCCTGGAAGAGATCCAGCGAATCAAAAACGGTCCCTGATCAACATGGGCGACCAACCACAACCGGTAGAGAGAATGACCGAACCCTCACTGTCTAAAACCTATGATCCTTCCGGTGTGGAAGGATACTGGTATCAACTTTGGGAACAGCGGGGCTATTTTGCCCCTTCCTGGCGACAAGGTGCGGATCCCTATTGCATCATGATCCCGCCCCCCAATGTTACCGGCAGCCTGCACATGGGCCACGCCTTCCAGGATACCATCATGGATATCCTGATTCGTCATCATCGCATGCGGGGCAACAATACCCTGTGGCAAACCGGTACCGATCATGCGGGTATCGCCACCCAAATGGTGGTGGAACGGCAACTGGAAGCAGAGGGCAAAAGTCGCCACGATCTGGGACGGGACGCCTTCATGCAGCGGGTGTGGCGTTGGAAGGAGACCTCCGGGGGAACCATCATTCGCCAACTGCGGCGCATGGGTGCCTCCTGCGACTGGAGCCGGGAACGCTTCACCATGGATGCCGGTCTCTCCAAGGCAGTGACGGAAGTCTTTGTCCGTCTCTATGAGGAAGGGTTGATCTATCGGGGCAAGCGGCTGGTCAACTGGGATCCGGTGTTGATGACGGCGGTTTCCGATTTGGAGGTATTGTCGGAAGAGGAAGAGGGGCGGCTGTGGTATTTTCGTTATCCGTTGGAAGGAAGCGATGACCATTTGGTGGTAGCCACGACAAGACCGGAAACCATGCTGGGGGATACCGCAGTAGCGGTCAACCCGGAGGATGAACGCTACCGCCATCTGGTGGGTCGCCAGGTGCGACTTCCCTTGAGCAACCGGCTGGTGCCGGTGATTGCCGATGGCTATGTGGATCCCGCCTTTGGCACGGGCTGCGTCAAGATCACCCCTGGTCACGATTTCAACGACCATGAAATGGGCAAACGGCATCATTTGCCGGTGATCAATATCATGAATCTGGACGCCACCCTGAATCAGCAGGTGCCGGAAGCCTATCGGGGGTTGGATCGTTTTGAGGCCCGTAAACGGGTTGTCGCCGATCTGGAAGGGTTGGGACTCCTGGAAAAGGTGATGCCCCACAAGTTAATGGTGCCCCGTGGAGATCGCTCCAAGGCGGTGGTAGAACCCTTGCTCACCGATCAATGGTTTGTCAAAACTGCCCCATTGGCTGCGGAAGCCATTGCCGCTGTGGAAGATGGTCGTATCAAGTTTGTGCCGGAAAACTGGTCGAAAACCTATTTTGAATGGATGCGCAACATTCAGGATTGGTGCATCTCCCGGCAAATTTGGTGGGGCCATCGCATTCCCGCCTGGCATGGGCCGGACGGTCAAATCATCGTCGCCCGTACCGAAGAGATGGCCTATGAGATGGCGGCTGAACTCTATGGCCGCCCCACCCATTTGGAACAAGACAAGGATGTGCTGGACACCTGGTTTTCCTCCGCCCTCTGGCCCTTCTCCACCCTGGGCTGGCCGGAAGAAACTCCCGAGATGTCCACTTTTTATCCCACCTCCGTGCTGGTGACCGGCTTTGACATCATCTTTTTCTGGGTCGCCCGCATGATCATGATGGGGCTGAAGTTTACCGGTAAGGTGCCCTTTCATACCGTTTATATTCATGGCCTGGTACGGGATGGTGAGGGCCACAAAATGAGCAAGTCCAAGGGTAACGTGCTGGATCCCCTGGATTTGACCGATGGCATCGATCTGGAAACCCTGGTGACCAAGCGTACCAAGGATATGATGCAAAGCCATCTGGCCCAGAAGGTTGCCCAGGCCACCCGCAAGGAGTTTCCCCAGGGAATTCCCGCCTATGGCACCGATGCTCTGCGTTTTACCTTTACCTCCCTGGCCACCCAGGGGCGGGATATCAAGTTTGATCTGGGGCGCATCGAAGGCTACCGCAACTTTTGCAACAAGTTGTGGAACGCCAGTCGCTTTGTGCTCATGCATACCGAAGGCAAGCCCTGCGGTCATCCTGGCGAAGAGCTGCCTTTAAGTCTGGCAGACCGCTGGATCCGCTCCCGATTAGAAGGGGTGCGCCAACAGGTGGAACGGGCCATCGAAGAGTACCGTTTCAGCGAAATGGCCCACCATCTCTATCAGTTTATCTGGGGGGATTATTGCGACTGGTATGTGGAGCTGGTCAAACCTTTATTGAACGATGACAAAAACCTTGCCGGTCAAAAGGCGGCGCGCCGAACCATGCTGGAAGTACTGGAGACCGCTCTCCGCCTGCTCCATCCGGTGATGCCCTTTATCACCGAAACCTTGTGGCAGAAAGTGGCCCCGTTGGCAGGCCGGACTGGAGAAACGGTGGTTCTCGCACCCTGGCCGCAAGCCACCGGTGCCATGGATGGTGAGGCGGAACAGGAGATGGCGTGGGTGATGAACCTGATCACCACCGTGCGCACTATCCGTGCAGAAATGAACATTCCCCCTGGTCAACGCCTCAGCTTGCTGGTGGACGGGGATGAGACCGCCCAGTCGCGTCTGGGTCGCCATCAGGAGACGATATTGAATCTGGCCCGCCTCTCCCAATGGCAACCCATTCAAGGGGAACCACCTGCCGGTTGCGCCACCGGGGTGCTGGAAGGCATACGCCTTTATCTGCCCCTGGCAGGGGTGGTGGATGTGCAGGGAGAGATTCAGCGGCTGGATAAAGAGTTGAAGCGGGTGGCAATGGAGTTGGACCGGGTGAGCAAAAAGTTGGCAAATCCCGATTTTCTCGGCAAAGCCAACCCGGATGTGGTGAGCAAGGAACGGGATAAAGAGCGTGAGTTGTCCACCATGCGTCAAGGGTTGGAAGCCTCTCTTACACGTATTCAGGCAATGGGGAGACCATCATGATTCCTCCATGGTCGGATTTGATCAAAAATGCCCTGGCCGAGGATATCGGACGGGGTGACTTGACCACCAACGCCCTGGTGGATGCGGGTTTGCGAGCACATGCCATTCTGGTGGCCAAAGAGGAGCTGGTAGTATGCGGTCTGCCAGTGGTGGCAGAGGTCTTTCGCCAAGTGGACTCCCGCATTCGCATTATGCCAGTCTTGCAGGAGGGCAGTGGTGCCCAACCGGGTAATACCATCTGCAACATTGAAGGGCCGGCCAGGGGTATTTTGACCGGTGAGCGGGTGGCCCTGAACTTTTTCCAAAATTTAAGCGGTGTTGCCACCACCAGTCGTCGTTTTGTTGAATTGTTGGAGGGCACCAATGCCCGTATCGTGGACACCCGCAAGACTACCCCCGGCATGCGTTTGTTGCAGAAGTATGCGGTTCGGGTAGGAGGAGCCTACAACCATCGCATGGGGCTGGATGATGGGGTGTTGATCAAGGACAACCATATCGCCCTGGCGGGTGGCGTGACGGAAGCCATCCGTCGCATGCGGGATGCGGTGAGCCATCTTCACCGCATCGAGGTGGAGTGTTCCACCCTGGATGAGGTGCAGGATGCCCTGGATGCGGGTGCCGATGTCATCCTGTTGGACAACATGAATGTGGAAACTCTGCGCACGGCGGTGGGTCTGGCGGGCAACCGGGTGCTTCTGGAGGCCAGCGGCAACATGACCATGGAAACGGTGCGCCAGGTGGCGGAAACCGGCGTACACATGATCTCGGTGGGCTTTTTGACCCACAGCGCGGGCAGCCGGGATGTCTCCTTGCGTATTTCCTTTGAAAAATGAAGGAAGCGGACGACCTTTCTGGTCTGGATTTTTCCTCTTTGGCTCCGGTGCATTATCATTATTATCCCCGTCTGGAGTCCACCAACCAGACAGCCATGGCCATGGGGCGGCAGGGTGCGCCCCAGTTTACCCTGGTGGCAACCGATGAGCAAACCCATGGGCGCGGACGGGGTCAGCGACAATGGGTGGCCCCGGCGGGAAAAAATCTCTCCTTTTCCATTCTGCTGCGTCCCCAATTGCCCATGATGCAGGTGCAATTGTTCACCTTGCTGGCGGGTGTCGCCCTGGCGGAAACCCTGGATGAATGGGGAGTGAGCGGTCACCATCTTAAATGGCCCAATGATCTGTATATAGGTTCCCGCAAGCTGGCGGGTATTTTGACGGAGGCCTCTTCCATCGGCAGCCAGGTTTCCTTTCTGGTGGTGGG
The DNA here is from genome assembly GCA_015233935.1 of Magnetococcales bacterium. Lineage (GTDB taxonomy): Bacteria > Pseudomonadota > Magnetococcia > Magnetococcales > JADFXB01 > JADFXB01. The sequence goes on along the minus strand of JADFXB010000153.1, from coordinate 3,365 downwards.
GGTGGGGGTGAATGTGAATGCCCTGCCTTCGGAGTATCCCCCGGAGTTGCAAGGGCGGGTGACCTCTTTGGCCTGGGAAAGTGGTCAAAGTCAGCCCAGGGGTTTGCTGTTGAAATCTTTGGTGAGCCATTTTGACCGTTGGCAACAGGATTTTTTGGAAGCAGGATTTGGACCTTTGCGGGAGAGATGGTTGCACCATTGGCAGGGCCGGGGGCAACCGTTGCGGTTTTATCAGGATGGTGTGGAAAACACAGGGGTTGGTGTGGACCTGGATGAACAGGGGCGTCTGGTGGTGGAGCGTTCCCAGGGTGGGCGGCTGGCCATAGCTTCCGGTGAAGTTTTTACCATGGAAGGGGAGAAATATCATGCTCTTGGTGGTTGATGTGGGCAATACCAATATTGTGTTTGGGGTTTATGAGGGAGAAACCCTGGTCCATCATTGGCGGGTAGCCACTCGGGTGGAGCGCACTGGCGATGAATATGGTATGATGATGGCCAATTTGTTCCAGCTCTCCGGCCTGAATCCACGGGAGGTCAAGGGGGGCATCATTGGCAGTGTGGTTCCTCCGGTGCAATCGGCCCTGGTGCGGGCGTTGCGTCGTTATTTTCACATTACCCCTTTGTTGGTGGGGCCGGGGATCAAGACCGGGGTGCCCATTCGTTATGACAATCCCAAGGAGGTAGGGGCGGATCGGATCATCAATGCGGTGGCTGCCTATGATCATTTTCGCCAGGCCGCCATTGTGGTGGATTTTGGTACCGCCACCACCTTTGATTTGGTGGGGGAGCAGGGAGAATATTTGGGCGGGGCCATTGCACCGGGTATCGGCCTGGCCATGGATGCCTTGTTTGAGAAGACGGCCAAACTGCCTCGTATTGAGGTGGCCCGTCCCCGCCAGGTGATTGGACGGGATACGGTGGGTTCCATGCAATCGGGCATGTTTTGGGGTTATGTGGGATTGGTGGATGGTTTGATCAGCCGCATTATCGAAGAATCGGGTTTTGCCAGTGTGCGGGTGATGGCCACCGGTGGCTTGGCCAAGATGATTGCCAGCGAATCCAAATCCATTGAAACCATCGACGAATTTTTGACTCTAACAGGACTACGTATTGTCTATGAGAGGAATCAGTAACCTGTTGGTGATTCGATCAAAATAATCGCCCCGCAAGATGGCGCGAGAATTGCGTACTCTCTTTTCCAGAAAATTTGGTTTCAATATTCCGTCAAATTGCCATCGGCAGTGGGCGGAGTGGATGGAGAGGGTCAATTCATGGGTCGGCTACGTCTGCCTCCCGTAATCATGCAATTTTTACCATGGGCCGTTTTGTTGATGTTACTGATACTCAACGGCGTGCAGGGCTATTGGGCATTGAAAAAGGCCCCAGCGGCAAGTGATGGATTGTGGTCGGGTCCGTTGATGCCGGGCAAACCGTTGGCCATGGCCAGTCGTCCCAAGAAGGTGGAGCCGGTTGTGGAGGAGAAGAAGCTTCCCTTCCAGGATGAGCCGTTGCGGGATATGGTGGTGAAGCCCACGGACGAGCCTGAACCGGTTGTGGAAAAGCCGCTGGACAAGGTAACGGACAAGACAGCCCCGCTCCCCAACAAGAAACCGTTGGCCAAGCCGGTGGCGCAGCCGGTCCCGACGGCCCCGGCCAAGCCCAAGCCGGTGGTGGCGGAACCACGGTTGGAGAGTGGTTATATTGTCCAGGCGGGGGATTTTGTATTGAAGTTGGGGACCGACACCTTGCTCAAGCGGTTGCGTGATCATGGCATGGAACCCTTTGTGGAAAAAGAGGTGGAGATGGTGCTGCTCAACAGTGTGCAGGCAGGCCCGTATCCCACTTTGGAAGCTGCCAAGGAAACCGAGGTCAAAATGAAGGCGGCTGGGATGGAAGCGGTGGTTTCCGACACCTGGGAAGGTCATGTGGTGACCTTGGGTAAGTTTTATCTGTTGGGTTATGCCATGCAGAGCATGGAGAGTGCGGAGCGGATGAATATCAAGCCGGTGCGCATGATCAAGGTTGAGGTGCCGTTGGAGGTACAGAAGGTTTATCTGGGTCCTTTTTCCACCCGTGACAAGGCCAAGGAGTTGAGTGCCCGCATTGCCCAGTTGGGTTTGGCGGTGCCGGTGATCAAGGAGTGGAAGGCCAAGGAGCGAAATGGTGCGGCGGCCAACGGCAGCAAGGTGGATAGTGAGGGAAAGCTGGCCACCGATCATCCCATGCCGGAGCGGGAGTTGGAACACAGTGGCAAACCCCAGGGCAAGCCAGCCAAGTCCCCCTGATTTTTTCCACGAAGCGAAAATCAACGGTTGACAGGGCAACAATCCTGGATAAAATAGGCGACTCTCTTTTGTGGCGAGGTAGCTCAGCTGGTTAGAGCGGCGGATTCATAATCCGTAGGTCGGGGGTTCAAGTCCCCCCCTCGCTACCAACTTCCCTTCCAGGGAAGATCAAGAAAGACCATGAACCCCGCTCCTGCAAAGGATGGCGGGGTTTTTTGTGTCTGTGGTCGTCCGTGGAGGTCTACCACAATCCACGTCATTGCGGGGGTACAAATGGGGATATCTCAACCAGGAGTAGGTGTTTGAGCTATCGGAGAAACACACATGGACTCTCCTTGTATCGGCAACACCGGGAACCAGGTGGTGGCCAGTGGTGAATCCGCTCCCAGGAATACCACAGGATGGTGGCGTGTGTGAAGAAAGGATTCTTGACGCATTTTAACGGATGTGGTAACTTTTAACACATGGAATGGGAAATCACTTACCTGACAGAATCCGTGCAACAGACCATTGAAAACTGGCCGATGGGTGTTCGTGCTGTCTACACCCGGATCACGGATCGGATGAAGACCCATGGGCCGAATCTTGGCATGCCTTTCACCCGATCTATGGGTAGTGGTTTGTTCGAGGTGCGGGCCAGAGGTGCGGAAGGCTATGGTCGAGCATTTTTTTGTACGGTGATTGACCGGCGGATAATCGTTTTGCACGCCATCATCAAGAAGACTGACAAAACCCCGCTCCAGGATTTGGAGACAGCCAGGGCAAGATTAAAAGAGGTGCGCCATGAGAACCCATGATGAAATGATTGCGGAATGGATGGGCGAGCCGGGATTCAAGGCGGCATACGATGCATTGGACGACGAGTTCAGGCTTTTTGATGAGTTGTTGGCAGCCCGCCAACGTGCCGGAATGACCCAATCCCAGGTTGCGGAACGAATGGGAACCAAAACGCCAGCGGTGGCTCGCCTTGAGGCCGGGGGTGGCAGGGAAAAGCATTCGCCGTCCATCTCTACATTGCGCCGGTATGCAGAAGCTGTAGGATGCCGACTGGAAATCAAGCTCGCACCACGCTGATTCATT
>JADFXB010000152.1 GCA_015233935.1 Magnetococcales bacterium | reverse complement strand
AAGGGGAGTTTGGAATCAAATCCAACCTCCCCTTTGCCGACCGGGTAAAGCCCAATCCTCATCTGCCATTATAATTAACTTGGTAGAAAAATCCATTGGAAAATTCAAGCGAGAGAGGAAATCCCCCACTTGTGGTCATGGCTATTTTACGGCGTGCCCGCTCTTCCGCCAAATCCAGATAGGCGTTGACCAGGCGGCCCAAAGAGGCCAATTCCTCACTGGTGAGATAATTTTTGGCCACCACCACATCGGATTTTAATATTTTGCCATGGGGGCAGCCTCCCAACTGGTCAAACCCATATGGAGTTTATCACTGTCCGCCCGTTCATAAATCAACTCCGCCGCCGTGTGACCATGGATGGCAAAGTGCAATTTGTTTTGCACCTTGGCAAAAAAGGCCCTGGTGGTGGGAGCATCCTTGTTGTAGTCCACGCTGGTGGCGTAAATGTCGGTTATCTTTTGATAAAATCTCCGCTCACTCAAGCGGATTTCCCGAATCTCTTCCAACAGGCGTTCAAAATAATCCTCGCCCAGAAAAGAGCCGTTCTCCATACGCTTTTTATCTAACACAAACCCCTTGATGGCAAACTCCCGCAATACCTGGGTGGCCCACTGACGAAACTGGGTAGCCCGTAAAGAGTTCACCCGATACCCCACCGAAATGATGGCATCCAAATTATAGAATTGAATTTGATAGGTTTTTCCGTCAGCGGCAGTATGTGCAAAAAATGCACATACTGATTTTTCCTCCAACTCCCCTTCTCTGAAAATATTCTGTAAATGCTTGGTAATCACCGAACGTTCCACATTAAACAGCTCGGCCATCAACTTTTGGCTTAGCCAAATGTTTCCATTCTGGTAACGCACCTCAATACCATCTTCCCCACTCTGCTGGGAAAAAATTAAAAATTCCGCCGTACTGTTGCGGATGGTCAACCCCTTACCCGTTTCCTTCCCCATGGTCTCCCCTCCCCTCACAAGGGACACACTGTTCCAACGCCTCCTGCAACCTCTGCCACTGGGCCTCATCCCCCGGCAGACCACAACGCAGGCTGGCGGGTTGGTCAAAGGCTCGTAACAGGATGCCCCTCTTGGCCAATTGCTCCTGCAAGCCCCTCGCCTCCTCAAAAATAATCCATTGAAACAAGGAGGTTCCTCCCACGGGAGGATATCCCAACTGCCGCCAAAGCTGACCTAATCGTTGACTCTCCCCCAACAATCGCTGCCGATTGGTGGTCTGCCACTCTGTGTCAGACAAGGCCATGGCCGCCAGCCAACGGCTGGGATTGCTCAATGGCCAGGGGCCTTGCAAACGGGCAACCTTTTGCAACAAAGACTCCTCCCCCAGCAAAAAACCCACCCGCGCCCCGGCCAGACCAAAAAACTTGCCCAACGAGCGCAGCACCACCAATCCCGGCAGGCCCACATCCCGACACAGGCTTTCTTGATCGTCCGTATCCATAAAGGCTTCATCCACCACCAGCCAACCGCCTTTCCTGGCCAATTTTTCCCGCCAGGAGAGCAGTTGCAAACGATTCCACACCTGACCGCTGGGATTGTTGGGATTGACCACCACCAAAGTGGTCACCTCCCGCAAAGCCTCCTCCACCCCATGGGGGGAGACCGTTACCACCCCATGGCCACCCGCCAACCAGGCCCGTCCATGTTCATTATAAGTGGGAGAGACCACACCCACCACTCCATGGGGGGCCACCCTGGGCAACAGTTGAATGGCCTGCTGGGAGCCTGCCACCGGCAAAAGCAAAGAGGTGCCATAATAGCGGGCGGCACTCTCCAATAACTCGTCCTCCTCCTCCGGCAACCGTTGCCACAAAGACAGGGGAATCTCCGGTACGGGCCACGGATTGGGATTGATGCCGGTGGAAAGATCCAACCATTCATTCAGCGGAATACCATAATGGGCCGCCGCCCAACGCAAACGACCACCATGTTCAGACATTGACCACTCCCCACACAAAAAAGGTCATTCCTGCCCACCACCAACTTCCCCATTTCACCAGGGCAACAGCAGCCAAAATATCCGCCGCCATGGCAGGCCGCCCCTCCCCCAACAAAGGCCGTTGGCGAAGCTGACCATGATAAACGGCCTCACCCCCTAGACTGATTTCCAACGCCCCCGCACCCGCCGCCATCACCGGTCCTGCATTGGGGCTGTACCATTGACGCCCCTGTTTCCACCAACAACGCATCGAAGCCAGGGTGTTCCCCTGCATGGCATAGGTCAGGGCTGTCAAACGGGCAGGTAGATAATTCAACACATCATCCAAACGGGCCGCCACCCGGCCAAAATAGAGATAACGTTCTGTCTTATACCCCCACATGGCATCCAGGGTATTGGCGCATCGATACATGACAACACCCGGTGCCCCCAACAGCAGAAACCAAAACAAAGCGGCGAAGACGGCATCACAGCCATTTTCCAACACCGATTCGGTGGCCGCACGGGCCACCCCTGCTTCATCCAAACTATCCACATCCCGACTCACCAGCATGGCCACTGCCTGGCGGGCAGCGGGTAAATCCCCCCGTTCCAAAGCCTCCGCCACCTGTTTGCCATGCTCTGCCAGACTCTTTCCTCCCACCGCAAAATACAGACAAAACACCTCAAGCAAAGGAAAAAAATCCTCCTTCAACCACCAGACGGGGAGTACCACCAGGGTCAACAACAAAAACACCGCCACCCCACCCGCCACCATTTGCCCCCAGGGACCATTCCCTGCCAGCCGTCGGAAATGTTTTTCCACCCCATTCACCAAACGACCAAAGCCCACCAGAGGATGAAACCGCCTCACCTCCCCAAATAAATAATCCAATAATAAACCGACCCCCAACAGGGGTGCATATTCCATCATATGTCCTCCCAACCATTGGCAACGCCAATGTTTTGTTTTACCTTTTCTCCATGGAAAACCGTCACGCCATACTTCTTGCCGGGGTACAATCCCGTTCCGGCAAAACCACCGTCACCCTTGCCCTGATGGCTGCCCTACGCCGTCATGGGCTGGTCGTTGCCCCTTTCAAAGCAGGTCCCGATTTTATCGATCCCAGTTGGCATCAAGCCATCTGCGGCGTTCCCTCCCATAACCTGGACACCTTCATGGTGGGAACCGCAGAAAGCCGACGGCTGTTGGATCGTTACGGTAAAGGAGGCTGTGCCGTTGTGGAAGGGGTTATGGGACTTTACGACGGCAAAGAAGGGGTTGGCGGTCCCGGCTCCACCGCCGATCTGGCCCGCCAGTTAAACCTGCCCGTCCTGCTGGTGGTGGATGGCCATGGCATGGCAGGCTCCATCGCCCCCCTGGTTGCCGGATATTGCCACTATGCCAAAAATTTTTCCATTGCAGGTGTCATCGCCAATCGGGTAGGACGGGAAAGTCACGCCCAAAAGCTGGCTGCCATCCTCCAGCAGGAAAACCTTCCTCCCCTGTTGGGTTGGCTACCCCGTGATGAAAATCTGGCCCTGGCGGAACGTCATCTGGGCCTGGTCCTGCCTGGCGAAGCCCCGCCCATTGCCACCGACCACCTGGCCTCCGCCCTGCACCTTGACCTGGAAGGATTTTTACGGGCCAGTCAATACACCTTTTCCTCCCCCGACTCCCAACCAGCCACCCCGCCCCTCTTGCAAGGGGTGACCATCGGGATTGCACGGGATCAAGCCTTCTGTTTTCTCTACCCCGCCAATCTGCAATGGCTGCAAGAAATGGGGGCCACCTTACGCTTTTTCTCACCCCTGGCCGGGGATCCCTTTCCTGCCGATGCACAGGCTGCCTGGTTACCAGGGGGATATCCCGAACTTTATGGCCAAGCCCTCAGCCAAGCCCCCTGCTGGCAGGGAATTACCCGTCTGGCCGCAGCCAACGCCCCCATTCTGGCCGAATGTGGTGGCATGATGGCCTTGGGCACCGCATTGAGCGACCTCAACGGTGAAACCTGGCCCATGGCCGGTGTCTTACCCATCACCACCCACATGACCCGCCGCCTGGCAGGTTTGGGCTATCGTCAGGAAGTCAACGGCGCGAGAGGTCACGAGTTTCACCATTCCACCCGTTCCCCCTCCTCCCTGCCCCCCGCCTTTCAGGTAACCAACGGGGATGGCGGGGTTTTATGGCAACGGGTGCGGGCCTCGTATATTCACTGGTATTTCCCCTCTGCCCCCACCGTTTGCGCCTCCTGGTTCACCCCTTAATCCCGTCGCACCACAAAGGCTGTGGCGGTGGGACATTCCTCAGTGCAGGGTTGGGCCACCACCTGTGTGACCTCTGCCAGGGGCGGTCCCTGATGGCACCAGGCCACCAAGGCATGGACGGCAGCCGCCGGGCCTTGCAGCAAGGCTTCCACCGAACCATCCGCCCTATTGCGCACCCAGCCCTTCACTCCCAACTCTTCCGCCTTCTTGCGGGTGGACTCCCGATACCAAACCCCCTGCACCTTGCCAAAAACTTGCACGCGCACACACAAGGATTCATCCATCCTTCATTTCTCCCGGTTTGGGCATGTCCTTAAAGAAACTATTAAAATCCATGGCCTGTGCCACTTCCGGCGGTTTGGGCCGGAGGGCGAAGAAAATCAGCCACGCCACCAGACCACCCGATACCACCAGCAGCAAACCCGCTGGAATAAACAACAGATGCTGATAACTGACCGCCGCCCCCACCAAACAGGCCACCATGGCCATATGCAAAATGGGATGCCATTTCAGCGACCATTCCGGCACCAGATCATCCATCATGGGCACATCGGCCAATCCCACCAGGCGGCTGAAACGATGGAACCAGACCAAAAACGGGATAATTTTGTAGAGCATGCCCAACACGATGGAACCGGCAAAGCCATACATAAACAAGGCCCCAAACAGATAACGGCTCCACTCCCCATCCATCAAGGGCCACAAAGCCAGCACAGCCAAGGAGGCCGCCCCGCAGATCAGACCAAACTGCCAAAAGCGAAAGGTGGCATCCACAATTTTACGTTTGCGCTGCCCCACCAATTTTAAAATTTCCACCCCATAATAAACCACCGCCAGCAAACCGGGAATTCCCGCCACCAGGGCCAGCCCCAAAGTTCCCCAATAGAGGGCAGCAAGCAGAGCCAGCAAGGTAACCCCAATCCCCGTCAAAATCCAACCCGCCGCCAAGGTAGGAAAAACAGGCATCATGTAAAACATAGGCAACACCTGAAACGATACCCCAATGATGAGGGTAGCCACCCATCCCAGTAACCCCCAGGTCAGGTGGATGCCCACCATGGCAGAGCGGTCCAGATCCAGAAAGCCGTGGGCGTACTCTCCCAAAAATATTTGTCCCATGCTCATGGCTGCTGCCAGGGAGAGAATCGCCATGCGCATGGCCACCACCGTGGGATGTTTGGCGGGTGTGCGCACCAAAGCAATGGCTATGGGGATGAAAAACATCACAATCGCCACCAGCAAACCAATGCTGGCCGTCAACAAAAACCAGCGATGCAGGGAAAAACCGATCTGGGCCAGAATGCTCACCACCCCGATGACAAACATGGCATAAACCCAGGTGGCCCATTTCAACAAGGGAACCCGGATGCCCGCCAACACCGGAATCATTTGATACATGGCCCCCAGCATCACCATGGAGAGCCAACCCAGGACGGTGAGGTGAACCAGGGTGACCGATTCAGAAACCAAAGGGGTCAGCAACATATCCCCATGCCACCAGGCCATGCACAGTCCGGCAATGATCATGAATGCGGGGGCGGTGGCAAAAAATTGAAAGGGTATTCTCATGGGGGGGGCTTGATCGATATGCAGCCCGCTGGTGATGATCATCTACGACTTACTCCCTGTAAAAAGATGTCCATGCCTGCTTTTTTACTCCTCCAGAAAAAAATATCTTTAACCACCAGACATTGGGTTGATATGTGTCAATTCATGAAGGATGGCAGGTATTTTATCATGCCCGCTGCGAGTTAACCACTTGCATCAACCGTCACACTCCTGCAACATACGCCAATTTTTTCGCTCGCCCTCAAGGAGACCTTCATCATGGATGCTGCTTTGGACTTGACCGGAATGAATGAGCAGGAAGCTCTCGGTAAACTTTCCCAACGCCTGGAGAGCCTGCCTCCCAACGGTGAATGTGAAGTCCATACCGATACCCCACCTCGTACCTTGATTTCTGGTCTGCAAGCCGACCATTGGGGCCAGTTCGATTGTTTTCCCCTGCAAATGGGACCACCCGTCTGGAAACTTGCCCTGCATCGCATCGATCCCAAAACCACCACAAGAAATATTCGGGAGTTCATGGGCAACGACCATCGCCGTTGTGACGAACTGTTTGCCGGTATGGAAAACGCTGCCAATGCGGGCGATATCACCTTGGCCCACACCTATTTTGCCGCTTTCCAGGTGGGCATGGAATATCATTTCAACATGGAAGAAAAGGGCTTTTTCCCCACCTTTGAGCGTATCACCGGCATGCGGCAAGGCCCCACCACCGTCATGCGCATGGAGCACGAACAAATGCGGGGCATTCTGAAACAAATGGCCCAAACCTTTGAAAGCAAAGATTTAAAAGCCTTGACCCGCACCCTCTCCACCATGCTCATGGTGATGCAGCAGCATAATATCAAAGAAGAGCAAATGCTCTACCCCATGGGTGACATGCATATTGGCGGTGAAGCCGATGACATGCTGCACAAAATGCAAAGCATGTATTGATACACCAACGCCAACCCATGACGCAACCGAGGTAACCGGGGGAGTGTGAGGTGCGCATCAGCGGCGGATATTTAAGGGGACGGACCGTCCCCTCCCCCGGTAGCTCCTTTACCCGCCCCACCACCGAGAGGATACGGGAGGCCATGTTCAGCATGCTGGCCACCACGGTGGTGGATGCCCATGTGCTGGACTTGTTCGCAGGTTGCGGATTGTTGGGGTTGGAAGCCCTCAGTCGTGGTGCCCAGTCCGCCTGGTTTGTAGAACAACACGCCCCCACCGCCCGCCAGCTTCGACAAATTCTTACGAATTTTCAACTCTCTGACAGAGCGGACGTGATCAATGGTCCGGTAGATTTTCCTACCTTGCAACGCCTGCATGCACAAGCCACCTTGAAAACCGGGCAGCAAATGTCCTTTAATCTTGTCCTGATGGATCCGCCTTATGGCAAAGGTCTGGCAGAAGCAAGCCTGGCCATGTTGCCTAAAACCGGTCTGTTGGCCCCGGAGACAGTGGCGGTGGTGGAACATGAGGGAGAGGTTGCCCCTTCCCTGTTCTGTCAAGCTCCTTGGCGATTGTGGAAAAGCCGTCGTCACGGTGCTACCGCCATTACTCTGCTGTTCTTCGAGGCAGATTCTTCCATGCCCAACTCTTCCCCTTTTCGGGATTCCGCCACCCCATGAATCACACAGCCATCTATGCAGGTTCTTTTGACCCGCTTACCCTGGGCCATATGGACATCATCCAACGAGGCAGCAAAATTTTTGATCGTCTCATCGTGGCCGTTGCGGTCAACATAGAGAAAAAATATTTATTCAGTGCCTCCGAACGGGTGCGTCTGCTGAAAGAGTGTACCGGTCATATTCCTGGGGTGGAAATTCTCCCC
>JADFXB010000151.1 GCA_015233935.1 Magnetococcales bacterium | reverse complement strand
ATTGGCTTCCATGTTGGAGGAGAACGGTTTTCGCTCCCTGACCGCTGAATATGGCCAAAAAGCTTTGGACCTTGCCCTTTCCCACCGTCCCGATTTGGTTTTGCTGGATATACGTCTGCCCGATATGGATGGTCTGGAGGTCTGCCGCCGCTTAAAAGCCGATCCGCGTGCTGGCAATCCTCCCGTTATTTTTTTGAGTTCTGCCAGGGATGTGGCGTTAAAGGTCAAAGGGTTTCAGACAGGCGGGGTGGATTATATTACCAAGCCGTTTCAGCCGGAGGAGGTGCTGGTCCGCATTGGCACCCACCTCTCCCTGCGTTTGGCCCATCGTCAGTTGGAAGAAAATCGCGCCCTGTTGGAAGCGCGGGTCAAGGAGAGAACCGCCGAATTGGAAAAGGCCAACCAGGCCAAAAGCGATTTTCTCGCCACCATGAGTCATGAAATTCGCACTCCCATGCACGCCATCCTGGGTATGTCCGACATCTTGCTGGAGACCCGTCTGGATGATTCACAACGCTCCTATGTCACCATGTTTCAAAAGGCGGGGCGTAACCTGCTTAATTTAATCAACGATATTTTGGATCTTTCCAAGGTGGAGTCGGGCCAGCTTGAGTTGAACGAACACACCTTTGATCTTGCAACCGCCTGCACGGAGGTGGTGGATATCCTGACTCCCCAAGCCCATGGCAAAGGCGTCTTGCTGCAAACCACCTTACCCGCCCAATTGCCCTACCATGTGGTGGGGGATGCCATGCGCTTTAAACAAATTCTGCTTAATTTATTGGGTAATGCCATCAAGTTTACCGAAAAAGGGGCCATCCAGTTGACAGCCCGTTTGCTGGAGCGGCAAGGGGATAGACTCTTGTTGGAATTTACGGTGGAGGATAGCGGTTGTGGCATTCCTGCCGATCAACTCGCCGCCATCTTCAAACCCTTCACCCAGGTGGATTCTTCCTCTGCCCGTCCCTATGGGGGAGCGGGGTTGGGGTTGTCCATTTGCCAGCGATTGGTGGAAAGCATGGGTGGAACCATGGCTGTTTCCAGTACCCTTGGTGTGGGCAGCCGGTTTGAATTTACCCTCTTGCTCAAAGAATCCTCCTTATCCCAAAGCAGCCAGCCATCCGCACCCCAATGGATGCCTGGTCAGCTCATTTGCAATGGCCTTAATATCCTCCTGGCAGAAGATTCGGAGGATAATGTGCAATTAATCTCCATTTATCTGAAGGCCACCCCCCATCGTCTCACGGTGGCTAAAAATGGGCGCGAAGCAGTGGAAATGTACCGCCAACATTCTTTTGATGTGGTCCTGATGGATTTGCAAATGCCTATCATGGATGGTTACACCGCCACCCGCACCATTCGTCAGATTGAAGAGCAGGAAAACCGCCCGCGCCTCCCCATTCTGGCCATCTCTGCCTTTGCCCTGAACGGAGACGAAGAAAAAAGCCTGCAAGCTGGCTGCGACCGACACATCACCAAACCCTTGAGTAAACAACACCTCCTCCACCTGCTGAACACTTGCCAAAAGGATACCCATCCCTGAAACAAATCCGGTAGTTTTTGCATCCTGTGATCCAAACTGATACCATGTTGAAAGTTGAGATCAATCCCAGGACAGGCAGAAAACACCATGAGCACTTCCCATCCCCTGGATAAAGTTCTGCTTTTTCTTGAAGGTCGTCATGAAGACCGGCAAGGGGCCATTCGTGTCCTGAAGGATCATATTTTCAAAGATTTACTGGGACAGGAAAGTAGCGACCTCCTGCCCTGCAAGGTGTTGAACTCCCTGGCGGAAGGATGCATCAAACCCCTGTTGCGGGGCGAGCAGGAAAAGCAGGCGGTGGTGGATGATCTTCTGGAAAATGTACGTTCCAGACCGGGTACTGCCCATATTGGAGAATTTTCAGAAGTTTTGGCCCAACTGCAAAACTGGATTGGTGACGCCATGGAAGGCCAGTTGGCCTCCAATCAGGCACGATTGGCATCCCAAAGATTGATCCAATTGATCCGCAATCAATGGCCACTCCCCACGGAAACGGCCAATCAGGTGGAACGGTTTCTCCAAGTCCACGAAACCCTGCCTTCCCATGATTTTTGGAAAGAGTTGAACCAACTTTGTCAAATGTTTCAATCCGTTGGCAAAGAATTGCGACAGGCATGGGATGAAGAGCGCAAAACCTTCTTCCGTCTGGTGGGAGAGTTGGCCACCCAGATGGAAGAGATGCGACAAAATACGGGGGGAATTGGCCGAAGATTGAGCGATTCCATCCATCGCATGCAGGAAAGCCAAAGCCTGGAAGATTTGCAGCAGTTGCGCATCATACTGGTGCGGGAGGCGGAAGATATAAAAGTCACCACCCACCAGCTCAACATTAAATTGACCGAGACCAAAACCCACCTGGAATCCACCAAAAATCGTCTGGAGGAGATGGAAGCGGAGTTGCGCCGTGCCCGCACCGAAAGTTTGACCGACCCTCTCACCGGTGTTCTCAACCGCAGGGCTTTTGACAAATTTTTGGAGCGGGAGTATTCACGGGTTAAGCGTCACCAATCCCCCTTATCGGTGGTATTGTTCGACCTGGATCATTTCAAGCGTATCAACGACACCTATGGCCATCCGGTGGGAGACAAGGTGTTGATCAATGTGGCGGAAAAGGCCACCCAATCCTTGCGCCAGGCAGATGTGATTGCCCGTTATGGGGGAGAAGAGTTTATCCTGTTGTTGCCCGATACCAATCAGGAAGAGGCAGTGCGGGCGGCAGAAAGAATTCGGGAGGGTATTCTCAAAATGCGGTTTCGGGTTCGTGGCGAATTGGTGACCGTCACCGCCAGTTTTGGTGTCAGCACCATGCGCCGCGAGATGTCGCCTGCCATACTGGTGGAAAGTGCCGATCAAGCCTTGTATCGCGCCAAACAAGAGGGACGCAATCGGGTGGTGTTGGCGGATTAATGAGGTTGCTGTTGGAGACAAAAAAATTGTATCTTCACAGATGGTAATGGATGAAAGGATGGCAAGTTAGCGTCAATTGGAGGATGCCCCCTCATGAGTCGTTTTCCCGAATCAGGCGGCGATGATTTCGTCGCAGCCCGCTCACTGGGAGTGCTCACAGGCAACCTGGTGGTCAATCGGACGGTAAACGGCTGGGTGGGCGTTGGCAATTCCTACGATTATTTCCGCTTTATCCTGGACTCAACCAGCTTAGTCCAACTCCTTCTTACCGGACTGGAAGCCGATGCCAGCCTCTACCTGATGGACGGGGCAGGTGCTTTGGTGCTCACCTCTTCCACCAATGCCGGCTTGTTGAACGAAACCATCCGTCAAACCCTGCCCATAGGTTCCTATCAGGTACGCGTTTCCCGCGCCACCAACAATACCGCCTACCAACTCAACCTGGTCACCCATGTTGACCTGGGGGGCGACGATACCACCCGTGCAGCGGAAACCGGCCTGCTTTCCTTCACCCGCAAAAGCTACCAGGATTGGATCGGTACGGGTGACAGTGGGGATTACTACCGTTTCATGGTGGCTGCCAGCGGTCAACTGTTGCTGGAACTCTCCGGCCTCTCCGCCGACGCCAATCTGCAATTACTGGACGGCAGCGGTCTTGCTACCCTTGCCACCTCCTCCCTCACCGGCCTAAACCGGGAGCGCATCGACCAGACCCTGGCCGCAGGCACCTATTATGCTCGGGTGACCGGACCTGCCAATGCCACCACCCGTTATGATCTGAACCTGTCGGTTCGCGATCCCCTGTTGCCAGGGGAAGATTTCCTGGTCCAACAAGGGAGTATCAACAGTAACAATAAAAGTGATTATTATCCCATTTTTCTGGCAGACACCAGCAACCTGGTTTTGCTATTGGGCGATTTGGAACAAAATGCCAATTTGTTTTTGTACAACAGTTCTGGCAATACCCTGTTGTCCTCCTCTTCGCTCCGTGGCACCGAAGATGAACAGATCATGATTCAACTGGCTGCCGGCAACTATCAGGTGCGGGTGAGCCAGGGGAGTGCCACGGTTGCCACCGACTATTCTTTGATCATGCTGGCACGACGGGATACCGGTTTTGATACCCCGGCACAGGTCTTCAACCCCATAACCCTCTCCTCCCAGATCACCACCCTGAACGGCTGGGTGGGTAAAAACGACACCCATGACTATGGCGGGTTTATTGTCACGGAGACCGGCAACGTCAGCCTGCAACTGGTCAACTTGGACTCCGATGCCAACCTGTTTCTGTACAATGGGAACGGCAGTTCCCTGTTGGCCTCCTCTAAGCTGTCCGAGCTGGCCACTGACAGTATTGTTCAATCCCTGGGTATGGGCAGTTACATGGTGGGGGTGAGCCGCTCCGGCAACTATGACACCCGTTACTCCTTACTGATGCACGCAGAAGCCGACACCGGCAATGATCGCCCGGAACACATTCAGACCGTCTACCAGGTGACCTCCACCCCCCTGGAACTTTCCGGTTGGGTGGGTGCGGGGGATAGTTTGGATTACTACCGCTTTGGCATCGACTCTCCCGGCCATGCCACTCTTTCTCTGGTAGATGCTGAAAGCAGTCAGCTACTGGACAGCTTTTCCGGTCACCTGCAACCTGGCACCTATACCTATGCCGTGAGAAGACAGGGCACCAGCAACACCTATTACACCCTGTCGGTGGCCAACGAACCCGACACCAACGGCAACACCCCGTACACACCCACCGACCTTGGCACCTATGTGGACACCCCTCTGGTCTATTCCAACTGGATCGGTGATGAAGATCTCCACGATTATTACCACTTTGCTGTCTCTACCTTGGGTCCGGTTACCGTCACTCTCTCCAACCTGTCACAAGAGGCGGATCTGTTTCTGTTCGATGCATCCGGGGCCACCCTGCTGGCTACGCCACAGATTACCCAAAATACCTTTAAAAATCTGGTCGTCCAGTTGCAGGCAGGGGACTATCAGGCACGGGTCAGTCGGCAAGGGACCCACAACAGCAACTATACCCTGACCGTCTTCCAACAACTGGAAAGTCAATTCAACAGCAATGTGGAACTAAGCGATGCCGTTACCAACTATAGCGGCTGGTTAGGCCCCGGCGACATCCTGGATACCCTTAACTTTGTGGTGAGAAACACCGGTCATGTGGCCCTCTCCCTGTTGAATTTTGAGGCCGACGCCAATCTTTATCTGTTTGGCAGTAACGGTACAACCTTGTTGGCCACCTCCTTAGCCAGTGAAACCACCACCGATGCCATCCATTTGCAACTGACCCCCGCCACCTACCAGGCCAGGATGAGTCGCTTTGCCGAGCAGACCACCAATTATACCCTGAGCTTGGAAAGCTATACGGAAACTGGTGGCGATTCTTTCACCAGTGCCAGAGGGGTGGGCACCCTGGATAATTCTGTTTTCGTCGCCACCGACTGGGTGGGGCGGGATGATACTTTTGACTGTTACACCTTCAACCTCACCACCAGCGGTTCCATCACCCTTCAGTTGCAGGATTTGAGTGGTGATGCGGATCTTTTACTCTACAGTGACGGTGGGACCACTCTGTTGGCCAGTGCCAATCGGCGTGGTACAGCCTGGGAGTTGCTGCAAACCACCCTGGCGGCTGGCACCTATCATGCCTTGATCCAATCCAATGCCAGCGACAACAGCGGTTACACCCTGTTGATGCTGGATCAAGGCACCACCAACGACGATGTCGCCACCCTGGCCCGCAACCTTGGCTCTGTCACCAGCTCCACCAGTTTGCAAGGCGGCTGGATTGGCGGTAACGATCTGTTCGACTGGTACGCCTTCAGCAATGCCACCACCGGTAATCTTTCCCTGTGGCTCACTGACTTGATGGCCGATGGAGATCTGTTTCTCTTCGACGCCGCCGATAGCGCGTTACTGGCCCATACCCAGGGCAGAGATCTGGATGAAAAGGCCATCTTGCAACAGCTTAATCCTGGCAGCTATCTGGCACGGGTGACCCATGCGGACAATCACCTCACCGCCTACACCCTTGCCGTCTCTCTTGCAGCGGACACGGGTGCTGACCTTGCCACCACCTCCTCCACCAGTGTGGGCACCCTTCATGAATCCGTTGTGCAAAAGTCGGGTTGGGTAGGCAAGGGGGATGAGCGGGATATTTATCTCTTTACCGTGGCCAGCAGCCAACAGATCAGTCTTTACCTGACCCAGCTCTATAACGATGCCCATTTGTTGCTGTTGGACAGTAGCGGTAGCCTGCTGGCCGTTTCCAACAACAGTGGCACCGAAGAGGAACTCATAAAGCAGCAAGTGGCGGACGGCACCTATTTTGCTGTGGTGACAGCGGTGGCCAGCCAGCCCACCCAATATAATCTCAGCTTTTCCGCCACCGCCGACACCCCGGATGCCGCCTCCCAACCCATAACCTTGAGCGATGCACCTGCCGGTGTGAGTGGTTGGATTGGGGAGGGGGATGAAAGGGATGATTTTCTTTTCATCGCCACCACCACCGGTCCTGTCACCCTCCATTTGTATGGACTGACAGGCAACGCCGATCTGTTGTTGTTGGACAGCCAGGGGGCCTCCCTGCTGGCCGCTTCCCTCAACTCGGAGGCAACCAGTGAGGTAATCACCCGGCAACTGACCCCCGGCACCTATCGGGCACGGGTCAACCGCAACGAAACAGCCGCCACCAACTACTCCCTGGACCTCAATCAGGAGGAGGACACGGCAGGAGACAGCCTGGAATCCGCCACCCCGGCAGGCACCCTCACCACCACCCCCACCACCTTGACCGGCTGGGTGGGAGCAGGGGACTCCGGCGATAGATTTCAATTTATCGTCTCCGATACGGGTCCCCTCTCTTTGCTGTTGACCCATTTGAGTGCCGATGCCCAGGTCTCCCTGATGAGGGATTCCTCCACCATCACCACCCTGGCAAGCCAAGGGGCGGCGGATGTGCCACTTCGTTACCAACTGACCCCTGGCACCTACCAGGCCAGAGTGGCAACCGCATCCAACCAAGACACCAGCTACACCCTCTATCTGGAGTCCCATAACGATAGCGGCGGCGACACCACCCTGACCGCCGAAAATCTGGGCTACCTGGACAATGCCACGGTGACCGCCACCGGCTGGTTGGGAGATGGGGATTCCTTCGACTATTACCGCTTTTCCCTCAACACCCCCAGCCTGGTCTCCCTGGGTTTTGATGGTCTCAATGAGGATGTGCAACTGACCCTGCAGAATGACAATGGCACCCTCACGCTTTCCAACTGGTGGAATCCTGTTGCCATACCCGCAAACCTGGGGGAGGAGACCACCTTCACCGGTCAACTGACCACCAGCGACACCCAGGATGATTATTATTTTACCCTGGCCATCAGTGGATTTGTGAATCTTTCCTTGAACGGACTGACCAGCGACACCGAACTTTTGTTGTACAATGCCGATGATCGCATCCTGTTGGCCAGCTTGCCCTACACAACAGAGATGGAAGGATTGCTCACCCACCAGGTGACGCCCGGCCATTACATGGCAAGGGTCCAATCCCCCACAGGGGAGACCACCGGCTATCAACTGACCATCAGCCCCAATGAAGCCGAGTTGGAAGAAGAGAGTGGAGAGTTTTTAGGCC
>JADFXB010000150.1 GCA_015233935.1 Magnetococcales bacterium | reverse complement strand
TCCGAAAAATTGACCGTGACATTCACCGTATCCCCTGCCTTGTAGGTGCCATTGCTGGTGGTGGAGGTTACGGAAGAGACGGTGGGGGCGGTGGTATCGATGACGATGGCTTTGGCATTGCCCAGGGAGTTGGCTGCCCCAGGGGAGGCCAGGGTGAGGGTGGCATTGTTGCCCGCGGCATCCTTGATGGTGCCGCTGTTGAGGGTGAGGGCACTGGTACTGGTGTAGTCCAGATCACTGGAAGTATCCCCCGCCTGCACCGTGTAGGTGAAGAGCAGGGCGGTGCAACCCGAACCACTGACATAACTGACGTTGCGATCGGTGGTACCGGTTTCCAGGGTGATATAGGGGGTGCCACCGGAGGTGTCTACCGTCACCGCTTCGGAAAAATTGACCGTGACATTGACCGTATCCCCCGCCTTGTAAGTGGCATTGCTGGTGGAGGAGGTGACGGAAGAGACGGTGGGTGGGGTGGTATCGCCAGCTGTTTTGATGTCTGAAACGATGATGTCATCAAAGCATGGGGCAATCGTCACACTAGTGCCAAATGTTAACCTGAATCCGTAAATATCGTTAAATGATGTATTCCCTCCAGGCACACTCATAGTTGTGTAAACACCAGTACTGCCATATGTAGAAGAGGATATGCTGTTACTGAATGGTGTTCCTGTTATATTTCCGCCGGAGTCCAGTGCTGAAATAGTGACGCTGAGAGCTGTATTTGAATTTTGAATATCGATGCTTGTGAAGTCAAAAGTATAGTTTGGTGAATTTATTTTAAAATCAAGGTAGGCGACATCAGAGCCTTGAAAACGGAGAAGGGTATTGTCTGTATCGCCAGCTCCACTTTGGCTTAATGAGCGCAGATAAAAGGCCACCCCAGACGAATTAACGCGAGCAGAAACGTCCCAACCCGTACTGGATATATCGGAGGAGCTATCAGCCTTTGGTGCAGTATAAGTACCGGCAGAATAGTTCCAATAATAGGTTGATGATGATATCTGGGAAAATGAGGTATTGGATGAAATAAGCACCAGTATATTTTGGTAGTCGGAGGCATTGTTTTCATTGAGGAGAGGGCGAGTCTCAACCACTCCGCTTTGTACTTCCAACTCCCAATCCCCGCCCATATTGGCGTAACCGGTCAGGTCGTCCGAGGCAGCCACATCGGCTTGCGAGAAGGATGCAAATTTATCCAAAAACACCCGATTGGCACCGATAGAACAGCCATAAAGGAGAATATCCCCATCGGTGGAGAGTGCGTCGCCAATCAGGGAGAGGGTGTTTTGTTCATGATCAAGGGTATCTGCATGGAGAACCTGGGATCCCAGTGCCATGGTATCGATATTGCCGTGGCCTATGATATGAATAGCATCATATCTTGCGTGTGATGCTGCCCAGTCTGCGATTTGCTGGAGGCCATCGCGATTGTTGTCCAGCACCACCACCTCAATGGAACGGGGCAAGGATGCCAGCAAAACCTGCAAGTCCTCTACCCGTGGATCGATAAAGGCCACCTCTCGCCTGGGTTCAGCCACAAAGTTTCTGGCGGACAGGGGAGGGATGGTTTGGGTCTCTGGCACTTGATTGAATTGGGTGTCCAGAATGGATTCGGTGTCCACCTCTGGATTGTCCACTGGGGCATTAACCGTCCTTTCCGTGGGTGACAGTTCATGCCTTGAGTCCGAGATCGGACCCGTGGCATCCAGCATCATGCGCGGTTCCAGTGAGAAGATGGTTGGGGTGCTTCGCAAATGCTTGACATGAATGCAATTTTTTGAGGCGTTGACCGGATGACTGGACAGGATCCTGTTGCAGTATTCGAAAAAACCCATTGCAGCTTCTCCCACGGTAGTTGGGCTTGGGTTGAACCACCTTATTTTCTGGAACCTTTACTGGAATAACATTTTCGTGATTCGCCATTTGGCAAAAGGCAAGAATCTGTCAAATGTTTGATTTTTGCATTGAAGAGGTGGTAATGTTTGTTATTAAAGAAGATTCTGCTTCAGTCTGCACATATCTTGCTAAAGCTGTTGCGCATTAGCGTAACCTTTATGGTGCATATTTATTCAGTTCTCGTGGTATTCTGTAATATTCTAACAAAATCTTACACGATTAATTAGTGAAATCTCTGAAAATTGGTAGTATAAGTAATTCTTGACAGTGAGGCAATCGAATTTTGTTCGATGGTTTTGTTTACAAGCAACTGTCGCAACATGAAATTTATATAATAGTCGACTTTCGCAAGAAGATATTGAGTAAATATTAATAATATAAATATTTTCCAAAAGCGAGTTGCGCTTGCAAAAACAATTCATTCGATGAGTATATATTATTTATAGTTAATATATTTTGCAAATTATTTTGTAACGACTTAAGAGTTTTTGCGTCGCCTGCCGACGCAAAAACTCCGTTGGACTGAACGCGGGGGTATAGTCTGGTGGTGGCCTTGAGTTTGCTTATGGAATTTTCAGATTTTCGGTGGTGACCGGATAGATTGGTGAGAGCAAGAGTAGGTTCTGAGCTGGGTTCCAAGCCCCCTTGAATGGTTGTTCATCAGGTAGCTGCCTATTGGGAAGAGAACTTTTTTCGTTCTGAATTGGCCTGTTGACAGGAGGGAAGGCAACAGTTCACCTTCCCACCAGTAACGGTTGGTTTTGGTGTAAGCGAGAAATCTGGTTTCAATACCTTTGCGGCAGGCTATGGTGGGCGTTTTCTTGTATGGCTGACGTGACATACCAGGACAAGTTTACCTGAATCGCAGCATGGGCATGGAGAGCCGGGGCCAACCTTTGGTGTTTTAGGACTTGCTTCGTTTTGTTTTGATTCGGTTGAAATGGTAGGGTGCTCTGTGCAGAGAGATGCCTTGACCTGCTGGAAGAGAGCGCGCCGCCCTGGATGCCAAAGCCCGAAGTAGCGGATTTTATGGAATCCCTGAGGAAGGACGTGCTGGAGGAATCGGCGAATGAACTCGTGTCCACTGATGTGGCATGTTTGCCATTTCTTTTGCTTGCGATCTTTATGTCAAAAGGTAACACTGTTCTTGTCCATGGACACCACACGGCTATTGTTGATAGCAATGCGGAAGGCATAGCGGGCCAAATAGTCCAGGACAGCCTGCACCCCCTGTCCCCAGGGGGTGCAGTGCGTCACCCACCGTTGCTTCCATGCTGAAGAAGGAATGGAGAGATCAGGGCGTTGTTCCTTCAGACGGCACAAAAATTTACCTCTGACCAAGTCGGAGAGGGCTGGTAAGGGAAAGAGGAATTTTGAGCGTGACGAACACCATGCGCCATTGTTCAAAGCCCCGCCACCGGTAACCAGGCAATGGACATGAGGATGGAGGAGTAATTGCTGTGTCCAGGTGTGTAGCACCATGAGGATGCCGACCATGGCTCCCACATAGCGTGGATCCATGGCCAACTCCAGAATGGCTTCGGCAGAGGTTTTCATGAACAAACCGTACATCTCTTTCTGGTTGGAACGAAAAAGCGACCGGAGTGATTCCGGTACGGTGATGGTGACATGGAAATAGGGTACTGGCAGCATTTCCCCCTGGCGTTGCAGAAGCCATTTTTTGGTTTGTTCCGTATGGCACTTGGGGCAACTGCGGTTTTTGCAGGAGTGGAAGGCATAGACTGGGGTATGGCAGGTGTCGCAACAATAAAGGTGTCCTCCCAAGGCCTCGGTACGACAGCGGATGATGTCGTCCATAGCGCGACGATGAGAAGGCAACATGTTGTCGCTGTGGGCATTCAGGTAATCGGGTCCGAATCGACGAATGATGTCCGCAAGTTCAATCATGGCTGGTCTCCTTCTCAAAGATTCGCCATGGTCTTGTCGAGGACAGCACGCAGGGAGTACCTGGTAGGTTCGGTCAGATGGGTGTAGATAGTGGTAGACCTGATGCTGGCATGACCAAGAAGAATTTGAATGACTCGGACATCCACCTTGTGTTCCATGAGTCGGGTGGCATAGCTATGGCGCAAGGAATGACAAGTAGGACGGTTGGTTCCCACCATGCGGGCAGCAATAGCCGCCTTGGCAAAGGTGATGTTCAGAGCGGATGTGGATACATGGGAAGAACCATCCCGATTGGGAAACAACCAGTTGGGGGGGCGGTGAGATCTCCAGAGCTTTTCTAATTGCTGAAGTATAGGCTGCGGCAGGGGGACATATCTTTCTTTATTCCCCTTTCCAACAATCTTCAGGATCATTTTGGCGCGATCAATGGCACCGACATGCAGCGAAACAGCTTCGCTGATCCGCAAACCACAGGCATATATAAGGGACAGGCAGGTTCTGCGAGGAAAACTTGTCACACAGTTCAGGATATGGCGTACTTCCTGATCGGAGAGGGCAATTGGCAGACGTTTCTGTTGGGGTTCCCGGATCTTTTTTTCCCAAACAGGGACCATTCCTTGCCCAAGGTCTGGCAATATAGAAAGCGAATACCGTAGTGGCTGGTCTTGAAGGTGCCACGCGCGACTCCCTGGGCTTTGAGATTCAGCAGGCACGCACGCACATCTTCTTCTGACAGTTCATCTGGCGAACGGCGGTAATAGGATGCCAGATAGTAAACAGACTTGACGTAGCTCACCTGGGTGCGAGGCATCAAGCCAGCCAGTTTCATGTCTTCCAGCATTCTTTGGCGTAGAGGGGACATAACATTCTCCTTTTCAGATCGTAAAAACCAATCAGCACCATGCTGACCATCTGAAATGGATCGGCAGAACAAAATAAAAGTGAAATGATTTCAGCAAGGTCGGGCTAATACGGGGAACCATCTGGGGAAAACGGGGACTCAGCTACGCGAAGCGTTCAGTCCAACATCCAGAAAGCATCCTGCTTGATCTTTGCACTTTCAATGGAGATGATATAATCTTTAGACTACTGACAGTTGGATTCTTTTTAGAAACCGTTTACTTGATGTCGCATGGGGCAGGTGCTTCGTGGGCGATTGTTATATGGATGCAGTTTGTTGCACCATTTTTATGAATATCGCGCCACTTACAACCTATACTGACCATAACTTCATACAGCCAAACAAAATAAAACATGGATTCATTAACCGAACTGCTTCATGATGCACTAATCTTCCACCAGCAGGGGGCATGGGGCGAGGCAGAACAACGATACCAACGCATTCTTGAGCAGCAGCCCGACCATTTGGATGCCCTCAATATGTTGGCAGGAATTTATTTTCAGCGTCAGGAGTATGAACAGGTGCTCGAGTTGACAAATCGTGCCCTGCTTTTTCATGAAGATGCCATGCTTTACGGCAATCTTGGCCTGGTTTACTACAAATTGGGCAACAAACAGAAGGCAATGGATGCCTACTGGAAGGCCATTGCCTTCAATCCAGACTATCCCAACGCAACGATTAACCTTTCCGTGGCCCTTCGGGAACAGGGAGAGTTCCAACAGGCGATACAGGTATGCAAAGAGGCATTGAAAAGAAAGCCCGATGATGTTCCTCTTCTGCACAACCTTGCCCACACCCAGTTCCTGGCAGGCCTGTATCAAGAGTCCCTGGTTCACTACCAGAAAATTTGTCAAATCAATCCCAAAATGTTGGATGTCCAGAACAGCATAGGGGTGATTCTAGGTAAACTTGGCAGGAATGAAGAGTCGGTATCCCGGTTCCGGGAAATTCTGGAAAATAAACCAGGGCATTTGGATGCTTGTCACAATCTATCCATTGCTTTGCGCAGCCTGGGGAAATGGGATGAGGCCATAGCCTGCTGCCAGGAGGGCTTATCGTTTCACCCGAATGACCCAACCCTGTTGGTACAGATGGGCTTGTTGCATCTTGATCTGGGCATGTCGATTGAAGGGAATGCCTTTATCCAAAAATCGCATCCGTCGCTCCCAGAAAATCAACAACCCCCTATCCGTCATATTGGTGCCCTGCTTTATGACCCGGAACCTGGAGAAGAAGAACGTTTCCAGCTGCGGTTGTCCCATGCGGCCAGGCTGGCCAAACCAACTTCTCCCCCTCCCCCGTTCAAACATGACCGCTTCCCAGATCGGATCTTGCGTGTTGGTTATCTATCAGCGGATTTTCGTTTTCACCCGGTGGGCAGAAACCTGTTGCCTGTATTGGAATCCCATGATCGGCGGCAGGTGGCTTTGTTTTTTTACAGCAACCTGGCTGTGCCCGATGAAATGACACAAAAATTTGTCAGTATCGCCCGCGGTGGTTCCAGGAGGCAGCCCATGGGATGGAGACCCATTTTTGGCCTTTCAGATGATGTGGTTGCCAAACGCATCCGCGACGACAGGATTGACATTCTGGTTTACCTGGCCGGTCATTTCGAGGGTAACAGGAGTTCCGTTTGTGTGCACCGTCCGGCACCCGTCCAGATCAGTTGGCTGGATAATGCTACCTCTGCCTTGCCGGAAATGGATTATTTTTTTACGGATCGCCATTGCAATCCTCCCAGAGGAAGGGAGCGGTTTACCGAGAGGCTGGTACGTTTGCCCAGTTTCATCACCTTCCCTCCCCTTGAGCAGGCACCAGCCGTTGCTGTACCACCGGTGGTTGTCCACCCCCAGCAGGGTATAACCTTTGGCAGTTTCAATAATCCCACCAAAATGAATCACCAGGTTCTGCAATTGTGGGCCACGGTGTTGGCCAGTCTGCCAAAAAGCAGATTGATGCTGGGCTATCAAAATCGCTATCAATCCCGCATCCTCCGGGAGCATGTCCTAACCATGATGGCCTGCCAGGGGGTCACCGGCGACCGCATTCTTTTTTTGGAGGATTTTCCAGGCTATATCGCTCATCTGGACCGTTACAATCAGATTGACGTGACACTGGACTCCTTCCCCTTTTCTGGTTCCAACACCACTTTCGAATCCTTGTGGATGGGCGTACCGGTGGTGACATTGTCAGGGGAAAACATGGTGAGCCGTGTTTCCACCAGTATGCTGATCCAGTGTGGATTGGACCATCTGATTGCCACTTCCAGTGAGCAATTCATCTATATCTGTCACCAACTTGCCCTATCCCCTGAATCCCTGATCCACTTGAAAAGCACCCTGCGGGAAAGGATTGCTCGCTCCTCATTATGTCAGTTCCGCCAACAGGCGCGACATCTTGAGCGGGTTTATCGGCATGTTTGGAAAAAATGGCTGTCCATTACTTCCACTTTGTCACATTAAATTATGGGGAATTATTTGTAATATACGGCAAAATGCCAAAGATGTAAAGAGTTCACCCCATCCGAGGCCCTCCAAAGAGGCATTCACACCCGACCAAGTGTTGCAAGCACCCAGGGCACACCAGGGAACCTGGTAGGGTCGAGAACTGGCGCGTTGGTTTTAGAGTGGGGTAGGCTATCTTAATCTGCATGGCTTTCGCCGCAGGCGTAAGTCCTTTCTCATGACCACGTTTCCAGTTCCCGCCACATCGAACCGGACGTGCGATTTTCCCGCATCCGGCTCTCGGACAAGGTATCACGCTTTCGCACACAGGAAGTTGCGCCGCACTCTGTACAAAGAGATCAGACCCAGCTTTCGATGCAGGTATCTGTCAGGGTAACGTGCTTGCCCATCGCCTCTTTGCTTGTGTTTTCTGCACAACCACTGCCGGAGCCGATGTTTGGTGTGTTCTTTCCCACCACCGGTCAGTTGCAGACGGTCACCACCCCCGACGGTTTGGGCCTTT
>JADFXB010000014.1 GCA_015233935.1 Magnetococcales bacterium | reverse complement strand
ATGTCCATTGCTCAGTTGGATGTGCTTTCCGAGTCCATGGCCTCCACCATTGCCACCAAAGGTGACATTACCGACATAAAAACGGAAATTACCAACGTCAAAATGGAACTCGCCGTTCTTAAATGGATGATGGGTATCCAACTGGGCGGCACCATCGCCATCATCCTCAAATCCTTTTTCCCCTCTTGATCCGAATAACCACATTCAGCCATCCTTATCCCGGCAAGTGGTAGAACAAAAAACCTTTCCCTCCACCTGCATCACCTGCTGCTCCGGCACCCACACCCCGCAACCATCACAACGCGCCAACGGATGTGCCACCGAAGTTGCAGACAACCGCTCCTTCCTGGACGGTGCCAGAAAAAGCTTGTAAACCCCATATCCCACACCTATCAAGATTAACAATGTAAACAGATTCATTAACCTAACTCCGTGAAAGCGATGTTCAACCACCTGTCATCTTTGGTTCCCTGGTGGGGTGTTGGGCAAAGGCCAGTGGATATACTGAGGTAACTTCCATTTCGGACGTTGCCCAAGGCATCTACAGCGTAAAGCCCGAAAACGTCCTTTGCCAAATCCAACCCGATTGTTGTAACGTTTAGCACGATTCTCTGCTCAAACTGGGTGATGGATGTTTCAACCCTTCCATTCTTGCACCTTCGCTACTATTTCCAAAGGGAAGGATCCATCCTGTCACTATACCACATAGGCAAATTTGAGCTATCCCATAAAGACGGATGGGCGTGTTCGGTGTTGGCGATGCATCCCCGAAGCAGGCGACCGTTGGTTACGTGTTATTCTTCTGGAGGATGGTAGAACCATCCACAATGCTTTTTTTAACAGAGGGTTTTCACCATGAAGGTACGATATTTTCCTGACACTGACACCCTTTACATTCAGTTCCGTGAAAACGAAATTGTGGAAACTCGTGATATTGATGAAGGCACTTTGGTTGAATTCGACCGCGATGGCCAACTCTGCGCCATGACAGTGGAGCATGCAAGAGAACGGGCAGACCTGCCGCATTTTTCCTTTGAACAGGTTGCAGCGTAAGTTTTGCGTGGAAGTTTCAGGGATATAAGTCAACGTCGCGGTCAGGCACTGATCAATCATTTAGTTTCCGTCTGCCAAGGTTTACCATTTTTTCGTAGATCATACCCTTACTCTCCCAAATACGCCCGGCGTATTTCCGGGTCGGAGAGCAGAGCGGCACTTTCTCCCGCAAGGCGGATGGTGCCATTGACCAGCACATAACCCCTGTGGGCCAGACGCAGGGCCTGATTGGCGTTTTGTTCCACCAGAAAGATGGTGGTCCCCTCACGGGCTATCTGGCGCAATGTGGCGAAAATTTGACGACACACCATGGGGGCCAGCCCCAAACTGGGTTCATCCAACAAGAGCAGACGAGGACGACTCACCAGGGCGCGTCCAATGGCCAGCATTTGCTGTTCACCACCCGAAAGGGCACCCGCCCGTTGCTGCTGCCGCTCCAGCAGACGGGGAAACAGATGATAAATGCGCTCCAACACCCCCTTGTCAGGGATGCCACCATGGACCGCCGCCCCCATGGCCAAATTTTCCGCCACCGTCATATCCGGGAAAACCCGCCGACCCTCCGGGGCGATGGCGATACCCAGCCGTGCCACCTCATGGGCAGGCAATCCGGTAATCTCCCGTCCCGCCAGCCATACCGAACCGGAGGTGGGAGCAGGTGTGCCAAACAGGGACATCAACAAGGTGGACTTGCCCGCCCCGTTGGCCCCGATCAACGTAACAATCTCGCCTGCTGCCACATGCAGGGAAACCTGGTGCAACGCCTGAATGGGACCATAGCCTGCGGACAATTGGCGCACTTCCAACAATGGGGTGGTCATGCTTCCCAATCCTCCTCATCCGGGATGCCCAGATAGGCTTCCAACACCCGCTGATTACGGCGGATCTCCTCCGGCCCGCCCTGGGCGATGACCTCGCCATGATCTAATACCACCACATGATCAGAAATGCCCATCACCAATTCCATGTCGTGCTCAATGAGCAGAATGGTGAGATTCATCTCCTGGCGGATGGTCTGCAACAACAGGGACAACTCCCTGGTCTCTTGGGGATTCAAACCCGCCGCCGGTTCATCCAGACACAGCAGACGGGGAGAACTGCACAAAGCACGGGCAATTTCCAACCGCCGCTGACTGCCATAAGGCAGGGTGCCTGCCAGACGGTTGCCCTCCTGGCCCAGCCCCACCTTGGCCAACATCGCCCAGGCCTTTTGCAAGGCGGCCTCCTCCGACCGACGGTAAGCAGCCGTATCAAACAGCCCGGACAACAGATTGGTATTGAGGTGTTGATGTTGGGCCACCAATAGATTTTCCAACGCGGTCATTTCGCGAAAAAGACGAATATTCTGGAAGGTGCGGGCCACCCCAACCCGATTGATACGATGGGGACCGCCAAACATTTTATAATAAAGACGCTGTAACAGTTGCCCAGGTTGCAACCAATGCTGCCAGGTCAGTTTTTCCCCCAACAAGGTCAACAGGGAGACCGGGCCTTGGGGGGTTTGCAGGAGCAAAGATCCCTGCTGCGCTTTATAGAAACCGGTGATGCAATTAAAGGCGGTGGTTTTGCCCGCACCGTTGGGACCGATCAAGGCGGTGATGGAACCCGTTTCCACCTCAAAATTCACCTGGTGCAACGCCTTGAGGCCCCCGAAGGAGAGGGAGAGTCCCCGCACCTGTAACAGGGGGGTCATGGTGCGGAGACCGGAAAGTGGGGACGACGCAGACGCAGCAGGCCCCGTGGTCGCCAGATCATCATTCCCACCATGGCCAACCCGAAGACCAACACCCGATAATCGGCAAACTCCCGCAACAGCTCCGGCAAAACGGTGAGGGTAACAGCAGCCGCCACCACCCCGACGATGGACCCCATGCCCCCCAGGACCACGATGGCCAAAATCATGGCCGATTCAAAAAAGGTGAAGGAGTGGGGATTGATGAATCCTTGGGAGGCGGCAAAAAAGACCCCGCCAATGCCCCCGCACAGGGCACCCAGGCTGAAGGCACTCAACTTGACTACCACATGGTTGATACCGAGAGAGCGACAGGCAATTTCATCCTCCCGCAACGCCTCCCAGGCCCGCCCAATGGGCATGGTGCGAATGCGACTGACGGCCAGGATGACCAACACCACCATGATCAACAAGACCAGATAGAGGAAGATATATTTATAGCTACTGTCGAAGGGAATGCCCAGCAGGTCATGGATGGTTCGTTCGCCGGGTTTGGCAACCTTGTTGAAGGAGAGACCCGGTATACTGGGGAAGGGGACGGCCACCCCGTTGGGACCACCGGTAAAGGAACCCCAGTTGTTCAATACCAAACGGATGATCTCGCCAAATCCCAGGGTGACGATGGCCAGATAATCCCCATGCATGCGCAAGACGGGAAAGCCCAACACCGCCCCCAGCAAAGCGGCCAGGAGGGCAGCAAAGGGAATGGCCTGCCAAAAGTTGAGTCCCAAATATTGGGCACCCAACCCATAGCCATAGGCCCCCACCGCATAAAAGGCCACATAGCCCAGGTCCAACAGCCCCGCCAGCCCCACCACAATGTTGAGTCCCACCCCGAGCAGGACATAGATCATGGCCAAAGTGGCCACGTTGAGCCAATATTTACTGACAAAAAAGGGCAACAAAAACGCCAACAGGACCACCAGCAGCAGTGGCCAGCGGCTTTGCATCCCCCCTCCCACCACCACGCCAGCCGAGGCACGGGGGGCCAATTGCTGGATCCACCGTTGTCCCTGGCTGGTTTGGGCCAAGCCTCCCCACAACAAGTGCAAGAGGGCCACCCCCATGGCCAACCAGAGAGCGTTTTGCCAATGCTGACTGACTTCATAGCGTTCCAGATGGAGGCCGGTTAACGGCAAAAAGACCAACCAGGCGAGAAAACCGGTGCGGGCGACCCGTTGCCAGAGAGGGAGCATGTCACACCTTCTCCACGGCAGGGCGACCCAGGATACCGCTGGGTCGGAAGATCAAGACCAGGATCAACAGGGAGAAGGCGAACACATCCTTGTAATCGGTATTGATAAACCCGGAAAAGAGGGATTCGGCCAACCCCAGCACCACCCCTCCCAGCATCGCCCCCGGCAGGGAACCGATGCCCCCCAGAACGGCGGCGGTGAAGGCTTTGATGCCGGTGATAAAACCGATATAAAAATCGAAGGAGCCATAGTTGAAGGAGACCAGCACCCCGGCCACAGCCGCCATCACCGCTCCCATGATGAACACGGCACTGATGGTGCGGTGAATGTCGATACCCAGCAATTGGGCCATGATGGGATCTTGTTGGGTGGCCCGGCAGGCCCGTCCCAAGGGGGTGGTTCCGATGAGCCAGGCCAGAACCCCCATACTGGCCAGGGAGACCAGCCAGATCAAGGATTGCACATGGGTGACCTGCACAAAACCATTGGCCAATTCCAGCCGCCACGCCCCTTCCAGCAAGGCAGGCACCCCCTGGGTACGGGCACCCTGACTGATGCGGGCATAGTTCTGCAATAATAATGAGACCCCGATGGCTGAAATAAACGGGGCCAGGCGGGTGGAACGGCGCAGGGGTTTATAGGCCACCCGTTCCACCACCCAGCCATAGAATCCGGTATAGAGCAAGGTGGCTGTCAGGGTGAGGAGCAAGCCCCAAGGCAGGGGATCCACCCCCAATCCGGTAAAAAAGGCGAGAAAAATGGCTGTGAAATAGGCGGAAATCATATAAATTTCGCCATGGGCAAAGTTGATCATGCCGATGACGCCATAGACCATGGTGTAGCCCACGGCAATCAGTCCATAGATGGACCCCAGGGCCAACCCGTTGATCAACTGTTGCAAGATGATGGCACCATCCATCCGACTGCCTGCCCCCGTCCCTAAAGGTGCAACAGGTTTCCCCAAGTGGAGAGGGGAAACCCGTTGCCAGCCAGATTATGGCATTTCGGCATAGTTGCCTTTGTTGTCCCACTGGTAGACCACATAGTCGGAGGTGGTCAAATCGCCCTTGGCATCCCAGGCTTTGGGACCCATGACGGTGGTGACGGTATTTTTGTGCAACCAGTCGGCCAGGGGTTGGGCATCGTTGGATTTGGTGGCCTGCATGGCAGCCACAATGGCCTGCATGGTGGCATAGGCGTAGAGGGTATAGCCTTCCGGTTCGTAGCCCGCCTTGCGGAACCGTTCCACCAGCTCCTTGCCGGCGGCGATCTTGCGGGGATCGGCCCCGAAGGTCATGTAGACCCCTTCCAGGTAGGAGGGACCACCGGCGGAGATGATTAAATCTTTGGAGACCACCCCATCGCCGGAGACGAAGGGAATTTTCATCCCTTGCTCGCGAATTTGCCGTACCATGGGACCGGCTTCGCTGTGGAGTCCGCCAAAGTAGACGGCTTCCGCACCGGTGGATTTAATCTTGGTCACCAGGGCATTGAAATCTTTTTCACCCTGGGTGATGCCTTCGTAGAGAACTTCCGTCACCCCCAACTGATGCATGCGCTCCCGCATGGCATTGGCCAGCCCTTGTCCGTAGGTGGTTTTGTCGTGGACCACGGCAATTTTTTTCAGTTTCATGCGATTGAGCAAAAATTCCGCCCCCACCTTGCCCTGTTGATCATCCCGCCCACAGGTGCGAAAGACGGTGGAAAGGTTGCGGTCGGTCACCAAGGGATTGGTGGAACCTGGGGTGATGGCCAGGACACCGCCTTCTGCATAGACTTGAGTTGCGGGAATGGTGCTGGCGGAACAGAAGTGACCCACCACGGCTTTGACACCGTCTTTGTCCACAAAGCGGTTGGCGACTGCCACAGCTTGTTTTGGTTCGCAGGCATCATCCCCTTTGAGCAGATCAATCTTGTTGCCGTTGACGCCTCCGGCCTGGTTGATATCCTGCACCGCCATTTCCGCCCCGCGCCACATTTGCTCGCCGAAGGCGGCATAGGGACCGGAGAATGGCCCACCCACCCCGATACGCAGGGCTTCAGCCAAACCCAAAACGGGAGCCAACAGACTTGCACCTACACACAGACCGAGCAGGGTCTTGGTCAACTTTTGCATGGACTATCCTTTCCAAAACATGAATTGAATCTGTCAAACCATGGTAGAAGATGGATGGCTAAGACGACTCACCAACGGAAATTGTTCAGGATGGTGGATGGAATCGACGCTCAAATCCACATCCAGTTCTGGCCAATAAAGATGATCCTTCCCCATTCGCTCCACATGAAACAGTTGCCCCATGGTTGCATCGAGAAACCATGGAAACTGATCAAATGGCAGAAACATTTCTTGATCATCCAACAACAGCCAGAAGCCATTGAGAGAAACATGGGTCACTTCAACCGACGAAATGTTTGAACCAGGCGGCACGGATTTCATGTTCTTTCTCCCGGATCATTTTTTCAACTGCAACCAATTCTGTTGCCGTCATTCTGTAATTGTCCGCCAATTCAATGTTTGGTTCAAGCCAAAACTTGGCTTCTCCCTGTTGACTACTCACATGAACATGTAGACGTGTCTCTTCACGAGAGAAAAAAAAGAAACGAAAACCACCTTCACGAAAAATCGTTGGGCTCACAGTCTATCCTTAATTTTAATATCAATCACGGTTTGCATCTCCTACACCCAAATCAAACACCCTGCCAGCCCGCAAACTGGCCAGCCAGCCCAGAAAGGCGGCCAGGGCCATGAGGGAGAACATGGCGGTGGCTCCGAAGGCGTGGTAGAGGGAGCCGGAGGCCAGCAATCCCAAACTGCCTCCCAATCCAAAGGAGAGGGAGCCATAGAGGGCCTGGGCGGTGGCCCGTCCATGGAGCGGCGCGGTCTGGTGCACCCGTTGCATGGCGGCGATATGGTAGGCCCCGAAGGTGAAGGCGTGCAAGGTTTGACCAAACAGCAACAAGGGTTGCCAAATGGTGAGGGCGTAAAGACTCCAACGCAACCAGGCGGTGGCGATGGAAAAACTCAATACCCTGGAGAGGGAATAACGGGCCAGCACATGCTGGGCATAGTGCATCACCGCCACTTCCGCAATCACCCCCAAAGACCACAACAGACCAATCACCGTTTTGGAATAACCGTTTTCCTCCAGATGAAGGGACATGAAGCCATAATAGGCCCCATGGGAAAATTGCATAAAAAAAGAGCCGATCATAAACCAAACCACCCCTTTTTGCTTGAGCCAACCGGGGGCGGTGGCATCATGGGGACGGTGGGTCTGTTCATCCGGGGTAAACAGGGCGAGGAGAACCGCCAGAAAGAGCAAGAGGGCGATGGACCACAAAACAGTGGACAATCCCCACCTTTCGGTCACCGGTCCCAAGGCCATGGCAAAAAGGATAAAGGAGATGGATCCCCACAGACGGATACGACCATACTGACCGCCCCGCTTTTGCACCACATCCATGGCAATGGTATCGATCAAAGAGACGGGTGTGCTGATGCTGTAGAGTAAGGTTACCAGCAACAAAAAGGTGAAATCGCTACCAGCGAGATAGAGACAGAAGGTGATCCAGGTAAAGAGGGAGGAGAGGATAAAAACCCGCTTGCGTTCCCCCCGGTCAGCCAGTCGCCCCCAGATCAACGGTCCCAACACCTTGATCCCCTGGGAAACCGAGGTCAACAAGCCAATATCGCTCAAGGAGAGGCCCAACCCTGCCAGATAGAGGGGCCAATAGGGAATCCAGATACCCAACACCCCAAAGTGAAGGGCATAGAGGGAGGCTAAAATCCAATAAGTTCGTCGGTCGAGACCACCACCAGAGTCCATGAGAGATCAGAATCGGAAGATGACCCATTGGGGAACGACAAACTTGGGTTCCTGGCCATAAAATTTGGTCTCGAAGCGACCGTCACCATCGCTGTCCAACAGGATGTAGGTCAGACCATGGAAGGGGGTGACTTCGATCTGGAAGACCGAGCCGTTAATCATGGACTCCTTGACCCGATTGCCCGCCATGTCTTCATAGATGCGGATTACGGTTTCGGCACCGGGAATTTCATCGCTCAAATCTTCCCGCAATTCAGACACCAGGGGGCCTTTTTTCGGCACCTCGAACCCATCCTCCTTGATTTCACGACTGGATGGATCGGCACTCCAGGAGATCACCGGGGCTGCAATCAGGGCCATGAGGATGGCCAAAGCGCGGAATAATTTCATCATCTTTTCCCTCCTGAAGGCAAAAAATCCCCCCGCCATGCGGTGCCGGTGGCAGGCTGGACGGGATTGCATTACACTATCGGTAAATCATTCAATTGGGAAGGAAAGACACCATGGCCAGGCTATTTTTGATCGACGGTTCCGGGTATTTGTATCGGGCCTTTTTTGCGGTGCGCAATCTTTCCCGCCGGGATGGCTTTCCCACCAACGCCATTTTCGGCTTCACCAAGATGGTACGGAAAATATTGAGCGACCATCAGCCCGATTATTTGTGCATGGTGTTCGATGCCAAAGGTCCCACCTTTCGCCATGAGATGGATGCGGACTACAAAAGCAACCGCAAGCCCATGCCGGAGGAGCTGGTCATCCAGATTCCCATTATTCACAAGGTGGTGGCAGCCCATGGCATTCCCCTCCAGCAGGTGGAAGGGGTGGAAGCGGACGATGTCATGGGAACCTTGAGCCACTGGGGACGGGCCAAAGGTCTGGAAGTGGTGGTGGTAACGGGAGACAAGGATTTAATGCAATTGATCGCCCCCGGTATTCGTCTGTTGGATCCTCAACGGGGGGGCTGGATCGATGAAGAGGAGGCCACCACCTACTGGGGTGTTCCGCCCGCGAAGGCCACGGATATTTTGGGACTGGCGGGGGATTCCTCCGACAACATTCCCGGTGTACCGGGTATCGGCATGAAGACGGCGGCGGAGTTGATCCAGGAGTTTGGTTCCCTGGAAGGGGTGTTGGAGAATGTGGCCAAAATTCGCCAGCCCAAGCGTCGGGAATTATTGATGCAATATGGAGAACAGGCCAGAAAGAGCAAGGAGTTGGCCACCATTCGCTGTGACCTGCCTTTGGATCCCCCCCTTTCCGCGTTAATCCGTCAGGAGCCAGACCGGGCCGCCCTGATTGAAATATTCCGGGAGATGGAATTTTCCTCCCTGGTGCGGGAGGTG
The DNA here is from genome assembly GCA_015233935.1 of Magnetococcales bacterium. Taxonomy (GTDB): domain Bacteria; phylum Pseudomonadota; class Magnetococcia; order Magnetococcales; family JADFXB01; genus JADFXB01. Next base: position 41,998 of record JADFXB010000014.1, on the reverse strand, counting down.
GAGACCGTTCCCCAGACTGTTACAGCAAAACCGGCGGCCACTCTGGCCCTGGATTTGGAAGCCGGTGAACAGGTGGAGCGGGATTACCAGGCGGTTACCAGTGAGGAGGCCTTGCAAGAGTTTGTCCAGCAGCTTGCCAGACAACCCCTTTTTGCCATGGACATTGAGACCACCCATTTGAATCCCTGGCAGGCCGAACTGGTGGGCATCTCCTTTTCCTGGCAGGAGGGGGTAGCCCGTTATCTGCCGGTGGGTCATCAGGTGAACTATCTGGATCGTCAGCGGGTGTTGGAGCTGCTCACCCCTTTGTTGAACAATCCTGCCATCCACAAGTGCGGGCAAAATTTAAAATATGAGCAGACCACCTTACGCAAGTATGGCATCCATCTGGCGGGTATTCGTCACGATGCCATGATTCTTTCCCATGTGCTGCATGGTCCTGCCCGACGGCATAATCTGGATACCATTGCTCTGGAAGAGTTGGGTCGGGTGACCACCACTTTTGAACAGGTAGTGGGGACCGGTCGCCAGGCGGTCACCTTTGATCAAGTGGAGCTGGCCCGTGCCACCCCCTATGCCTGTGAGGATGCGGAGGTGGCCTGGACGGCGGTGCATAAAATGGTGGGTCAATTGTCGGACCCCTTGCGCAAGCTTTATGAAGAGATCGAGATGCCCCTGCTCCCCATTCTGGGGGAGATGGAGTTGGCGGGTACCTTGATCCACCGTCCGGCACTGACCCATCTTTCCAGCGATCTTGCCCGCCGACGGGAGATATTGGGCCAGGATATTTATCAACTGGCGGGGGAAAAATTTAATCTCAACTCCACCCAACAGTTGGGACATATTTTGTTTGAGAAACTGGGCATCAAGGGGGGCAAACGCACCAAGACCGGATTTTCCACCGATGTAACGGTTTTGACCCGTCTGGCGGAAGAGGGGCATCCCCTGCCGGAAAAAATTCTTGCCTATCGCACTCTCACCAAGCTGCAATCCACCTATACCGACGCCCTGCAAGAGCAGTTGGATCAGGGGGATCGGCTGCACACCAGTTTTAACCAGGCGGTGACCATGACCGGTCGCCTTTCGTCCACCGATCCCAACCTGCAAAACATACCCACCCGCACGGAAGAGGGACGGGCGATTCGCAAGGCCTTTATTGCCCCACCGGGTTGGGTATTGCTTTCAGCCGACTACAGCCAGATTGAATTGCGACTGTTGGCCCATATGGGACCGGTGGAACGTTTGCAGGAGGCCTTTCATCAGGGCGGCGACATTCACCGGGCCACAGCGGCCCAACTGTTTGGTCTTGCCCCGGAAGAGGTGGATGACAGCCACCGTCGCATGGCCAAGACCATCAATTTTGGTTTGATCTATGGCATGAGTCCGTTTGGCCTGGCCCAACGGTTGGAGATTTCCGTCTCCCAGGCCAAAATTTTCATGGAGAGTTATTTCAAGCAATATCAGGGTGTGCAAGCCTACATGGAGCGTTCGGTTCGGGAGGCCCGCAGCCGGGGAGCGGTGTTCACCCTTATGGGCAGGCGGGTTCCTTTGTTGGAGATTGCCAGCAGCAACCGGGGCTTGCGGGAGAATGCGGAGCGGGCGGCCATCAACGCCCCCTTGCAGGGTTCTGCCGCCGACTTGATCAAACTGGCCATGATCCGACTGGACAAATCTTTGCGTCAGCATGGTCTGCAAAGTCGCATGATTTTGCAGGTGCACGATGAATTGGTCTTGGAGGTTCCCCAGGAGGAGTTGTCCACAGTTACCCCTCTGGTTCGACAGGCCATGGAAGGGGCGGCCCAACTTTCCATTCCTTTGTTGGCCGATGTGGGAAGTGGGGAAAACTGGGCGGACGCCCATTGAGTCATTTTCGATAGGTGAACACCGCACCTGGTAGTGTCTAACTACCGTTTAGAGTGCCATTGCATAAGAAAACCCTCCTGGAAATCAAAAAGACCTTCCAGGAGGATTGGGTTTTATCCCTGCATGGCCCGACGCAGCCATGGGGGTGGGTTGCTGATCAATACCTGGCGAAAGGTGGACAACCATTCGTTGCTGCTTTCCTGACCCGTTACCTTGATGGGCCACAATCCCGCCCGCGTCAGCCGGGCAGCCGCCGGACCGCCAATGCTGGCAACCACCACAATCAGACAATCCTGAATCAAGGCCATCCGAGAGGCTACCTTGTCCTCCCCCTCGGCCAACAACGGCACCAACCTGGTGGCCCGCTGGTGGATGCCTTCGGGACTCACATCATAGATCATAAATCCCTGACAGGTAGCAAAGTGACCATCCAGCATCCCATGCCCCAAGGTGGCCATGGCTACCCGCACACATCCTACCGCCGGAGCCGGAATCTCCTCTGGTAAAGAGGGGGAGAGCAAGTTTTCCTCCGGCTCCCGGTGGGTCAGCCAGTGCAGGGCTGTTTTAAGCCTCTTCCCCGTCAAATCGGGCAACTCCCCCTGCAACAGCGGTCGCAACTGGCAGGGGGTGACACCTTTCAACTTTTCCCGATCCGGCAAACGACCACCAAACAATTCACGCAAACCCGACATCAACACACTGGGAGAGAGGGTCGGTGACAACTCCCGACTGGCCAAACCAATGCGCAAGGCCAAATCATCGCTCAGTTCATTATGGATCATGGTCATGTCACCTTTCTCCTTTAAAGCTTACGCATGCGCAAGGTGACTGGTATTCGAGGCTTGGCAGGCAGAGGATCCAGGTAAAATTTTTCACCGTTGGCCAGATGAAACGTGCCACCCCAGCGATCCTCTTGATCAAATTCCACCGCCTGCACCACCGTCTCCAGATCCTTTTTCGCTACGTAACAAAGCAGGTTGCCCTGTTCATTGATTCGCAGCATCACCTCCGGCATGGTTTCCTCCTATCGGATCAAATCATAGTTGTAGTCTGTTTCACCCATGCTTCTGGTTTCTTCATCCAGCCGTTCCAACACGGCGTTGACCAGGGTGGTGAGAAGGTACATGGCCCCCTCATAACCCAAGGTGGCGTTGCGATGAAGATGGTGACGATCAAAGATGGGGAAACCGATGCGAATCAACGGCACCTCATGCTCTTTGCCCTTTTGCAGGGTATCCCGCTGGATAAACTTGCCGTAGGAGTTGCCAATCAGAAAGTCCGGTTTTTTCTCAAACACCAGTGAGCGCAGATGCCACAAATCCTTGCCAAAGTAGATTTCCGCCCCCTTGCCATAGGGTGAGGTGGCCAATAATTGTTCCATCGCCTTGCCCCACCGCTTGTTGGCGTTGTGGCTCATCAGATGCAACGGTTCGGCACCCAGCTCCATCAGAAAACGGGCCATCCCCATAACAAAGTCCGGGTCGCCATAGACGGAAAAACGACGACCATGCAACCAGGTATGGGAGTCTGCCATCATGTCCACCAAGCGTCCCCGCTCCAGCTCCAGGGAGGGCGGAATGGGCTGGCCGATGAGGCGGGAGATGGTCATCAACAGGTTATCGGTGGCTGCCAGACCATAGGGGGCATCAAGGGCGGTAACCGGGTGGTGCCAGGTCTCCTTGACATACTTTTTGCTCTTGTCCGAACCCCAAGGTTGCAGAAACAAGGTGTCTATGGCGTTGGGGGCCTCTTTCACCTCTTCCTGGGTCGTACCACCGGCATACATCCGATAATGGCCATCCGCCGGGGTGTCCAATACCGATTCAGGATCGGACAACAGGGTGGCCTCCACCCCCATTTCTTTCATCATGCGCTTGAGCACACGAAAGTTGCCCAGATAGGTTTCAAATCCCGGCACCAGATTGACCTTGCCACTCTTGCCAGGCTCCTTGTCCGCCATACTGTTCAAGGTAAAATAGCGGAGAATTCCCTCCAGCATGTTGTCCCAACCCGTAACATGGCTACCGATAAAGCTGGGAGTATGGGCGAAGGGGGTTGGAAAATTTTCGGGAATACGTCCCTCTTTCTTGGCATTGGTGATGAAAGCATTGAGATCGTCACCAATCACCTCGGCCATGCAAGTGGAAGAGACGGCAATCATCTCCGGGTCGTACAGAGCCTTGGCATTCTGCAAACCGGCAAACATGTTCTTCTGCCCACCGAAAACCGCCGAATCCTCGGTCATGGAGTCGGAGACGCAGGCGATGGGTTCCTTGAAGTGACGGTTGAAGTAGGTACGAAAATAGGCCGTACATCCTTGACTTCCATGAACATAAGGCAAGGTTCCCCGAAAGCCCAAGGCACACAACACGGCCCCCAGCGGCTGACAAGCCTTGGCCGGATTGACGGTGAGTGCCTCCCGCTTGAAGTTCAACTCTTTGTATTCAGGCGATGTGCTCCAGGCGAAAATTTCATCAATCTTCTCCTGAGATTCACGATTTTCATAGTTCGCCCCTTTATTGTTCAACACCTGCCGATAGTCGGCTTGTTGAAACAGTGGATAACAGGGGATGATTTTTTCCGCAGTCTGATTCATGGAAGCCTCCTTCCGCGCCGCTCATCCGCAGCCAACGGAATAGTGGGAGTATAAAAAACGGTGCGTCACACTTTTGTGGTCAACCGGCCTTCCGCCAGGGGGGCGTCATCATTTTCCAACAGGGATTGTTGATGGTCATATCCATGTCGCGGGCGAAAATGGCGTAACCGTCGTAGCCATGGTAAGGCCCGGAATAATCCCAAGAGTGCATCTGCCGGAAGGGAACCCCCATTTTCTGGAAGACATACTTTTCCTTGATCCCCGAACCAATGAGATCGGGGCGCACCCGTTCCACGAAGCGTTCCAACTCATAGCCCGATGCATCGTCATAGATGAGGGTGGTATTTTTAATCTCTTCCTGGGTGCGTTCGTAGTCATCGTTGTGGCCAAACTCGTAACCGGTGCCCACCACCTCCATGCCCAAATCTTCATAGGCACCGATGACATGGCGGGGACGCAGACCCCCCACGTAGAGCATCACCCGCTTGCCTTCCAAACGAGGCCGGAAGCGATTGGTAATTTCATCCACCAACGGTTGATAGCGGGCGATGACCGCCTCTGCTCCCTCTTTGATGCGATCGTCAAAACGGGAAGCAATACGACGCAGGGATTCCGCAATTTTGGTGGGGCCGAAAAAGTTGTACTCCAGCCAGGGGACGCCATACTTGGCCTCCATGTGGCGACTGATGTAGTTCATGGAGCGATAGCAGTGGACCAGGTTCAACTTGGCCTTGGGTGTGCGTTGCAACTCTGCCAACGTCCCATCCCCCGACCACTGGGCCACCACCCGCAAGCCCATTTCCTCCAACAAAATGCGGGAAGACCAGGCGTCGCCACCAATGTTGTAGTCCCCGATGATGGCTACGTCATAGGGACCGGCCTGAAAATCATCCCCGGCATCCGGGCGATCCAGAATGTGGTCCCGAATGGCATCGTTGGCGATGTGGTGTCCCAAAGATTGGGAGACGCCACGGAAACCTTCACAGCGCACCGGTACAATGGGTTTGCCCAGATCGGCACTTTTTTGTTTGGATACCGCTTCGATATCGTCACCGATCAGACCAATGGGGCATTCGGACTGCACCGAAATTCCCTTGTTCAAGGGAAACAGGGCATTGATCTCATCCATGATTTTGGCCAGCTTTTTGTCCCCACCAAACACCACATCCTTTTCCTGAAAGTCGGAGGTAAAGTTCATGGTGCCAAAGGTGTTGATACCGGTATGGCCGATATAATAGTTGCGACGACCCGCCCGTGAATATTGACCACACCCCACCGGACCGTGGGAGATATGGATCATGTCCTTGATCGGCCCCCACACCACACCTTTGGATCCGGCGTAGGCGCAACCACGAATGGTCATCACCCCTGGCAGGGATTTGCGGTTGGCGGTGACGCAACTGCCGCTCTCCGGGCTTTCCCCCTCCAATACTGCCAGGTGCTGACTGCGATCCTCTCTGGAATCCGTGGGATAGGCCGCCAGCACCTCTTGTATCAATCGTTCCGCTTCCTCTTTGTTTAACATGGCGATATCTCCTGTCAGGCCACGGCGGGGGCAAAGGAGATGGCCGCTTCCTGTGCCGCTGTACGACCAATGATGCTGGTGTCCTCCTCATCCAGAATACCGAACTCCATCAGCAACTCTTCCAGTTCATCCATGGTGAGGGGCTTGGGGATCACCAGCTTACGATTGTTGATAATCTTGTTGGCCAAATGGCGGTATTCGTCGGCTTGTTTGGCAGCCGGGTCATATTCAATCACCGTCATCCGCCGGATTTCTGCCCGCTGCACCACATTGTCACGGGGGACGAAGTGGATCATCTGGGTGCCCAGCCGTTCTGCCAGTGCCTCGATCAGGTCTGCCTCCCGATCCGTATTGCGGGAGTTGCAGATCAAACCCGCCAGACGAACCCCGCCGGAGTTGGCATACTTGACGATACCTTTGGCAATGTTGTTGGCGGCGTACATGGCCATCATTTCGCCGGAGACGACGATATAGATTTCCTGGGCTTTGTTCTCCCGAATGGGCATGGCGAAGCCGCCGCACACCACGTCACCCAACACGTCGTAGAAAACAAAGTCCAAATCCTCCTCATAGGCCCCTTCCTCTTCCAGGAAGTTGATGGCGGTGATCACCCCGCGACCGGCGCAACCCACACCAGGCTCTGGACCCCCGGATTCCACGCAGCGAATATTGCCGTAACCAGATTTGAGCACATCGGACAGCTCCAAATCTTCCACGCTGCCAGCTTCGGCGGCCATCTGCATGATGGTATTCTGAGCCTTGGCATGAAGAATAAGACGGGTGGAGTCGGCTTTGGGATCACAGCCAACAATCATCACCTTCTTTTGTGCCTCGGCCAGTGCCGCCACCAGATTTTGAGTGGTAGTGGACTTGCCGATACCGCCCTTGCCATAAATGGCGCATTGCCGGATTGCCATGGATCTACTCCTCGTCTGCTCGTTATGAATGGGAAAAACAAATCTGCCATGACTCTTGCATGGCATATCTCGCGCCAACTTTTTCACTTTGCGCAATGCATTGATTTTTAAAGGTTCATAATACAATCACCTGCAAACAGGCAGGTACGGAATGCGACAATGGGAGGAACAATGTCTGGTTGCCAACAAGCCCCCGATGGAGAGTACTGGCGGCCTCCACGGGAGTGCTGGACCCGCTTTAACCGCTGCAATCTACCTTCATCGGTATTGGCCTGTCTGGACTATCAGAGCCATCCAGAACCGGTGGAGCTGGATGGGGTGGCCTTCATCCACAAGGATCTCTTTGTGCGTTTGCGGCGTCTTTCCTGCCCGGAAGAGCGGGCCATCCAGTTTATGGACTATATGGCGGTCTATTTTTCCCTGGCATCACCGGAGAGTGCCGGATTTTCCAATACCGCCCGTATCCGGCGAAACAAGGCCGACTATTTGGGATTGCTGCGGGGATGGCTGTTTGATCCAGACGGGCGAGAGGGGGCGGTGCTCAAGGGGTGGGTGGCTTCCCGTTTTGGTCTGCTACCCCGCTATTTCGGCGGGCGACTGGCCCCAGACAGCGAGAGTTACCAACGTTTTCTCCAGATGCAAAGTGCCGGGGTATACAACACCAACAATTTGGAAGGGCAGTTGGATTTGCTCTACACCTACTGCCAATATGAACTCAACCGGCAGATGCCAGAGGAGTCCCATCTTTCCCTCTTCCGTGGCATCAACCGATTGGCGGAACATGATTTGGTAGCCCGTTTGGATAAACGACGTTGCGTGGTCTTGCTGAATAATTTGAATTCGTTCACCACCAATCGTGAACGGGCCGATGAGTTTGGCGACCAAATTTTGGAAACCCGCGCCCCCATAAGCAAGATATTTTTCTACAGTGCCTTGTTACCTGGGGTACTTAAAGGAGAGGAGGAGTATCTGGTCATCGGTGGACTTTATGAAGTCAAGCTTTGGTAGTCTTCCGGCTCTACTTCTACGGGCGCAACTTCCAGCAATGTCAGCCCCTGGCGAATGGAGTCTGCCACCACCTTGGCATCCAGGGCTTTGAGCCAGCGTCGGGGAATCCCTTCCACCCCACAACAGGCACCGGCCAACATACCGGTGATGGCACCGGTGGTGTCCGCATCCCCTCCCAGATTGACCGCAGTGGTGACGGCATCTTCAAAGGTGTCGTTATCGAAAAAGCTTTGAAAGACCACCCGCAGGGTATCCACGATATAACCGGAAGGATTGGACATCTCTGGTTTGATCCGAAAGCGAAAGATGGGAAATTCTGTAACCAAAGTTCGCACCGGCCCTTCCAGCATGTTTTTTTTGTCGGTTCCTGCCAAGGCCATGCGCACCAGGCGAGCGATGGCCAGTGTCCCGGCTTCGGCCACCGGATTATGGTGGGTTACCCTCCCCTGATGGCGACAGGCCAGGGCCAGGGTTTCATCATCGCTGCCATGGCAGGCGAGAATGACCGGCAACACCCGCATACAGGAGCCATTTCCTGCATCCTGTTCGCTGGCAGGGGCGACAGCCAGCCCCGTGCGACGAAAATGCAAAATACCCCGCCGCACCGTATTGCCGATATCCACCGGCTTGGTTCGCATCCAGCCATCGAAGGATTTGGCGGCCATTTGGGGATCGACACGACCGTTGGCGAGAATGGCTTCTCCCAAGGCAAGGCTCATGGTGGTATCGTCGGTGACTTGTCCTGCTGGCAGATTGAGCCAACCGCCGCCGGTGATCTCCCGGTGGACGCCATGGCGATGCTGGATCTCCCTGGGGGTCATAAACTCCACCGTCGCCCCCAGGGCATCCCCTGCCGCCAACCCCAGACATGCCCCCACAGCACGCCGCTGCAAGGGGGTCCAGTGGGGAGATATCAGATTTCTGGTCCAAAACATTTTTCGTAGTCGATGCAGGCGTCACAGGATGGGGCGCGACACAAACGTATGTGGGCGGCCTCACAAAGCTGCTTGTAAAAAAACTTCTTCCATTTCATATCCCGGTGATTGCCCTTGGCCAGGGGGGAAAAACCGTAGTCCAGTAAGGCGGAAAGATCTTTTCTGGACCACAATCCCAAATCCTGCCACAGATGATCCTTGCCAAGAGAACCTTCGGCAAGAATGCGGGCCAGCCAGGAGGCCTCCAAAGGTTCCAGGGTGGCATGATTCAAGAGCAGAGCGGTCAATTCCTGGCGTTCGTCGTCACGACCTGGATCGGGGGGGGATTGTTGGGCAAAAATTTGCGGAATGAGGACACCAGGAAAGTAGTGGTCCATCAAAGCCGTAAAATCTGTGCTTCCCAGACCCAGCCAGGCGGGCAAGGCCGAGCCGCCACTTAACCAGGAGCTGATGATGCGGGCCAGCCACTCACCAACGGGCGGATGGTGAGCGGCATCGGACAACACCGCATACATGCCCAGGCGGGGAAAATGAGGGGTGGTGCTAAGCAACACCCTCTCCAGGGGTGCATTCATGGTGACTCTCTCCCAAGGATCAACAAGGGTGTGCAGTGGGTTGGATACCGGTCAACGATCCTGGTGGATTCATGGCCACCCCTTGCATGTTGATGATGGCTCCTTCCACCGGACAGACTTCCACACACTGGGGACGCTCTTCATGGCCTTCGCATTGGGTGCAAAGGTTATTGTTGATCCGAAACACCTCTTTTTTGACCACAATGGCTCCATTGGGGCAAACCGGTTCGCAGGCCCAACAGGAAATGCACTCTTCGGTAATGGACAAGGTCATCTTATCTCTCCTTGGACAGGGTTTGTTCAGCAAGCCAGGCTGACAGGTTGGGTTTTTTGTTGACGTAGGCGATTGGCGGTGAGCCGCAAGGCTTCCATCACCGGTTGGTTGGCGTGGCTGTTTACCGGGGTAATACCTCTGGCAGCCAGTGCCTGCCAGGGGGTGTAGCCAATGCGTGCACAGATCACCCCCTGGCAATCTTTCAAAACACCCAAAGCCGGAGCCAGACCTCCTTCTTCTTCCACGCAATGATCCTCCCCGTGGCAATAGGGAGGCACCTCCCGCTGCCCAACCAGGACAATCTCTTCACCGGTTACCTGATAGATTAAAAAGGCGCGGGCGTGGCCAAAATGGGTATCCACCAGCTCACCATTCTGGCTGGCCACCGCCAGCATCATGGGAGGACTGGCTGGAATGTGGATGGGAATCACCCGACTGGGGAGGGTCAAATCCTCATGACGGTCCATGGCCAAGAGACCAGCGGCATCTGCCCGACATTGCCGACAGTGGGTCATCAGGCGGGCGGAGCCTTGGCATTGGCTGCGCACATCTTGCAACTCTTGCTCGGAAGGTCCACGCACCCCGGTCACCCCATAATAGGTGCCATGTTCTGCCGCGCTGATCAGGGGCATCACGTTGTGGCTGAATACGCCTGCCTGGCTCACCCATTGATGGATGGCTGGAATCTGTTCATCGTTGATGCCGGGAATCAGCACCGAATTGATCTTGACCAATACATCCCGACGGGTGAGGGCGTGCACTGCTGCCAATTGGCGATCCAACAAAATGCGGGCGGCCTCCACTCCCCGCCAGCGACGTTTGTTCCAGTACACCCAGGAATAAATTTCTGCCCCGATGGTGGGATCCAGGGTATTGAGGGTAATGGTCACGTGCCGGATGCCGTGTCCCACTATTTTGTCCACATGGTCGAGCAAATAGAGACCATTGGTGGACAGGCAGAGGTGCAGCTCCGGGGCCATCTCCCTGAGTAATGAGCATGTAGCAAATACGCGACCGGGATTGGCCAGTGGATCACCAGGACCGGCGATGCCAATCACTCGTAAATTAGGCAGTTTGATCAGGGCTTGTCGGGTGCGGGCGACAGCCTGTTCGGGGGTGAGCAGGCCGGAGACCACGCCGGGGCGGGATTCGTTGGCGCAATCAAATTTACGGTTACAGTAGCGACATTGAATATTGCAAGCCGGAGCCACGGCCAGGTGCATGCGGGCGTAGCGGTGGGAGGCCTCTTCCGAATAGCAGGGATGATCTTCCGTCAATGAGGATGGGAAGGGGGCTGGTGTGCTGTTGCAAACGTTCATGCCATACATCCTCCGAGGGGGGGGAATTGGTGGTTGCAAAACAGCAACAGCAAAAGCCATGCCTGAACTATCTTATTGATAAATATTGATTTTATAAAAACCCCCCATTTTTCAACCGGACAAAACCGTACAATTGTCTGAAACCTTACCAAGGTTCGGTTACCGACAAGAACAATTTAGAAAAAATCGATAAATATCAATAAATTATTCATGGCACACCCCTTGCAGAGTGTGTTGGTACAAACCAGCCAATGGGAGGGATGCCATGAAAAATGCTGAAATTGCCAGGCTGCTAGACGAACCAGCCTGCTCCCATAACACCCCGGACAAAGTGGCCTGTGGCAAGCTCAAACCAGGAGCCACCGCCGGTGGGTGTAGTTTCGACGGGGCACAAATCACCTTGTTTCCCATTAGCGATGCCGCCCACATAGTTCACGGCCCCATTGCCTGTGCGGGCAGCTCCTGGAACGGGCGCGGTTCACGGGCAGAAGGCCGGGAACTCCACCGCCTGGGACTCACCACCGATCTTTCTGAACAAGAAATCATCATGGGGCGGGGTGAGAAGAAACTGTTGTTTGCCATCAAGACCGCTGTGGAACGTTGGCGACCTGCGGCGGTCTTCGTCTATCAAACCTGCGTCACCGCACTGATTGGGGATGATTTGGAGGCGGTGTGCAGGGTGGCCCAAGACACCTTCGGCCTACCGGTAATTCTGGTGGATGCTGCCGGTTTCTACGGTACAAAAAATTTGGGAAATCGCATCGCTGGCGACACCCTTGTCAAACGGGTGATTGGCACCCGTGATCCCGCGCCCGTGGCTGCACGACCGGACATGACCATTCATACCATCAACTTGGTGGGGGAGTTCAATATTGCGGGGGAGTTCTGGCATGTGGCCCCTTTGTTGGATGAATTGGGGTTGCGGGTGCTGTGCACACTGGCCGGGGATGCCCGCTTTCATGAAGTGCAATCCATGCACCGGGCGGAAGTGACCATGTTGGTCTGCTCCAAGGCATTGATCAATGTGGCCCGCAAGCTGGAAGAAAAATATGGAATTCCCTGGTTTGAAGGCAGCTTCTACGGCATGCGGGACACCTCCGACGCCTTACGAAGCTTGGCCAAGGCCACCAAGGACACCGACCTGCAAGAGCGTACCGAGGCGGTGATCCTCCGGGAGGAGGCACGTTTACGCCAGCGGTTGCTCCCCTGGCAGGAGCAACTGCGGGGCAAGCGTGCCCTCCTCTATACCGGTGGGGTGAAGTCCTGGTCGGTGGTTTCCGCCTTGCAGGATTTGGGAATGACGGTGGTTGCCACCGGGGTGAAAAAATCCACCCAACAGGATCGGGAGCGCATTCACCAACTCATGGGTGAAGAGGCGATTCTGATTGAGGAGGGCAACCCCCGCATGATGTTGGACCTTTATCATCAGCAACGAGCGGATGTCTTCATTGCTGGTGGACGCAACATGTATACCGCTCTCAAGGCGCGTCTGCCCTTTCTGGATATCAATCAGGAACGGGAACATGCCTATGCCGGTTATGAAGGTCTTGTGGAGCTGGCGCGGCAACTGGTTTTGACCATCAACAGTCCCATCTGGGAGCGGATGCGTCGTCCTGCTCCCTGGTCAACCCCTCTTTTCCCATAGGAGCCTGGGATGGACAACGTTACCCGCAAACGCAAGGCTCTCACCGTGCGACCGTTGAAAACCAGTCAGACCGCAGGGGCGGTACTGGCCTTTCAGGGGATGGCAAAAGCCATGCCTCTCCTGCATGGCTCCCAGGGATGCAGTGCCTTTACCAAAGTGGCCTTTGTTCGTCACTTCCGGGAGCCGATTGCCATTCAAACCACCGCCATGGACCAAACCAGCACCATCATGGGGGCGGAAGATAATCTGGTGGAGGCCATGGCCACCTTGGCCGCCAAGAGTGGTGCAGAACTTTTGGGGGTGGTTACCACCGGTCTTTCCGACACCCAGGGGTGTGATCTTCAGCGGGCCATTTTTCGTTTTCGTGAGAGTTATCCCCAATGGCGGGAGTGGCCTGTGGTGCCGGTGCATGCACCAGATTTCACCGGCAGTATGGAAAGTGGCTTTGCCTTGGCGGTAACGGCCATGGTGGAACATCTGGCCCCTGCCCGTCCTTGGCAGGGGGAAAAGCAGCCTCGTATCAACGTACTGACCAACGCCAGCTTGACCCCTGGTGATTTGGAAACCCTGGATGAACTCCTGTGTGCCTTTGGATTGGAAGCCGCCTTTTTACCCAACTTGGCGGACAGTCTGGATGGTCACCTGGCGGAAGGGGAATTTTCGCCCATTACCAGGGGTGGAACCCCCTTGACCTTTTTTGCAGAGTATCACACCGCCTGTGCCACCCTGGTGATCGGTTCTTCCATGGCGGTGGCGGCACAACGGTTACAACTGCGCTGCCCCATGCCCCTTCTGAGCTTTGATCACCTCATGGGATTGGATGCCACGGACAAACTGGTGGTGGAATTGTGTCGGTTGACCGAAAAGTCGCCTCCCCGGCAAGTGGATCGTTGGCGACGACAAATGCAGGATGCCATGTTGGATTGCCATTACACCTTGGGGGAAAAGCGGGTGGCCTTGGCCGGTGAGGTGGATATGGTGGCGGGTTTTCACCAATTGCTGGAAGAGATCGGGGCGCGGACGGTGGCTGCGGTGGTTCCTGACTGTAAGGCACCACTTGGCAATCTGCACCTGACGGTGGGGGATCTGGACGACATGGAATCCCTGGCGGTACAGAAACAGGCGGAATGGATGATCGGCAACTCCCAGCTTGCGGAAACCAGCGAACGGTTAAGCCTGCCCCTGTTGCGAGCGGGATTTCCTGTTTTTGACCGGTTGGGAGGATTCCGGCAAGTCCGTATTGGCTATAAAGGCGGTCGTGACACCTTGTTCGAGATGGCCAATCTTTTGTTGCCCAGGCAATCCCACGGGGTTGCCCCTTATGTGGGCACCTTGCGTCCACTCCTGGAAACTTTGGGAGGAAAGAACGATGACCCAAACATGGAATCAATGGCGCGTTCACCACAATCCAGCCAGCGTCAGCATGGATGATGCGGTTTGGAAGGTAGCCTTTGCCAGCAGTGACCTGCAGGAGGTCAACCAACATTTTGGCATGGCCGCTGGCTACAGCATTTATGAACTATCCATGGGAAGCAGTCGTTTGGTGGAAGTTTTACGTGCACCGGCTGAAGGTGGTCACCACCGGATTGGTGAGAGAATTTCCTGGCTGACCGGCTGCCAACTGATGTTTTCCGTGGCGGTGGGGGAGTCGGCCAGACAACAACTGGCAGCAGCGGGCATCACGGCGGTGACGGTGGCACCAGGAACCACCATCGCCTCTTTGCTTATCCGCTTGGAAGAGCAGCCGGCCATCTACTGCAAACCTTTCAAACAACCGCTACCCCCGCAACAGGCGGAGGAGCGTTTTATAACCATGCTGGCCAATGGTTGGGATGAATGACAGACAAGGAGTGGAATGATGCAACAGTTACCGGATGCTCAATGGTCCAACGAAGAAAACCTGCTGGCAACTGATTTTTTTCAGGAAATGCGCCGCCAACTCCTGAGCCATGGCGGGGTGGCGGAAGGAACCTCCATGCAAAAAATGTTGGAGCCATTCGTTCTTTCTGCGGAAAAGCGCAAGAGCATTCCGGTGGTGGGAGATCCTTCCCCAGCCGTCCTGGCGCGACTGCGTTGTTTCTACAATGCCATCGCCATTCTGATCGAAAAAGAGTGCGGACTGATGGCCAGACCTCTCTTGGAAATGAACCATGAAGGCTTTGGCACCATGGTGATCCTGGTGGGCAAACTGGTGGTGTTGGATCGGGTGTTGCGGGATGTTCACCGGTTTGGTTTTGTTGATCTTTCTCGCATGAAGGATGAGGCGGATAAACTGTTGGCGGTGGCCTTGCAGCGGATTGGCCAACATGGGGTGGTGGCTGGATTGTAATCAAGGAAACAAAGGGAAAGGAACGCTGATGGCCACAACCATGCTTACCAGCTTAACCCGTGGCGGCACTCCATGGACACCTACCTTCCTCACCACTCTGGAAGGTCGCAAGTGCATTGGCTGCGGTCGCTGTTTCAAAGTTTGTCCACGGGATGTGTTCGACCTGGTGGAACGGGAGTCCATCGACTCGGACGATGATGAAGAAGATTGGGACGATGACGGTTTTTCCGATGATCCCCATATGGTGATGATGATCAAAAACGGGGATGACTGCATCGGTTGTGCCGCCTGTTCCCGTGTATGTCCGAAAAACTGTCATCATCACGCCCCATGGCCTGTCAAGCCATGAACCGCCCCCTGGTGGTCATCGACGACACCACCCTGCGGGATGGGGAACAAAGTGCGGGGGTAGCCTTCACCTTGGACGAAAGGTTGGCCATTGCCACCGCCCTGGATGCCATGGGGGTGCCGGAGCTGGAGATCGGCATCCCCGCCATGGGCAGGGAGGAACAAGAAGAGATCAAGGCAGTGGCAGCCCTTGGCCTGCGGGCCAGGTTGCTGGTCTGGTGTCGGATGCAAACTACCGACATTTTGGCCTGCCAGGGGTTGGGTATTGGTTTGGTGGATTTATCGATTCCCGTCTCTGACCAGCAAATTCAGGGCAAGCTGGGACGAGACCGCCATTGGGTATTGGCCACCATGACCCATTGTGTTGGCCTGGCCAGGGAGAGAGGACTGGCGGTCTGCGTGGGGGGAGAAGACGCCTCCCGCGCCGATCCTGACTTTTTACGACAGGTGGTGGAGACGGCTCAACGGGCTGGGGCAGAGCGATTCCGCTTTGCGGATACCCTGGGCATTATGGAACCCTTCACGGTCTACGATACCCTGCTGCGGTTGCGGCAGGGGATGGATATGGACCTGGAAATGCATGCCCACGATGACCTGGGATTGGCCACCGCCAACACCCTGGCCGCCATTCGTGCGGGGGCCACCCATGTGAATACCACGGTCAACGGATTGGGAGAGCGGGCGGGCAATGCCCCGTTGGAGGAGGTGGTGGCCGGTCTTTCCCGCCTGCATGGCATTGCCACGGGGATCGATCTCAAGCAATTTCCTCATGTCTCCAAACTGGTGGAGCGGGCATCGGGTATGATCCTATCACCCCAGAAAAGTGTGGTGGGAGAACGGGTATTTTCCCATGAAGCGGGAATCCATGTGGATGGTCTGCTGAAAAATCCCCTCAACTATCAGGGGATCGATCCCCATGATGTGGGGCGCGAGCACAGTCTGGTGTTGGGCAAACATTCGGGACGCCATGGTATTCGCTGGGTCTATGCCAATTTGGGTATTGATATTTCACCTGGCGAAGCCGATCATCTTCAACAACATTTGCGCCATTTTGCCTGTCGTAACAAGCGGGTGCCTGGATCGGAAGACCTGTTGAGCATTTATGCCAATGCCATGGCGGGGTGATCCCCCGCCATTTTAGAAGGTTTCGGTTTCGATGTTGAAAATTTTAATCCGATAGGCAATTTGC
Source organism: Magnetococcales bacterium (assembly GCA_015233935.1). Taxonomy (GTDB): domain Bacteria; phylum Pseudomonadota; class Magnetococcia; order Magnetococcales; family JADFXB01; genus JADFXB01. The sequence goes on along the minus strand of JADFXB010000014.1, from coordinate 25,475 downwards.
CGTGGGGTCAATCCCAGCAAGCGGGCGGCCTTGGCCTTTACCCAGCCGGATTTGCGCAGAGCCTGGATAACCCGCTCCTTTTCTCCCTCCCCCATCTCTTCTTCCTCTTCCACGGGCAGGCAAACCGGCAGGGAAATCTGGTTTCCCATTTCATGGGTCAATTGAATATTTTCCGGGGCAATGGTGGTGCCTTCGCACATGACGGCGGCCCGTTCCAGGCAGTTTTCCAACTCCCGCACGTTACCTGGCCAGTCGTGTTTGAACAATACCCGCAAAGAGGCATCGGAGAGGGCCAAACGACGACCTTGCCGCCGGGCAATACGAGCCAGCAAAAAGCGGGCGATTTCTGGAATATCCTCTTTGCGCCCCCGCAGTGGCGGCAGGGTAATGGCCATCACATTGAGACGATAGTAGAGATCCTTGCGAAATTGCCCCCGTTGTACCATCTCTTCCAGATTGCGGTTGGTGGCGGCAATGATGCGCACATCCACCCGAATGGATTGTTCCCCACCCACCCTTTCAAATTCACCCTCTTGCAAGACCCGCAACAGTTTGGCTTGAAAAATCGGGGAAATTTCTCCCAATTCATCAAGAAACAGGGTGCCGCCATGGGCCAGTTCAAACCGGCCCCGGCGCATACTGGCCGCTCCGGTGAAGGATCCTTTTTCATGACCGAACAGTTCGGATTCCAGCAGGTTATCTGGCAGGGCCGCACAGTTGAGTTTGATGAAAGGTGCCCGGTTGCGGGGAGAGTTGAAATGAATGGCATGGGCGATGAGTTCCTTGCCCGTACCCGACTCCCCTCGAATCAATACGGTGGTATTCCAACGGGCCACCAGTCGCACCTGTTCAAACACCTGCCGCATGGTGTTGGAGCGTCCGATGACATTGTCGAAACCGTAGCGATTGCGCACTTCCATGAGCAAGCGGTCCCGTTGGTCTGCCAGTTCCCGTTTTTCTTCTTCCACCTTGCGGGCCAGCAGAATACTTTGCACCAACAGATGACTGACCATTTCCAGGAACCAGGCTTGATGAACCAACTGTTCCTCGCTCCAAATGGCCGAGGGTTGGGCAGCCAGTACCCCCACCAGCTCCTGGGTTTCCACCCGAATGGGGACTCCGATGAAGGGTAATTGTCGGTTGAGCAGGCCGGATTTATTCAAAAAGCGTGGTTCATCCGCAGCCCGGTGGATCAGAACGGTGCGACCAGCGGCCAGTACCGTCCCCAACACCCCTTCCCCTGGATGGTAACGCACATTACCGCTAAGCGGTCTGGGATCGGGTGGGAATACCGCATTGACGAAGAGTGCCCCGGTCTGGGGTTCCACCAGGGTAATCACCACGTTGGTCATATCCGCATATTGGTGCAAGGTTTCCACCACCGACTGCATGGTGTAGCGGGGATCATTGGAAACCTGCAAAGCCCTGCCCACATGGAACAAGGCGTGCAGATAGGTGCTGGCCAGGCCATTTTCAGCAAAAACAACATTTTCTGTAAACGGTTCCAATAATTCCATGGCCAACGTCCTCCTGGACTCCCTGGCTAACGGCTGCATTGCCAAACTGACCATTTCATACGCATTTTGCGCATAATTGACTCTAAGCAATTAATGAGCCATTTTCCTTGAGATTTCTTGCAGTTAGTCTATTCCTCATTATTTTACAGTGGTTTGCTGATTTCATGCGGGTTCTGGCCCTTCATCCATATAAAAATTTTATTCCAGAATCGCCTATTATTTCAGCACATTGCCAGGGGATTCAGCATTTCACTTGCGGGAATGGGGGGTGTGGCAGGGTTGGCGGGTGCCGATGAAGATGCTTGGAAAGATTTTTCTAATCGCCTTAAACGTTTCCTCAATGTTACCAACACTTCATAATATCATCACTCTTGCCCTGTACTCTCCTTTCCAATCGTAAGGGTGCGTAGAGCCGCTAGAAGCTTGCCGCCCGATGACAGGCTCGTCAACCATAGTGAAAGGAAAGTCCATGTCCGCTTCGGCCAAAATCATTCCTTTGGGCAAAAGCCCAATCGGTTTCGCCAGTCAGGAAACCAACTCCTCCTCTTTGTTGAAAAAGTTCAAAATGAGTCTTTTTCCTTCGGTGGAAGACATCTATGTCCTGGTGAACAAGCAGAGCGTCCTGATGGAAGAAATTCTTGATCATCTGGATAGCTTTCTCCAAGACAACAGCACCATGGAAGCAGAAAAAATCGCCATCCTGGAGCAAAAGAGGGATGATCTGAAGCTGGGTTATCTGTCGGAAATGACCAAAACCTTTCCCAATCCGTTGCGGGATGATATCCACCGGGCCATTCAGTCCATCGACACCGCCATCGACTTCACCAAAAATACGGTGCAAGAGATGCAAATGCTGGAAATCACCGCCGACGATCACATTCTGGGCATGGTAGCCCTGCTGCGGGAAGGAACCGAACTGCTCAGCCAGGGGCTGGACAATCTGGCCGTCAATCGTCAACAGTCTGCCAAAAGCTTTGAAGAACTGCGCCGTTTGAAACAACCCATGGACAAAGCCTTCCGACTGGCCATTTCTCAACTCTTCACCGCCGATGCGGAGATCAAGGCCCTGGCCGCCCAAGAAGACGATGCCAAAACCCGCGCCTTTTCACGGGTGGTGGAAATTTTCAAACGCCGGGAGGTTTATCGCCACATCTATAATGCTGGTGATCATCTCTCCCTGGCAGGGGGTGCCCTGTTCAGCCTGGTAGGCCACGGAATCTAAGAATCGTGGGAGTGGGTGCCGTCATCGTCAGAGACGGCACCCTTTTCCAAAGTAGAGTGCAATGGCAAGGTAAACCAAAAACAACATCCATGGGGTTCCACCGCATCCAGTCCCACCTTTCCAGCCATGGCTTCCACCAAGTGTTTGACAATGGCCAATCCCAATCCGGTTCCTCCCATTTCCCGTGAGCGACCTGGATCCACCCGATAAAACCGGTTGAAGAGCAAAGGATGGTGCTCTTCCGGAATGCCCGGTCCATTGTCCTGGATCATAAAGCACACCCAGTCCCCTGCTAGGCGTTTGACCTTCACCTCCACCTGACCGTCAGCCGGTGTGTACTTGATGGCGTTACCCACCAAATTGGTCAAAATTTGTTCGAAAGCGGATGGATCGGCAAAGACCATCAATTCATCGGGAATTTGGTTGATGTAACAAATGTTTTTGGACTCCATCATATTGAACAATCCCTCCTCCACCCGTCCCAGAACATCGAAAGCCGACACCATGGTCAGATTCAGGTGATGGCTGCCCGACTCCAGGCGGGAAAGATCCAATAAATCACCGATCAATTGGGAAAGACGTAAGGATTGTCGAAAAATGGCCTCCACCAGGGTGATGGCCATTTCGTGTTCTTCCAGGGCACCATCCAATAAGGTTTCAGCGTTTAAACGTACAATACTGACCGGGGTGCGCAATTCGTGGGAGGCACTGGCGATGAAATCTCGTTGAACCTGTTGCATGCGGTGCCGTTCGGTCACATCCCGCATCAGGATGATCAAACCACGATCACTTTGGGTTGGCACAGCCGTGACCTGTATCCGCTTCGAGCCTCCCCCTTTGAGTTTTAATTCAATCTCCCCCTGATAAACCTTGTCGCTATAGGGAGGAACCAACCCATCCACCTGATCCCGTGGTAAAATTTCTTCCAAAAATCGGGAGACGGGGGTCATTTTCAGACTCAACACTTGGATCACGGCATGGTTGGCCAGGATGATGCGACCATACGCATCCAGGGCCATCACCCCATCCACGATCCCTTCCAGCACCGCTTTCAGCCGGTCCCGTTCCAAGGCCACCGAGGCCATCAATTGTTCCAGATGGTTGAGGACCGTATTGAAAGAGGCGGCCAGCCCCCCAATTTCATCCTGGGAGGAAATTTCCAAACGGCTGCGTTGATCGCCTCCGGTGATACGGGCGGTTTGTTGGACCATGGTTCGCAGCGACCTGGTTGCCATCCGGGAAGCCATGCCACTCATGAAGGCGGCCAAAACAAAGGCGACCAGCAAGGAGGAGAGAATCAACATACGCAATTGGGAAATTTCATTTTGCAGATCGTGCAGCGGACGGGCCAGGCGAATCACCACCCGATCCTCCCCCAAACGGGCCACATAGGCCATATAGTAGAGATCCTCGGAGGTGGTGCTGGAATGGCGGGTGGAGGTGCCGGCTTCATGGCTCAAGGCCTGTTGCACCTCCGGTCGGCTTTTGTGATTTTCCACCGTGGAAAGTTGGGAGGAAGAAACCGCCGAATCCCCCACTACCCATCCACCCTCATCGATGAAAGTCACCCGCATGTCCAACACATCCCCCATGCGTTTGGCCAACTGGGGATAGTGTTCATGCAGGACCGAAGGGGGAATCTCCTTGGCCATCAATTCAATAAAACGCAGATGACGTAACAGGCTAATCTGGATATTCTCCATCCGCCAGTGAACGAGAAATTCTTCAATGATAAACCCGCCACTGGCCATGGTCATGCTGATGATGACCAGAAAGTAGACGAAGAGTTTAAGCTGAATACCTATTTTGAGGGAGGCCATGGGGTGTCACCCGTGGGCCAGTCAGGGGGTGTCTTTGAAACGGTATCCCATGCCCCGCATGGTTTCGATATAGTCACCTGCCGAGTTTAACTTTTCCCGCAATCGTTTGATATGGACATCCACGGTGCGGCTTTGTACATAGGAGTGGATGCCCCACACATCGTTTAACAGCACATCCCTGGTTTGCAGGCGTCCCCGCCGTTCCAACAGAGTGGTCAATAGTTTAAATTCCAGGGCGGTCAACTGAACTTCGTTGTTTTCCACCCACACCCGGCACCCATCCGGGTCGATACGCAACAGGCCAAAGTGGATCTCCTGCTTTTGTTGTTCTTCCAACTGGGGTGTGGTGCGCCGCAGGAGGGCCTGAATGCGTAGCATCAACTCCCGCACGCTGAAGGGCTTGACCATGTAATCATCGGCACCCATTTCAAACCCCACCACCCGGTCGATCTCATCCCCCTTGGCGGTCAGCATTAAAATGCCCATGGCCTTGGTACGCTGATCGGCCCGTATGCGCCGACAGACTTCAAGTCCTGAAAAATCAGGAAGTTGCAAATCAAGGATCACCAGATCGGGTAGGGGAACGCGTACCAGTTCACTCATGGCTTGGGAACCACTGGCGGCCTGCCGTACCGTATAACCGGTTTTGCGCAGATTGAAGGCCAGGGTACTGAGCAGATCTTTTTCATCATCCACCAACAACACGGTCTTTGTCATGGCCGGCATCTTTTTCTCGAAAGTTGTTCTCCAGTAAATTATACGTAAAATAGATGGTCTGTCAATCTTCTCATTACAAAAATAACAAGTTATCTTCTATCATTAAAACAATATAAAAAGTGACTATTTGTTACACTGTTACATATACTCCTTGCCCAGAGGTGGGAAAACCCACCTCCTGGGCAAGGAACAACTCCGGCTTATTTAGCCGATCTTGACAATGATACCGTGCAGCAAGGAACCGATGTGGGAAAGATGGGCACCGGTTTCCCGCATGTTGCGGTAGACTTCCCGGCGTTTCAGCATTTCCACCACATGTTTCATGGCAGCGGCTTCTGCACCTTGGGCATGTTCGGTCAAGTTTTTGATGTCATCATCAATGGTATAGATGATAGCCAAACCTTTGCGGTAGGCCCGATCCAGGTTGATGCGGGCCAGAATGGCGGCCTGGGCATCGGCATCCCCTTCACGAGGCTTGCCATCCAGTTTGGCATAACCCCGTTGCAGGGCGGAGGCGGCCTCCCGCAGGAGAACAGCCATTTCCAGGGAGTATTTATCGGGGGCGATTTTCAGCACATCCATTTCCTGCACCACCACCCGCACGTTGGCCACCGGGATATCCAGGTTGGTGAGGGTATCCAGGCAGTCCTGACGATCCAGGGGGGTGGAGAAGGCGTTGTTCAGGACATCCAGGTGTTTTTCCCGCAAATCGTTGGCCAAACCTTCCAGCTTGATCAGTTCTTCCACCAGTTCTGATTTGGGTTCTTCCATGTAACGAACCAGCACGTCCATGCCTTTGACCAAAATTTCGGTCTGCAAGGTGAACATGTGGAAGAAGGGGGGCACCCGGGGAAAGACGTTGTCCAGCATTTTGCCAAAGAGTGAAGAGTTAGAAGCTCCCATGTGGTTTATCCTCCATGTTTCAAAGTTGCGATGTTGTGTGGTTTTTCCCCATGACGTATCAGTTGAGTTTCAGGAAAAAGTTGACAACGGTGTAGGTCAAGCCACCCACCAGGCCAGAGCCGGGGATGGTGATCAACCAGGTTGCGACAATTTCCTTGCCCTTGGCCCATTTCACGGCCTTGGGAGATTCGCTGCTGCCAATACCCATGATGGACGAAGAGGCCACATGGGTGGTGGAAACAGGTGCACCAATCAGGGCAGCCCCCCAGATGACGGAAGCGGCGGAGAGTTGCGCATTAAAGGAGTGGATGGGTTGCACGTTGAAGATACCGAAGCCAACGGTACGCACGATGCGCCAACCACCAAACATGTTACCGGCGGTGATGAAGAGGGCGCAGGTAAAGATCACCCAGAAAGGCACATGGAATTTCTGGATATCCCCACCCAGTAACAGGGCCAACGAGATGATACCCATGCTTTTCTGGGCATCGTTGGTGCCATGGGAAAAGGAGAGCAGAGCGGCACTGACCCATTGGGAGGCTTTGAAAAAGCGGTCGATGCCGGGTTTGGAATTGGCGGTGAGGGCGCGGGCAAATTTTTGCAACATCCACCCTACCCAGAAGCCGAGTATGGGCGAGATGAAGAGGGAGAGTACCACCTTCATGACACCCGACAATTTGCCCTTCATGACCAAATCTTCCCAACCCCACATCACATGGTTGGAACCGGCGGCGAACAGCACGGCACCCGCAATACCACCCACCAGGGCATGGGAGGAGGAGGAGGGCATACCAAACCACCAGGTGAACAGGTTCCAGAAGATGGAACCAAAAATGCCACACAGCAGAATGGAAAGGGAGACCACTGCCTCCAAATCTCCGATTTTTACAAACTTGCCGATGGTATCCGCCACCGCCGTTCCGCCCAGCATGGGGCCGATAAAGTGAAACACGCCGGTCAAAATCGCCGCCTGAATGGGGGTCATGGCCCGTGAGGCGATGATGGTACCGGTAATGTTGGATGCGTCGTGAAACCCGTTGGTAAAGTCAAAGATCAAGATGATGACGATGGTCACCCACATCAGGATCATGATTGAACTTGCGTCCATAACCTCTTACCTTTCTTTCCTTTTTCTTCCTGCTTTCCCTCTGTTATTGTGTTGTTATTTCCTTTTCTTTGTTCCCGGCCTCTTTTTTCTTTGGTGTTTTTCTCCTTGTTATGTTGGGAAGTCTTTCTGGATATGATCTGACCCTTACTGGATCAAAATTTAGAAAATAAATTGGATCATTTAATATATATTCATAATAACTAAAAAATGCGGCACATCCCTGTGCCGCCAAGTAGAGAGACATGAAAAGGACACCAACATTCCACACCTCGAGGCAGTGTGGAAACCGTGAATCAGCCGTAACGACCTTCGATGTAATCGGCGGTCTCTTTACGAGCTGGGGTAACAAACATATCTTCCGTTTTGGTATGCTCAACCACTTTACCCATGAGCATAAAGACACACTCATCACTGGCCCGCCGGGCTTGGGCCATGTTGTGGGTCACCAGCAGGATGGAGTATTCACCCCGCAACTCCCAAATCAGCTCCTCCACCGCAGCGGTCCCTTTGGGATCCAAGGCGGAGCAGGGTTCGTCCATCAGGAGGACGGCGGGTTTGACTGGCAAAAGACGGGCAATACACAGTTTTTGCCGCTCTTCCAGGGAGAGGTCCAAGGTGGCCTTGCGCTTGAGTTTGTCTTTCACCTTGTCCCACAACAGCACCCGTTTGAGGGCGGCTTCCACGATGCCATCTTCATCGGCACTGGTAACCTTCTCGTCTGGAGACCGATGGATGCGATGGCCAAAGATCACGTTGTCATAGATGGAAATGGGCAACGGATTGGGCCGTTGGAAGACCATACCCACCTGTTTGCGTAATTGGGCCAGCTCCACGTCGGCGTCGTAGACATTTTTGTCCAACACCTCGATGGCCCCGGTAATGCGCACATAGCCCAAACGCTCGTTGATACGGTCCACACTGCGGAGAACCGTGGATTTGCCACAACCGGAGGGACCGATCATGGAGGTGATGATCCCCTTTTTTATTTCCAGGTTGACATCAAAGAGGGCCTGGAAATTGCCGTACCAAAGGTTGAGATTTTTGGTACGAATGGCGATTTCATTAGTATCTGACTGAGTTGTGCTCATAGTCTGTTCAATCCCATGGAATACCTGGTTGAGGCATCAGCCGAAGCGGCCTTCGATGTAGTCGTTGGTGCGCTGATCCTTCACACGTCCTTCAAACAAGGCGTTGGTATCACCCACTTCGACACATTCGCCATTGAGGAAGAAGGCGGTGCGGTCAGCCAGGCGATTGGCCTGTTGCACCAGGTTGGTCACCAGGATGATGGTCATGTTGCTTTTCAGCTCTTTGAGCACATCCTCGATACGCATGGTGGTGACCGGGTCCACAGCGATGGAAAATTCATCCAGCATGAGCACATCCGGATCCTGGGAGAGGGCACGAGCGATGGTCAGGCGTTGCTGTTGGCCACCGGAGAGGAGGCTGCCCAACGAACCCAGACGATCTTTCACTTCATCCCACAGGGCAGCCCGACGCAGGGAGCGTTCGACGATTTCGTCGACGGCACTTTTTTCCGAAATTCCCCGCAAGCGGGGAGAGAGGGCCACATTGTCATAGATGCTCAAGGGCAGGCCCACCGGCAGGGGAAAGACCACGCCAATTTTGCTGCGAAGGGCGTAGACATTGCTCCAGGCACGCACATCCACCCCGTTGAAGAGGATGGAGCCTTCCACTTTCATATTGCTGCGCATCATGTCCATGCGGTTGATGGCATTGAGGAAGGAGGTTTTGCCGCTATTGGCGGGTCCGATGACGCCGAAAACCTGGTTTTTGGGAATATCCAGATTGACGTTGGCCAGGGCGACAAAGTCGCCATAACGGATGGTCAAATCCCGGATGGAAATTTTATTTTCCACGGCGGGTTGGTTCAGATCGGAACCCTGGCCCCCTTTGCCTTGGATCACCTGAAGGTCGGGGGAAGGGGAAGCAGTTTCATCCGTGCGCAAGGCTGCAGAAGTGCTCATTTTATTAGACTCCCTCTATGGGGGGTTGAGTGTAAATGGGTCACCATTTTTTCTTGCCGCGCAGATACATGCGCAACCAGATGGAGCTTGTGTTGAAGATCAAGACGATGCCGAACAACACCAGGGCAACGCCGAAGGGAATCTCTTCCGGTACTCCGGGAACCTGGGTGGAGATGGTGAAGAGATGCAGTGCCAAGGCCATGGTCTGGTCCATGACGCCTTGAGGCAAAAAGGGCAGGAAGAAGGCGGCCCCAGTGAACATGATGGGAGCGGTTTCTCCAGCAGCCCGTGAAACTTGCAGGATGATGCCGGTGAGAATGCCGGTGAGGGCATTGGGCAGAACCACGTGACGGATGGTTTGCCAACGGGTGGCACCCATGTTCCAGCAAGCTTCACGGAAGGCTTGCGGGACCGATTGCAGGGATTCCCAGGAGGCGACGATCACCACCGGCAGGGTCATGACGGCCAGGGTGAGACTGGCGGCCAGGATACTGGTGCCCAGACGGAAGAAGACCACGAAGGCTCCCAGACCGAACAGGGCATGGACGATGGAGGGCACGCCTGCCAGGTTGATGGTGGCCAGGTTGATCACACGGGTCAGCCAGTGATCCTGGGGTGCGTATTCGCTCAGGTAGACGGCGGCTGCCACACCCAGAGGCACGGAGGCCAGCAGGGAGACGACCACCAGCCAGATGGTTCCCAACAAGGCGGGATAGATACCGCCAGCGGTCATACCATTGGTGGGATAGGTGGTGAGAAAATCCCAGGAGATGGCGTGACCGCCTTTCTGCACCAGGGTGTAGATGATCAAGGCCACCGGGATGATCAAGACCACCGCCATCAGGCCGAAGATGGCACGGAAGATACGTTGAACTTTGTCGTTTTTCAGGTTTATGGGTTCCGCCTGAAAGCGGCTTATACTTGCAACGACCGCTTGATTCATGGCTGCCTCACTGATTCTTAACGCCGCGAACGATGAAGTCGGCGGTCATGTTGATGATGAAGGTAACGGTGAAGAGAAAGATGCCGATGGCGAACAGGGCCTGATAGTGGTCCGAACCCACCGGGGTCTCCCCCAACTCAGCGGCGATGGTGGCCGTCAGAGCGCGGATGGAGTCAAAGATGCTGGTGGGTACGGTCAGGGCATGACCGCTGGCCATGAGCACCGCCATGGTTTCACCGAAGGCACGTCCTACGCCCAACAGAGCGGCGGAGAGCAGGCCATTTTTGGCAGCCGGCAGGACCACTTTGTACACAACCTGCCATTTGGTGGCTCCCAGGGCTTCAGCGGCCTCCCGGTAGGTGTCGGGGACGGCCTTGAAGGCATCTTCGGCGATGGAGGTGATGATGGGAGCGGCCATCAAGCCCAGGATCAAACCTGAATTCAGGACGTTAAGACCAATGGGCACATCGAAGACATCGATGATGAAGGGGTTCATGATCATCAGGCCGATGAAGCCCCACACCACGGAGGGGATGGCGGCCAGCATTTCGATGACCACTTTCAACCATTCCCGTTTTTTGCCGGTGGCAAATTCGGCGATATAGATGGCAGCCCCGAAGGAGAAGGGCAGGGCCACCGCCATGGAGATGATGGTCACAGCAGCCGTACCCGCCACCATGGCCCAGGTGCCATAGGTGGCCTGGGTGGCAGAGGTGGGACGCCATTTGGGGGAGAGGAAAAATTCAGCCCAGTCCAGTTGATGGATGATGAAGCTGGCTCCCTCCCGGAAGACGAAGACAAAGATGCCGATGACAAAGATGATGGCGGAGATGCCACAAAGGAACATGAAGGTCTGGAAAAACTTGTCCACATACCAGTCCCGGTTGCGCACATCTCCCACGGCCACCAAATCGCTTACCTGTTGCAATGGTGTTCCCATATCAGCCCCCCTCTTCCCCGCACAGCAGTTCCATCAGGTTGGCCAGATTGGCGGACAGGCTGCGGTAGATTTCTTCAAAGCGTTGGTCGGAATTGGGAGAATGGTCACTGCCCGGAGCTTCGCCCAAATCCCATTCCAAAACGGCGGTATGGAAGGGAATGTCCAGACCATGGTTGCGAATGGAACCGTTCAAGCTGATGAGAATGTTGACCTTGTGAATTTCCGGAGTGATCAGGTCCAGCCCCTTGGGGGAGATGCTTTGCAGGCTGTAGCCGTGGTGACGCATGAATTCCACCATGGCGGGATTGAGGCTGGCAGCCGGGGTGCGGGCGGCACTGCGGAAGAAAGCCATGGAGGCATAGCCTTTTTTGGCAATGACTTCGGCCATGGGTCCCAGGGTAGCATCATCCCCATCCAGGAAGACGATATTGTGAATGGGGGTGGGTGGAGTTTCGCCGGTCAAGATGAAGACCGTTTCTTCACACACGTTGGTTGCCCGGTTGCTCACCCGCTCCAACATGTAAGCGACGGTGTGCAAATCAAGGATATTGCGCACATGATCGGGTCCCCCGCCTTGTTGGCAGGCAGCGGCCAAATCCTGGAAGGCCACATCCAGATCAATGCTGGCTCCAGCAGCTTCCACCATGGTGGCGCGAGCCAGGGCAATATTTTCGCTGGCGAAGGCTTCCATGCTTTTTTGCAGGGTGGTGCGCACATGATTGGCCATGGTTTCCAGGTCACGCCGGATGATTCCTTCGGGTGCCATGTGCATGTGGGTCACTTCCCGGCTGATGGTGCGGGCGTAATCCCCCATGCGCTCCAATTCCATCACCATCTGGATGATGGAAGTGATCATGCGAAGATGACCCGCACTGGGCAGGTGGCGGGCAATAAAGTTGTGGCAGCGTTTGTTGATGGCGGCACACTGACGATTGATGGGAAAATCCCGCAGGACCGTCATGTTGGCCAACTTTTCATCGCCACTGAACAGGGCGGTGACGCTGTCGTTGACAGCGGATTGCACCATATTTCCCAACTTCACCACCTCACTCTTGATGGCGGTGATATCTTTTTGCAGCTTTTCCTCGTAGATAGGCATGATTCAACGGCTCCGTCCAACACTGGGCCAGCTCGCACTTCTTTGAATTTAAAAAAATTCAAAGAGTTACGAGCTGGCGGTGGATGATGGTATAGGTACCGGGGAGGAGAATCTCTCCCCCCCGGAGGTATGCGTCCTTATTTGCCGCATTCAACTTTCTGAGCGGGGGCGTAACCTTTTTTGACCACCAGGCACTGACCATCCTTGCTCATGATCCAGTCCATGTAGGCCTTGATGTCCCCGGTGGGTTCGCCATTGGTGTACATGAAAAGGGGACGGGCAATGGGATAGGATTTGTCAACAGCCGTTTCCATGGTGGGGGTGACGGCGGGAGCTTTGTCATCCTTTTTGACGTTCAACATACGGGTGGTGGCATCGGCATAGGCCAGGCCGCTGTAGCCGATGGCGCAGGCGGTCTTGCCCACCAGGTCCACCACGTCTTTGGAACCATGCATGTCACGGGTGCCCAGGACGAAATCTTTCTTGTGGAGGACGGCTTCACGGAAATATTCGTAGGTACCGGAGTTGTTCTGACGGGAGATAAGGATGATCTTTTGACCTTGGCAACCGGGAACTTCCACACCCAATTGTTTCCAGTTGGTGATGTCACCACCATCGCCGTACATGCGGGCCAACTGCTCCAGGGTGATCTCCTTGAGGGGATTGTCCTTGTGGACGAAGACGGCCAGAGCGTCGAAACCGATGGTCAATTCCTTGGGCTTGATGCCTTTTTGTTCGGCCAATTTTCTTTCTTTTTCTTCCAGAGCGCGGCTGGCGTTGGCAATATCCACGGTGCCATTCAGCAGAGCGGCAATGCCCGTACCCGTACCACCACCGGTCACAGCAATGGCCACCTCCGGCTTGATCTTCTGATACTCTTCCGCCAAGCTCTGGGCCACGTTGACCAGGGTGTCAGAACCTTTGTTCTGGATCATGGTGCGGGCACCGGCGGTGGAAGCCAGGGCCAGGGCAGCGGCCGTTGCGAGGATGACCAGGGACATCTTCTTCATGGAGTTCTCCTTTTGTCGTTTTGGATAGGCAAGGTGTGAACCGGCCATGGTTAGCATCCACTCCGGTTGTCTTGGCAAGGAGAGTAACCAAACCATATGACTTCTTGATAAAAGCCTTGTGACAATTCAGCAAAAAGTGTTTTTTTATAAGTGATTGATCTTTTTCAGCATTTTGCAAGACTGGCACGGGGAAGCAATTTTTGTAACCGTGGCGTTACAAATTTTCTTTAAGGGGAAAAGAGGCAGCTATTCAGGCAGATATGATTTTTTTTTGACTTAATCCAACCATTTCCCGCACCAAACGGGGAACAGCATAGCCTGGTAAACGGCGACGCATGCCTTGGATGAGGCGGCTTCCCCGTAAGGCGGAAACCTGGAAGTGGGCGGCCCCGGCGACCGGGTCCAAGAGGTGGAGATAACAGGGAGCAACCCTGGCGGCGATCAAGGCTTGACTCAAAGCGCACAGGGTATCCAGAGAATCGTTGACACCCGCCAGGAGAACCGATTGATTGAAAAGCAAAATACCGGCCTTGGCCAACTCTTGCAGGCCTTCCACCGCCTGGGGAGTCAATTCGGCGGGGTGGTTGCAGTGGATCATGAGAATGGGGGTGAGACGGCTGGCGGTGAGTGCTTGAATGAATCCCTCCCCAAGACGACTGGGAACCACCACCGCCATGCGGGAGTGTATGCGCAGTGTTTGGATATGGGGGATGGCTGCCAATTGTTGAATGAGCCAGGCCAATGGATCATCCTCCAGGGTAAGGGGATCCCCACCGGAGAGGATCACCTCCTGAATGGAAGAATCCCCTGCCAGATGCTGAAGAATGGTTTGCCAATCTTCCAGAGTGCGCGGGGCATCGGCCAGGGGATCGTGACGGCGAAAGCAATAACGGCAATGGATGGCGCACGCGGAAGAGGCCAACAACAAGGCGCGTCCCTGAAAGCGGCGGATTATTCCTGGTACGGGCCGTGCAGTTCCCTCGGCCAAGGGATCCTTGCGAAAACCCGCCACCTCCAGCAACTCCCGCGCATCGGGAACCACTTGCCGCAAGAGAGGCCCTTGATCATCCCCCGCCAAAAAATCCGTGGGCACCAGGCAGGGAAAGGCTTGATGGGCCAACCTCTCCTCTAAAGTCGGCTCCCGCCCCAACAGGATGGTCATGTCACTGGTGGCAGGGTAGGAGAAAACGGTATGATTGGCTTGGGACATGGAAAAACCAATGGCAGTAAAGACAAAACATCATGACCCCACCATCATAAAGCCAAATCTCCCCCCATGCCAATCCCCTTGACCAGCAAGCCAATTGATGAAAGCTGTTAAAATAGGGTACTCTTACCCCCCATGGATGGCTGCAACCCCAACTTTGGCAGAGAGACCATGCGCATCGATCAATTGAAAGTGAGCAACTTTAAAGGTTTCAAGGAAGCCTCCTTCACCTTTCATCCCCAGTTTAACTTGTTGATAGGTGAAAACGGTTCGGGAAAAACCGCCTTGTTGGAGGCTTTGTCTGTTGCTTTAGGGGGATGGTTTCTTGGTATGGATGGGATGGAAACCCGAAACATTCTCCATTCAGAAGTACACTTGGCCATGAATGGACTATCTACCGGTGAAATGAAACCACGCTCATCCGTTCACTGGGAGAGGTATTATCCTTGTTACATACAGGCTGCTGGTGAGGTTAGTGGTGTAGTTCAGAGATGGACACGAACACTAGCAAAACCTAATGATTTTAATATGTTAAGCGGAAATAATATTCAAAAGTATTCCAGAGATGCCCAAAACTTGATTTTGTTGAATAGAAAATTTGAATTACCTCTTATAGGTTATTATGGGACAGGTCGGTTGTGGAACTCCTCCAATCCTTCTTCAGATGGGGAAGTGGCCTTTTTAACCAAAGAAGAAACATCCAGATTATTTCCTTACCGATCTGCCTTCCATCCCCGCATTTCCCTAACCGATTTAACCCGTTGGATCATGGATCAAACCCTGATTGGCCTGCAATTTGGTGAGGAATCTACCTTATGGGGTGTAGTGCAACAGGCCATGGTCCACTGTTTGGAAGGCGCAAAATCAATCTATTATAATTTTAAAGTCAAAAGTATTCTGATTGAATTTTCAGACGGGTCAGTCCATTCCTTCGACACCTTGAGTGATGGACAGCGGACCATGCTGGCCATGGTTGCGGATATGGCCAGCAAGGCCGTGCAGCTCAATTCTCATCTTGGGGAACAAGTGTTGCAGGAGACAAAAGGGGTGGTGTTGATCGATGAACTGGATCTGCACCTACATCCCCGTTGGCAACAACATGTCATAGAAGATTTAACCACCCTGTTTCCCAAGGTCCAGTTTATGGCCTCCACCCATTCTCCCTTTTTGATTCAATCCCTGCGGGATGGTGGGCAGTTAATTGATTTGCAGGGGAATAGTGCCGATTCGTTGGACAATTTGGGCATTGAAACCATTGCTGCTGGAATAATGGGTGTTAAAAATCCAGAAGCTCACCCCCGCTATATGGCCATGTTGGAGGCTGCCAAGGAATATCTGTCAGAGTTGTCAGAGGCAGAGAGTACGGCGGGTGAGCAGTTGGAAGCCTACAAACAAAAATTAAGTCAACGATTGGCCCCCTTTGCCCAGAACCCCGCCTTTCAAGCCGTTCTGGAAATGGAACGTTTGTCCCGGCTGGGAGGGTGATCATGCGCCCGGTCCAAAGAGGTTTGCCCCATCTCTATACCAATGGACAGCCCTACAATAGTGCCCTGGGCGGATTGGTCGCCAAACTTGGGGCTTATTGCAGCTACTGTGAAAAACCCTTATCCCACGCCCATGAGATAGAGCATATCCAACCGAAGGATCTTTATCCTGGCTTGGAACGACATTGGGAAAATTTGCTGCTTGCCTGTAAAAACTGCAATACTGCCAAAGGCAAACAGGATTGGCCCTTAAACCATTGGCTGATTCCAGACCGGGACAACACCTTTATTTCGTTTGTCTACTTGGAGAATGGGATTGTTGAGATCAATCCACATCTAGCCACCGCACCATTGGCAGCCAAGACCTTGGAATTGTTTAATTTGAATGATGAAAGGGGCAAACATGGCCTGCTAAAACGTGTTATACCACGCATGGAATGTTGGGGAAAAGCAAAACTATCCTTAATCCATTGGCATAATAATCCTACCCTGGAAATGGAGAAATTGATTATAGACTTGGCCAAGGCAACGGGTTTTTTCAGGCTTTGGATGGCGGTTTTTGCGGATGTCCCCACCGTGAGGGAGCAATTGCTGTCAGCCTTTCCAGGAACCGAACCGGCCTGTTTTACCACCCCACCCCAACCCCATCCCAACACAGACAACCTTCCCCATGGGAGCAAAATTTAAGGAACGGGAAAAAAGATCCCGCTATGTGCGGCATGGGGTGATTCATGGTTGAATTGGTGATAGACTAGTGAATTAGCCTTTGTATCCTGTAGACCTTCACGATGTTATGAGGAAACCATGCTGAACCACAACCAGTTACGTCAAGGCAGTCGAGTAGAAATTGACGATCTGCCCTGGTATATCGTTTCTGCGGACTTTGTCAAGCCCGGCAAGGGCCAGGCTTTTACCAAAATTCGCATCAAAAACTTATTGGATGGCCGAGTCATCGAACGCACCTTCAAAGCCTCCGACATGGTGGCCAAGGCGGACGTGGTGGATCAGGAGATGCAATATCTCTACAGTGATGGAGAGTTCTGGCATTTCATGAACCCCGCCAACTATGAACAGGCGGCCCTCAATCAGGCACAGGTGGCGTTGGCCTCCGACTGGCTGAAAGAGCAAATGACCTACCTGGTCACCTTCTGGAAGGGCAAGGCCATTTCCGTGATGCCACCTCCCTTTGTCATTTTGACGGTGGCCCAGTGCGACCCCGGCATGAAGGGCGACACGGTCACCGGTGCCACCAAGCCTGCCACCATGGAGACCGGCGCGGTGATCAAGGTTCCCTTGTTTGTCAATGAAGGGGATCGGCTGAAAGTGGATACCCGCACGGCGGAATATGTGGAACGGGCCAAAGATTGAACACCCCGTTGTGGATGCCTGCCGCCAGTCTGCAACGACTGGCGGCAAGGGCAGGTCTTCTGGCCAAAACAAGGGCCTTTTTTGCCGCCCGCCAGGTGTTGGAAGTTGAAACCCCCCTCCTCTGCTCCGCTCCCCCTGCTGAAAACCAGATTGAACCCCTGGCAACCCTTTCCCCCTTGGGTGGCGAGGAATCCTATTATTTGATCACCTCCCCGGAAACCGCCATGAAACGATTGCTGGCGGCGGGAAGCGGGGCCATCTATCAAATTTGTCATACCTTCCGCCGGGGTGAGGCGGGCAGGTTGCATAATCCTGAGTTCACCATGCTGGAATGGTATCGCCCCCATTGGAGCATGGAACAATTGATGGCCGAGGTCTTTGAACTGGTGGCAAGCCATCTCCCTCTCACAGAGGCCCGATATTTAACCTTTCAAGAGGCGTTCATCCAGTATTGCGGGGTGGATCCCTTTGTGGCTTCGCTGGAGGATTTACAACAGGCGGCTCATGGACAAGGTTTGCAACCACCCACCAACTTGACAAGAGAGGAGCTTCTGGATTTTCTCCTCACCTTTTGCATCGAGGTTGGGTTTGGAAGGGAAGGGGGAGCCATTTTTCTCACCCACTATCCGGTGAACCGGGCCGCCATGGCCTGTATCGACCCCGGCCCCCCCGCCACCGCCCGTCGCTTTGAACTGTATGTGAACGGCCTCGAGTTGGCCAACGGCTATCAAGAACTGACAGACGCCCACGAACAAGAAGCCCGTTTGCAACAGGCCAACCAAGAGCGACAAACCGCAGGCCTCTCCCCCCTCCCGCTAGACCACCACTTTCTCGCCGCCCTGCAAGCAGGCATGCCTCCCTGTTCCGGGGTAGCCCTGGGTATGGACCGTTTAGTCATGCTGGCTACGGGGGCCAATCGTTTGAGCGAAGTTATTAATTTTCCGGTGGATCGATGTTGATATCTCAAATATAAGAACTAAAATTTTTTCTTTCCTTGGCTCTGTCCAACCCGTATAAAATTCTTGCTCTTTCCAAGCAAGTTCCCCAGACTATCTCCAACAGCCTTCTGCCATAATTTTTGAAAGGGAAAAGCATAGAGTGGGCGTACCTCGCAAGATCTTAATCCTGGCTGGCCCAAACGGTGCTGGTAAGACTACCTTCGCACAAGAGTATCTTCCAAAAGAAATACACTGTCTCCATTTTATCAATGCTGATTTGATTGCCGCCGGGCTGAGTCCTTTTGCCCCCGAATATGCGGCCATACAAGCCGGGCGGTTGATGCTGGAGCAAATCAATAGTCTTACTCGCCAAAGAATTGATTTTGCTTTTGAAACAACTCTTAGCGGACGAAGCTATGGATTCCACATCCCAAAATGGCAAGCTATGGGTTATCATGTCAAACTTATTTTTCTCTCACTTCCAGATGTGGAATTGGCTATTCAACGGGTCAAGCTGCGGGTCAGCATGGGGGGACATTCTGTTCCTGAGGGAATTATCCGCCGCCGTTATAGCAAGGGGTGGCACAATTTTTATTCATTCTATCGCCCGCTCGTCAACCAGTGGGCATTATACGACACCAGCGGTCTTGTTCCAGTACTGCTAAAGGAAGAAAATTACCATGATTAACGCACCTGACAACGTTCAAAGATTAAATGACCCGGATTTTCGCCTTGCAGAAATAGCCATCAAACGCGCCGCCGAAAAAGCACAACGTCAAATCCGGGAAGCTGGTTTTGAACCTGTGATTCGGCACACTCCAATCATTACGGAGCAACCAAACAAACAGGTTCCTCAATCGTAGGCCTTGTTTAGGGGGGTTTCACGGAGAATCTTGCTTTAGAGCAAATTGTAAAATTCTTTCCCAACCAAAGGTGGGAGTGCGCGTTAAATGAATCAGGCTGATTTTGCCATACGCATGGATTGCCAGACCGGAATTTATCCTTTCACCGACTGGTATGCATATTCGGGGGCTAAATCAAACCCAATCGCAATTGTTCGGATACCCGACAAAATTCAAAATTTAATTGGGTGTTAGCATAATTTCATTCAAATTTTCCTTTTGCTTACCAGGAGCGGTCCATATACGTCCAAAGATTTAGCCGATTAAACCGTCCCTAGATTTCTTATACGGGCCAGGACCAAGAACTGCTTCAATACGCATTTGAAGACGCTTAGTTAACTCGTCGATTGTTTCCCAGTCGATGTAGTTGAATTGCCGGATGTCGAAATGAAGATTGGCCATATCATCTTTGTGGCAGGTCCAGATCACCGGCAGGTTCATGCCCAGGGCGAACCCGGCTTCAAAATAAACCCCGCTCCGATGACCGGTGAAGTCGGCAACGACAAAGCGGGACTGTTTTATTTGGGCAATGATCTCGTCATCAATCCGGTTGATATGCTCGACCCGATCCATCCGTGTCGGATTGTATCCAGCGTTCAGGATGCCTTGTTCGAAGCCTTGGGCATAGGTGTCAATCAGTTCTTCCTTGAACCACATGGCCACGAAACCCTGCACGGAATCTGATGATTTTCTGGTCAACTCATCTACCCGGACATAACCGAGAGGAAGAATCTCAGCATTTTTTCCGCCGCCAAGAGTTTTATATTCGGCTAAGCCCTGGCTGGACAAAAAACTCATTATGAAATCAATGTCCTCCCGGTTAGCTGAATAAGTCGCAGCCAGAAAACGAGGCTCTTCTGCATCAAAACGCTCCCCAAGGAATTCCTGTCCACGCGCAGCTTCAAGAAGCAATCTGTTGACTCGTTCAATGGTAGAAGGAATAGGGCGAGAAGTAACGTGGTTCAAAGTGTCCAAAGTCACCTTTGCAACACTTCCAGAAGTATATTGATCACGAATCCACCCAGATATTTTTGCCCGAACGATATCACTTTGTTCGACTAGAAAAAAGTCTCTTGCCGAAGCACTGGTCTCAAAAAATCCACATCTTTGGCATTCCCATGCCATTCGCATTCCTTCAGGGCTTGCATCTGCTGGCTTGTCATCAGTACCAATAGTTGGGGATACTGCTCCTTGAGTTCCACAAACTATGCATTTAGTCGATTCGTAATACATACCACCCCCCTGAAAAACGTGTTGAGGACATGGAAATCCAATAACATCCGAACTTAAATAGCCTCGCCACAGATTACCATAACCCTACCCAATCCAAGCCTATTGCCATGCATCACGCATAACTTCCAGTACCTTGTATCATACCGATCATACACAGCGCAAGAGTAAAAAAAATTTCTAATCATTAGAAGTTTCAGTAACGCTCTATTAAAATAGGCGACATTCCGTGACAGCCTACCAAAATTATCTTCCGTGACACCTTACCAAATTTGGAATTTAGGCAGACGTCCCTAAAATCCCCTCAAGAGATCACTCTGCAAAATAAAAATATTTATCATAATTATACGATCAACAAACAAAAATCATTCAATGCTACTACGAAGGAAAGGATACAGATTGTTCGACATGTCTCTTAGCAACCAAATTCCCAACAGGCAAGAAATCTACTGAATAACATGTTCGATTTTTTCCGCGCCAAAAATTCTTTTACTCCATCCCTTCAGGGTGTCCAGGTCAGCCTCAGTGAGTTTGGATCGTGCCCAATCTGGAACCTTACCAAAACAATTTTGTAGTTGGTCAAGCAGCATTTCCATTCTGCTTGCTGGATTACTTACACCGCCACAGGGTCAAAGCCGTGGGTGTGAACGAAAAGCCAACAGATACTACATATTCATGGCATCACGCAACATAAGAATTAAGCCTCCGAGCGGGTTTGGTTCACCTCTGAAAAATTCACACTTCCGAATAGTTAATCAGATGCGTACACATAGGCTATTGCAAAAGATTGTTTCATTTATGAAACCCAGCTTTACCTGGACAAAACGAAAATTCAGTAGACAGGGTGAAAGGGATGCATTTCCTTGTATCGGTGGCTGGTACTTATTTGCAATCTTCTATTAGCCTTTCCATAGGAAGTCAGGAATTCACAGAGTCAAATCCAGAAGTATTCATCGACCTACTCATCTTACAGCATTTCTCATCCTTCTTGGTATGCGTGTAAAGGTGCTGGCAGAACCAAACCGGATCGTTAAGGATCTCGCCAGGATAGCGGGAACCGTGGTAGAGTGCAGGGAATGTTTTCATCATCCCGGTCTACCAGAGGCTGGGAAACTTTATCCATTTGACAGTGCCTCACACCGTGATCACATTCCGTTGCACTCCTAAGTGTTGGCTGGCAGGGATAACCCTTGCGGTTGCCCTGCTGGGGTTTATGGGGCATGGGCTATCTCCGGGTATTCAATCTTTTTCCCTGGTTAAACAAAACTATCTGCCCAGCGATGCCCTGCTCTTGGATCGCCATGGGCAACCCTTGCAAGAGTGGCGGGTGGATCACCACATCCGACGCTTGCCCTGGGTTACCCTGGATAAAATTTCCCCCATCCTGATTTCCCTGGTGGTGGCGGAAGAAGATCAACGCTTTTTCCAGCACGGCGGGGTGGACCTGTTGGCCGTGGGTCAGGCAGCAATCCAGCGTTTGACCGATGGGGCCAAACGGGGGGCCAGCACCATTACCATGCAATTGTTCTCCCTGTTGCAACCCCAACAGGCCCCCGCCGGACGGCGCACCCTTTGGGATAAAATACAACAAATGGTTTGGGCCTGGCGTCTGGAATGGGTTTGGTCCAAAGAGGAAATTCTGGAAGCCTATTTAAATCTTGTGACCTTTCGGGGTGAGCTACAGGGAATCTCCACCGCCAGCCGGGGATTGTTCGACAAAGAGAGCCAAGGTTTGACCCGACCAGAAGCCTTGTTATTAACCGTACTCATGCGGGCACCCAACGCCTCCCCGAATCTGGTAAGCAAGCGGGCTTGCCGCCTGGCCACCCGTCTTGCTTTGGATGATTCTTGCGATGCCTTGCAGGAGTTAGCGCAAAAAACCTTATCCCTGCCCCCCCGCATTGTGCCCCGCTGGGTATTGGCCCCCCATGCCAGTCGCTGGGCCATGCGTGGCAAAGAGGGGGAGAGACGTGTCACCACCACCCTGGATGAGAGGCTCCAACACTTTGTTACGGAGCAGGTCCGCCAACAGATCAAACAATTGCAACACCATCATGTCTCCCAGGCGGCGGTTTTGGTGGTGGATACCCAACGTGGGGAGGTAGTGGCCTACGTTGGCAATGTGGGGGAGCCGGAAGAGACCCGTTATGTGGATGGAGTGCAGGCGTTGCGTTCCGCAGGTTCCACCCTGAAACCCTTTTTGTATCAATTGGCCTTGGAAAAGCGTTATATCACCCCGGCTACCCTGTTGCTGGATGGTCCGTTGGACCTTTTGACCCCCTATGGCCTTTACGTACCGCAAAACTATGATCGGGATTTCAAAGGGTGGGTCAGTGCCCGCACCGCGTTGGCCAGCTCTCTCAATGTACCGGCGGTTCGGCTGTTGCAGTTGACCGGTCTTTCCCCCTTTCAGGAACGATTGCATCAACTGGGCATCGATGGTTTGACGGAACAGGCTGATTTTTATGGTTATGCCATGGCCTTGGGCGGGGTGGAGGTTCGTTTGTGGTCGCTCACCAACGCCTTTCGCACCTTGGCGCGGGGTGGTATTTGGTCCCCCTTGACCTGGCACCCCCAGGACACTCCCACCCACCAGGTACAGGTGATGCATGGGGAGGCTGCTGCACTGGTGACCCATATCTTGGCCGATCCGGTGGCACGCAGCCTCACCTTTGGTTTAAACTCCCCCCTTGCCACTCCGTTTTGGAGTGCGGCCAAAACCGGAACCAGCAAAGAGATGCGGGATAACTGGTGCATCGGTTTTACCTCCCGCTTTACCGTGGGAGTTTGGGTGGGCAATTTTGATGGCTCCCCCATGCGGGATGTCTCCGGGGTGACGGGGGCGGCCTTGATTTGGTCTGAAATCATGCGCTATCTGCATCCGCAAGGAGAACCCCCCATGGCCATGCCCGGAAGCCTGGTAGCCAAAGAGATCACCTTTCAACCGCCCTTTGAGGCCCGGCGTTGGGAATGGTTTTTACCGGGAACCCAGGTAGAGCAGGTGTTATTGGCGGAAAAAATTCATCTTGCCCCCCGCATCGATTATCCCAAGGATGGCCAAATTTTGGCATGGGATGGGGACATTCCCCCCGCCCAACAAAGGCTGTTGCCCCGCATGACCCCATTTGACCCATCGGCACGCTGGCGCATCGATGGAAACAAGATGGAAAGTAGCGGTTGGCAGATAACCATAGGCCACCACCAATTGGAATTGCTGGACAAGGAGGGGGAAGTATTGGAACGGGTCAAATTTCATGTCCGTGGCCGCACACCAACACAATCAAATCGTTGATTTATAGGCGGAAAATTTCCATAGATTCCCAAGAGGATTGGGCTGTTTATCCTTTTCTAGGCGGGAGATATAAATTTGGTTGGGCGTCCCGATAATTTCCCCCATCGCTGGCAAATCCTGCGTTCCTTGAAGCAACATGGACCGTCCAGTATCCGCGCATTGTCCCACCGGCTTGGTTGAGACTATAAAAACGTACATACAGACGTGACAGCCCTACTGACATTTGGATTGATCCAACGGGTTGAATCGGGCGCACTGGCGGTGCCATGGGATACCATCACCGCCACCATTCCTCTGATTGAAGCTGCCTGAATCTTGGGACCTGTATGGCAAATCCATACAAGTCCCAAGAAACCCTTCAATACCTAGAACCTTTCAAAATCATCATCCCGGGCGTGGCTCTCGCCCAAGTCCAACATGGCCCCTTTATCCTCTGCCCGTCTGGCCGGTGTGGCTTTTTTGGGGGCGGGTAAGGATTTGGCGGTCTGGGGCTGATGGATGGTGGTTGCAGGACGGCGTTGGGTTTTCGCCGGGGCCGCATGTTTTCTGGCTTCCCCACCCAGATTGAAAAAGCTGATGGCATGATCCAGATTTTGGGCTTGATCCCGCAATTCGTCGGCGGTGGCAGCCACCTCTTCGGAAGCACCGGCATTTTGTTGAATCACTTGATCCAACTGTTGGATGGCACCGTTGATCTGACTTGCACCGGTGGTCTGCTCACGGCTGGCGGCAGCAATTTCCTGCACCAGCTCCGCCGTCTTTTGAATATCCGGGACCAGACGGGTCAACAATTCACCCGCCCGCTCCGCCACCTGCACACTGGTCCCCGACAAACGGGTAATTTCCGCTGCCGCCACCTGGCTGCGTTCCGCCAGTTTGCGCACCTCGGCGGCCACCACGGCAAAGCCTTTACCATGCTCGCCTGCCCTGGCCGCCTCAATCGCCGCATTCAAGGCCAACAGGTTGGTCTGGCGGGCAATTTCCTCGATGATAGAAATTTTACCGGCAATCTCCTTCATGGCGGAAACCGCCTCACTCACAGCCCGGCCACTTTCCGAGGCATCGCCCGCAGCTTTCAGGGCAATTTTCTCGGTCTGTACCGCATTTTCAGTATTCTGTTCAATATTGGCGGACATTTGCTCCATGGCGGCAGAGGTCTCTTCAATGGATGCCGCCTGTTCGGTGGCACCCTGGGAGAGGCTCTGTGAACTGCTGCTCAACGCCTGGCTGCCATCGGTCACCAACACCGAAGCTTCAATCACCTGTCCCACAATATCCCGCAGTTTATTGATCATCACCCCGGTGGATTCCAACGTTTTACCAATATCATCGTGGCTATCCATGGTGGGAACCGCTACCGACAGGTTGCCATCCGCCACCTGGGAGATCATGTGACGAATTTGTCCCACCGGTTGAATGGCCAACCGGCGCACCAACCAGGAGGTGAGGGTGCCAATCAACAACAAGAGGCCCAAGGTCAACAGGGCGATTCGCACCGACACATCAGCAATATCCTTCTGCATGGGGGTCAGGTCGGCGATGATTTCAAAGGCTCCCCGCTGCTCCCCATAGGTCCAACCCTCCATCTTGATCCCCAAAGGATCCATGCCCTTGCCGCCCGGATTGTCCGCTTCCACCCCGTGGCAGAGCAGACACTCTTTTTTCAGAATGATAGGCCGCATGTAGCGAATGGCATTCTTTTCCTTGTCAACGATCCAATATTCCTTCAAATCTTCCCGATCCATCTTTTGCAGCATTTCCCGTTCCACCGGGTTGGCCTCTTTGTC
>JADFXB010000149.1 GCA_015233935.1 Magnetococcales bacterium | reverse complement strand
GGTCTGAATATTCCCGTGCCGTGCCCTTGACACGGGAGCCAAACGCCCACACCTCCTGGTCCGGGAGATGTTTTTTGAGAATTTCCTGAACCATTTTCAGGTGGTCGGGGCGAATATCCAGCAGGGGTTCATTGTTCATATTTTATCGATTCTTTTTTGCAATTGTTCCAAGAGAAATTGGGCCTCTTTCAGGAAGGCGGGGATGAACTGAACAACACCAACGGCTGTCTGCTCATCATAGCTATATTTGGTTTTTCCACTCTGCTCCCGGTATTTTTTCCAACTTTCCCAATTTCCCAGCAACAGACCATAGGCATTGCCCGTGCGAATTAAATCGGAAAACGGCATTTGATCAAAGATATCTGCTGAAGGAGATGCCCTTTTCAAAAATCTTTTGAGCATCTTGTGGGTGATTTCATATGTAAATTCAAATCGTTTGATCAATCCATCCCGAATCTGAAGATCGGCAACATCTTGTTGATAACGGCTCAATCCTTCATCGAGTCGCTCTACTGCTCTTGCCAAAGGTGTCAGGTCATCGTCTGGCTCAACCCAGACAGGCGTGGTATCTGGCTTGTTCACGTTCATTGGCCTTTCTTGGCGGAACATCCGTTTGATTGGGCAGGTGAACTTGACACGCCTCATTGTAGTAACATTTCTCCTGAATTGCCACCATGACGATTCCAATCAATCCCTTTTTCCAGACGCACTTAGATGAACAGACAGGCTTCATTTTCTTATTCACAATTTGTTGGGAACTGGTATAATGAAAGGGAACTGGATATCTACTTCATATTGCGCATTAATCGATTTTATCATAAAACAACCATCTTAAAACCCTATTGTTCTAGAAGTAATTTTGGAAGACAAAACATGCATTCCAAACGAAGATGAGAGCCTTGGCCGATCCACTACCCATTTTTTTTGGTTCATCGTGAAACCATCTGACATGTACCATCCTATCCAACAATTCGATGAAGTAATTAACATTGAAGGATGGTCCCCAGATGAACCTTTTTCCATTTATCCCGAAGGTTCCCGAGAAAAGACCTTATGGGTAAGCCCGCCACAACCTTCTCATTCATTTCTTATTGGGAATCACCGATATCTTTTTAAGCATTCGTCCCATCGTTATCCCACTCAATTTTGGTGCGAAATTATTGCCTACCGCATTGGTTGTCTTATGGGAATTCCTGTGCCACCGGCCTATGCTGCCTGGATTCCTGGCAAAAATCAATCCGCTGCCATCATAGAATGGTTTTATAAGCAAAACGATGATGTTTATTATGAACCAGGGACAGCCCATATGAAAAAAACATTACCTGAATTTGATATTCAAAAAGGTTCTCAACATAACATTGAAACATTGTTACAAATCCTTGAAAATATTAACAAAGATTTAGTTTTGGATATTCTAAGAATTTTTGTATTTGATGCCTTAATCGGAAATACCGATCGGCATCAAGACAATTGGGGGCTCCTGTGGAAAGGAAGGCCATCTCAACCAACCTTTGCTCCTGCATTTGACAATGGTACGAGTTTGGGACATGAAATCACAGAAGAAAATTTGATGAATTTTATTAAAAACGATAATAAAATAATAAATTATATAGAGAAGGGAAAACACCACATCAGATGGCGTCTGTCTGAATCAAAAAATCAATGTGGTCATTTTGACCTCATTGCATGGCTATTGACTAAATATCCAGAATATGGAAAAAATTTGCAGAGCTGCCTTGATGTTGACTTGGCTCCATTGAATACTTGGCTTGCTACACTACCGCATTTTGCCATCCCCGTCACTCTCACAACGAACCGGGTTGCGTTCATAGAACGCCTTGTGCAACTTCGGTTGGAGAGATTGCGTACTGTGATTTATCGTCGGGAGTAAACAGTGTGAACTGCATGATTCGCCATATTGTTGAACCTGCGCGTTTGTATCTGGCCTGGCAGGCTCCAGATGGTACGTCCCATGGCAGAACCCGCAGAAAGGTAGCTGAAATCTTTACTCAAACAAATGGCCCGACCATTCTTCGTTACCTTAAAGATTCCCCGGATTATCAAGCCGCTTTTCAGGCGGGATTTTCGGGCTATCCTGCTTTTGGGTTGGAGAAGGAGGTTCATGATTCGGGCATTCTGGAAACATTTCTCCACCGTCTCCCCCCACAGAAGCGACGAGATTATAAAGATTTTTTAAGAATATGGCGGTTGAATCCTGAGGTGCCGCTCTCTCCCATGGCTTTACTGGGATATGCGGGTGCCCAGTTACCGGGGGATGGCTTCTCTTTGGTGCATCCGTTTGATACTGGAAGACCTCCTTTTGAAATACTTGAGGAGGTTGCAGGATTTCGTCATCTCCCTCATGCGGCAGAATTATTAGGCTCCTTGCAGGTTGGCCAACAGGTTTACTTACGTGCGGAGCCTGATAATCCCTATGACCCTTTCGCCATTCGCATGGAACTGGCTAACCAGCAGCTCCTCGGTTATGTGAACAGGCTCCAAGCTCCCGCTTTGCACCGCTGGTTGCAACGTCCTGGCATCAATGGTTTGATTGATCGAATCAATGGCACACCATCCAGGCCACTCATTTATGTTTTTCTGGAAGTGGGCAAAGAGTTCCAAGTCGAGTCTTGACCAACCATGGTGAGGCAGACAAATGGAACAAAATCGTTGCCCTTGACCGATCAGGAAGATGGGGTGCGGGAGTTGGCCTGGGAAGATTTGGCCAGCATGCAACCTGCTCATGAGGTGATGTCAGCTCTTTAGGGAGAGGAGTTGGCTTCCCAATTGCTGGCCCGTCCTCAATCTGAAGTCACCTGATACACCGGGTATCAGCATTATTTTTTCCATTCACAAACCAATGAAAACTGGTATGATATCAGGAGACGCGCTCCTCTATCCTCCAAGAGTTGGCCATGCCCATTTCCCACATCCTTGGCCGCAGAACAACCAACGGGCTGAATCCTGCCGCTTTGCCTCCCTCTTCGCCTGTCGCCAGGGGGGAAGCTCCTTTATGAATCCAAAACAACGATTGGAACTGACCTGGATTGGCAAAGATGTTCGCCCCCGGCTGGAGCCACGTATTTTGTTGGAGGATGGGGAAAAATCCTACCACGCCCGCAAACGGGTGAGTGAACAGGATATTTTTGACAATCGCCTCATCTTTGGCGACAACCTGCTGGCCTTGAAAGCCCTGGAGCAGGAGTTTTATGGCAAGGTCAAATGTGTTTTTATCGATCCTCCCTATAATACGGGTTCGGCCTTTACCCAATATGATGATGGATTGGAACATTCCCTGTGGCTATCTTTGATAAGAGATAGGTTGGAATTAATCCGCCGCCTATTGTCAGAAGATGGTTCATTATGGATTACGATTGATGACAATGAAGTCTACTATCTTAAGGCAATGTGTGATGAACTATTTGGAAGATTAAATTTTGTTTCCAGCATTATATGGGCTAAACGTGTTTCTCCTGCTAACGATGCCAAATACTTTAGCTCTGATCACGATTTTGTATTAGTATATGCAAAAAATAAGCAAATTTGGAAACCTAACAGGTTACCTAGAACCAACGAACAAAATTCTTACTATAAAAATCCAGACAACGATAAGAGAGGACCATGGAATTCTGTTACATACACCGGAAATAAAACAAGATTAGAGCGACCAAACTTATATTACCCAATCACAAATCCCAACACGGGTGATGTTATTTACCCTCCAGAAACTTTAACTTGGCGATATAGCAAAGACACACATTTAGAAAACGAAAGAAGGGAAATAATATACTGGGGAAAAGATGGAAAATCAAAAGTACCACGTTTAAAAATGTTTCTTGAAAATGCAGAACCAGTTGTACCTAGAAGTGTCTGGCTATTTAATGAAGTTGGAAGTACTCAAACAAGCATGATTGAGCAAAAGAATTTATTTAGAACTCCGTTTGCCACACCAAAACCAGAATCTTTAATGAATAGAATTATCCATATTGCCACCAACCCCGGTGACCTGGTCCTGGACTCCTTCGCTGGTTCCGGCACCACCGGCGCGGTTGCCCACAAGATGGGGCGGCGTTGGATCATGGTGGAGTTGGGGGAGCACTGCCACACCCATATTTTGCCCCGCCTGCAAAAGGTGATCGATGGGGAAGACCAAGGGGGTATCAGTGAGGCGGTGGGCTGGCGGGGTGGGGGTGGTTTTCGCTACTTCCGCCTGGCCCCCTCGCTACTGGAAAAAGACCATTATGGTCAATGGGTCATCAACCGGGCCTACAATCCGGTCATGCTGGCGGAAGCCTTGTGCAAGCTGGAGGGATTTCGTTATCAGCCCAGTGATACCTTTTACTGGCAACACGGTCAATCCAGCGAACAGGATTATCTCTACGTCACCACCCAAACCCTGACCATGGAACAACTGGATGCCTTGAGCGAAGAGGTGGGACGGGAGCGCACCCTGCTGGTGCTCTGCCTGGCCTTTCGCGGCTCCCCAGAGCGTTGGCCCAATCTGACGGTGAAAAAAATTCCCAATACCGTCCTCTCCCGTTGCGAATGGGGGCATGACGACTACAGCCTCAAGGTGGAAAACCTGCCCGCTGCCCAACCTTCCCCACCACCTGCCCGTTCCAAAGGGAGCCTGTTGGATTTTATGGAGGATGAACCAGCATGAATCGTCACGTCGCCACCCTTGCCGGGCGCATGAGTCTGCGTCTGCCTCAACGCCGCTCCCTGGAAATTTTGGATCGTATCATTGATCTTATCCCCGTCAAGGCCAGGATGGATCCTGCTGCTGCCCTGGCGGCCATTCGCAGTGAATTTGCCACGGTCAGCGATTTTGAACGGGAGTTTCCCAGCCTTTGTTTTGCCTTGGCCACCGGGGTGGGCAAAACCCGTCTCATGGGGGCCTTTATCGCCCATCTCCACCTGGCCCATGGTCTCAACAATTTTTTTGTCATGGCCCCCAACCTGACCATCTACAATAAATTAATTTCTGACTTTACCCCCCACACCCCCAAATATGTCTTCCATGGTATTTCCGAGTTTGCCGCCCATCCGCCCATCATCGTCACCGGTGAAAACTACGAGCAGGGTTCCGGCATTATGCTGAATCGGTTGCCCGGCATGGATCAAGAGTGTGTCGTCAATATTTTCAATATTGCCAAGATCAACTCGGAGGTGCGCGGTGGCAAGGCTCCCCGCATCAAACGTCTTTCCGAATACATTGGGCAAAGTTATTTCGACTATCTGGCCGGTTTGGATGATCTGGTCTTGATCATGGATGAGTCCCACCGCTACCGGGCCACTGCCGGGGTGCGGGCCATTCATGAACTCAAGCCGGTGTTGGGATTGGAGTTGACGGCCACCCCCTATGTGGAAACCGGCAAAGGGCCGCTGGCCTTTAAAAATGTCATCCTGGACTACTCGTTAGCCCAGGCCATGACGGATGGCTTTGTCAAGGAACCGGCGGTGGTCACCCGCAAGGATTTCAACCCGCAAACCCTCTCTCCCCAAGCCCTGGAACAGTTGAAACTGGAAGATGGCGTGCGCCTGCATGAAAGTGTCAAGGTGGAGTTGGAAACCTATGCCAGGGAGGCGGGCAAGGCCATTGTCAAACCCTTCATGTTGATCATCGCCCGCGATACCAGCCATGCCAGCGAACTGATGCAACTCATTCAATCGGTGGATTTTTTTGGCGGTCGCTATCTCCACAAGGTGATTCAGGTGGACTCCAGCCGCAGTGGTGCGGAAGAGGATGCCATGGTGGAGCGGCTGCTCAAGGTGGAACACACCGAGGAACCCACGGAAATAGTCATTCATGTCAACATGTTGAAAGAGGGTTGGGATGTCACCAACCTTTACACCATCGTCCCGTTGCGGGCGGCCAAGGCCAGGGTTTTGGTGGAACAATCCATCGGGCGAGGTCTGCGTCTGCCCTATGGGCGTCGAACCGGGGTGGCCGCTGTGGACCGCCTCAACATTATCGCCCACGACAAGTTCCAGGAAATCATCGACGAAACCAGCCGTCCCGATTCCCCCTTACGTCTGCAAACCCTGCTGTTGTCCAATGAGGATACCCCTGTTACCGGTACGGTGGTTTCCGCCTGCCATTTGGACCATTTGCTGGCCATGCAACCCCAACAGCCTGCCAACCATGCATCCCAACCACAACCACCCGCCCCCCTGTTTGCCCATCCAGAGGCGCAGAGGATGGCCCAGATTACCTATCAGGTGGTCAACACGCTGCCGGACAAACTCCCCACCGTGGGTCATTTGCAGAGGCAGGAGATTAAAAATCACATCGTTGCCCAGGTGATGGCCCAATACACCCCCGCCACCCTGCCCTTGGACGATGAGCAGCTTCCCATGCCCGATCTTTCCACCACCGTGGAAACAACCTTACAAACCATCATCCAGCACACCATAGACATTCCCAGAATATTGGTCATCCCCAAGGGCGAAGTGAATTGTGGTTTCTACCCCTTCACCCTGCACCTCTCCACCCTGCACTATCCGCCCCCCTCCGATGATCTGTGGGTTCACTATTTGCGCACCCAGGAAGGCACCCTCATCGCCCTCGACAATGACGCCGTCCAGGAAAACCGTTTGGAAGATTACATCGTGGCGGGCTTGCTGGACTTCAATGATATATCTTATGAATTTCACAAAGAGCTGCTCTACACCCTGGCGGGCCAGACGGTGGACCATTTGCGGGGTTATCTCACCGAAGATGAGGCCCGCCGGGTTTTGCGTCTCCATCAAAAGGATATTGCCCGTTTTATCCATGCCCAAATGCAGGAGCACTACTGGCAGGAAATCGTTGATTCAGAGGTTATCGTCAGCAGTGGTTTCACCCCCTTAAAGGCGGCTGCCTATACCGCCTCCCTGCAACATCCGCCCCTCGACCTCCACCACTCCCCCGCCGACAAGAGCAATATGGCCAAATATCTTTTCAGCGGCTTTCAAAAATGTCTTTATCCCTTCCAAAAATTTCATTCGGAGGCGGAACGCCATCTGGCCATCCTGTTGGAACGGGAGGCCAGCCGCTGGTTCAAGCCGGTGAAAGGTCAATTTAATATTTTTTACCAAAGTGGCCCGGACCACCTGGAATACCAACCCGACTTTGTGGCGGAACTTGCCCATGGCATGTTCATGCTGGAGGTCAAAGCTGCCAACCAGTTGAATGATGAAACCGTACTGGCCAAACAAAAGGCCGCCCGCCAATGGTGCCAGCATGCCACCAACCATTGTCACACCTATCCAGGTGGCAAACCCTGGTCCTACCTCCTCCTCCCCCACGATGTCATCAGCGATAATATGACCTTGCAAGGTTTGATCAAAAGGTATACTTCCATGCATTTATAGGTGAAGAAGACCCCCTTCTACCTGCTTTCAACCTCTTTTCTTAAAAAGTGCCATGAACCCCACCCTGCATGCCGTGGTTTTTATTATTTTAATTTTATATAAAATCTATATAAATTTTACTATAATACTTATTTCATATAATATCTCACACTTTGCGTGCATGATCGAGGCAAAAATAAGCTTAACGATGCTTCGAGAAACCTCTTTCACCTTGCGGACAAAGATTATTAATGTATTGCCAAATCACTCTCAGTCTATTGTGCGCCAAAAATTTTTCCTGGCTCTGGCAGGCTGTCAGTTAAGCCTCCTGTTTGTATAAAAAAATTTTGAGATTGCAATAATTTGGAAAACTAGCTTGTCTTCCTACTTACCAGGAGAACGAAATAAGCCGCCAAAATTTTCGATGTAGCCGCTGATGGAAACTATACAACCTCTTACAATCCATTTTCTTGGATTGTCTTTACATTCTCGACACAACCATATCCCTCATGTTTATTTTTGCTAGAGGGAACGAC
>JADFXB010000148.1 GCA_015233935.1 Magnetococcales bacterium | reverse complement strand
CACATGCTGGTTTTTGACGGCCAAATCAGCAATGGAAGAATGCGGGTTCCTAAACAGACTGTCAGAGGTGTCAGGCGATATCCGATTCTCTGATATCACGCATGGATTATGGGAGACGAAATGAAACAGGCAGTCTATGTTTATGTGATGCTCGCTTTGACTGGTCTGATTTTCCCAGATTCCTCTCGGGGAGAAGAGGAGTCATCTGGTACCTCCCCCACCTTTGAACCGTCCGCCGCCATGGCTTACTACCGCGCCTTGTGTTCCGTTGATCCGGTTGGCGGGGCCGGTGTCGGCAACTGCTTCAAGGAGCAAGCCAAGACTGTGCAGAAAAAATTTGACCTGTTGCACTCCAGATTGACCAGCGACACCAACGACATGTGCCACCATCAGAAACTCTATTTTGTCTCATCCAAAAAGGCTTATAAAACATACGTGGAAAATATGTGTCGCAGTGCGGATGTCAATGGCAATACCCACGGCTTTGTGGAACGACAGCACTGCATTCTGGAATTGACCGTACAAGGCTACAAAAACCTCTTGGAACGTTCCTATACTATTGAAAAGGCAAGGGAGTGCGAGGATTGACCCCAGAATGGTGGTTTTCTGGACACCCGCTTGAGTTTAGCGAGAGAGGAAGATTTTCCCCACACTCCCCAGCCCCCAATGTTAGATTTCTTCAGGGACCACATCGATGGCACCGCAGGGGCACTCTGTAGCGCACAAGCCACACCCCTTGCAATAGTCATACTTGACTTCAAACCCCTTGCCTGGTCCCAACTTGGCGATGGCATTATCGGGACAGGCACCGTAACAGTTGTCGCACTCAAAGCAGTTGCCGCAGGAGAGGCAGCGGCGCGCCTCGAAGAGGGCATTGGATTCATCCAGATTGCCCAACACCTCCTCAAAACCGGACTGACGGCGGATCAGACTCAGAATGGGCTGGTGAACCTGGGGGGCATCGGCAAAATACCAGGTGTTCAGCCGTTCATAGATGGCCAGAGGAAGCTTGGCTGGCGGCGTGTAGATTGTGCCCCGCAGATAGGCGTCCATGTGGCGGGCAGCCAGTTTGCCATGACCGACGGCCACGGTAATGTTGCGTTCGGAGGGCACCATGTCGCCACCGGCGTAAACCCCCTCACGACCGGTCTTCATGGCGCGGTCCACATGCAAGTTGCCATCGATGATGGACACCCCGTCCAACCCCTGCAGACAGCAATCCGTATCCACCAGTTGTCCCAGAGCCAGAATCAGGGAATCCGCCTGCATGGTCTCCTGATGGCCGGTAGCCAAGGGGGTGTTGGAGTCGGTCAATACCCGCTCTTCCAGGATCAGGCAGCCGTTTTCGATGCGCTCTACGGTGCGAAGACAGCGCAGCTTGACCGACTCTTCCAACGCCTCCTTCACTTCGAACACATGGGCAGGCATTTTTTCCTTGGAACGGCGATAGACAATGGTCACCTCCTCTGCTCCCAGACGGACGGCTGAACGGGCGGCGTCGATGGCCACGTTGCCACCGCCGTAGATGGCCACCCGTTTGCCCAGCTTGATGGGAGTCCGCTTTTCTTCAATGGTCCGCAGGAAGGAGATGGCATCCACCAGAGGAACCGAGCCATCGGAGGGAATGTCTGCCCAACGCACCTTCTGAGCACCCAGGGCAACAAAGGCGAGCTTGAACCCTCCCTCCTCCATGGCTTGTCGCAAATCCCGCACCGGGCTGTTGAGATGGATGACCACCCCCATGTCTTCAATGCGCTTGATTTCTGCATCCAACACGCTACGGGGCAGGCGGTAGGCCGGAATGCCATAACGCATCAGACCACCAGCCCCCGACGCTGCCTCGTACACCTCCACCTTGTGGCCCAGACGGGCCAGGTGATAGGCGGCAGAGAGTCCCGCAGGACCGGAACCAACCACCAACACCTTGCCCAAACCCGCATCCGGTTCCTTCTCTACCGTCCAACCATGCTGGATGGCCTGGTCGCCCAGAAAGCGTTCCACGGCGTGAATACCCACGGTTTCATCCAACTGGCCCCGATTGCAGGCCCGTTCACAAGAGTGATAACAGCAGCGACCCATAATGGCAGGCATGGGGTTGTCCCGCATGATCTCCTGCCAGGCCATGTGATAGTTGCCCTCCTCCGCATAATAAAGCCAACCCTGTACGTTTTCGCCTGCCGGACAGGCACTGTTGCACGGAGGGAGGTGATGGGCGAAGACGGGACGTTCGGTGCGCCAGGATCCCGTCAGATTGGCCAGGCTGGAGCCTACGTCCAAAGTGATGGCAAAAGGTTTGGTCATCTTTGGGATTCCTTCCGGATCAGGTCAAAACGCTTGATGTTGGCATCGGCTAACGCTTGAATGGCGGCCAGTTTGCGTTGGTTGTCCTCCCCACCCCGGAAGAGATGGGCGAAACGTTTCTGCGGCTTGAGATATTCGGTGACAGGCACTTGGCTGCGAATGGCCATGGTGCCGGTTATCGTCCCGTTTTCCGCCTCGAACAAGGGGAAAAGCCCGCACTTGATGGCCAGCCTGGCAATCTGGATAGTAGCACTGGGGTCAGATCCCCATCCCAAAGGACAGGGCACATGAATATGAAGATAACGGGCACCACGAATGCTCATGGCCTTGGTCACCTTGGCCTCCAGATCGTGGAGGGCCGCCACGCTGGCGGTGGCCACATAGGGAATGTAGTGGGCCATGGCGATGAGGGGCAGGTTTTTGCCGGAACCAAACTGGTTGCCCGGATCACTGCCTATGGCTGGCGTGGTGGCGGTGCGGGCAGTGGCAGGGGTGGCACTGGAGCGTTGAACGCCGGTGTTCATGTAGGCTTCGTTGTCATAACAAATGTAGAGCACGTCGTCGTTACGTTCGAACATGCCGGACAGGCAGCCGAAACCGATATCCATGGTGCCACCATCCCCGCCCTGGGCAATGGCACGTACCTGCTGACGGCCCTTGACCCGCATGGCGGCAGCAACGCCCGTTGCCACAGCGGCGGCGTTGCCGAACAGGGAGTGGAGCCAGGGAATCTGCCAGGATGTTTCTGGATAAGGTGTGGTGAAAACTTCCAGACAGCCCGTGGCGTTGACCGCGATCAACTGGTTGCCGGTAGCCCGCATGGCCGCATCGATGACGTAGCGGGCACCCAGGGCCTCGCCGCATCCCTGGCAGGCCCGATGGCCACTGGTCAGGGAGTTGCTGCGATCCATACTGGCCTGCACGGAGCGTTGTTTGACGTTGATCAGCCGGTTGCCTACCGTGTAGGTACCTTTCTGGTAAAATTTAATCTTCTGTTCGCCGGGTATGCCATCCATAGGAGTGACTCCTCTTATTCCACTATTAGGGGCGACCGCCCTGCAGACGCAGGCGCAAAATATTTTCAGCCATGGGTCCGGAGCGACGCAGGGAGCGGGAGTGTTCCAGCTCACGGCGAATGATATCCCAATCCAGATCAAGATAGTGGATCTCTTCCAGTTCCCCCTTGAGGGAAAGGTTGAAAACCTCCCGCAAGGATTTCATGGTGATGGGGCGTCCGCCAAGACCGGCGATCACCGTGCTGACCGGCTGTTCCAGCCCCCGCAGAGACATGCGCACGTTGGAGGTGACGATGCCGCCGATGCCCAGGGCAAGATTTTTTTCCACCACCACGATACGTTTGGCATGGCAGATGATCTGGCGCAGGGCATCCATGGGGAATGGACGGAAGGAGCCTATGCTGATACTGCCTACCTTGTGCCCGTCCGCCCGCATTTCATCCACCACATCCTTGATGGTGCCGTTGACCGAACCAAGGGCGATCACCATCAATTCCGCATTTTCCGTATGATAGGTGCGCAACAGTCCGCCGGCGTTGCGGCCAAAGCGTTGACGAAACTCCTCGCTGATGCGGGGGATGGTCTCCAGGGCGGTCAACTGTTTGTAGTGGGCCAGATAGCGCACTTCGGCGTAGGCATCAGGCCCCACCATGGCACCGATGGAGACTGGATTGGTGGGATCCAGCACCTGCACCGGCTCGTAGGGGGGCAGAAAGGCATCCACCTGCTCCTGGCGGGGCATGTCGATCCTCTCGTAGGCGTGGGTGAGAATGAAGCCGTCCATGTTGACCATCACCGGGCAGCTCATCTCTTCCGCCAAGCGAAAGGCCTGAATGTGCAAATCCACTGCCTCCTGGTTGGATTCGGCAAAGAGCTGGATCCAGCCCGAATCCCGCACCGACATGGCGTCGGAATGGTCGTTCCAAATGTTGATGGGAGCACCCAGTGCCCGGTTGCCCAAGGTCATGACAATGGGCAATCCCAACCCGGCCGCATTCCAAACCGCTTCGGCCATGAACAGCAGCCCCTGAGAGGCGGTGGCCGTGTAACTCCGCGCCCCGGCTGCCGAAGAACCGATGGCCACCGACAAGGCTGCAAACTCCGACTCCACGTTGATGAACTCACAATTTTCTATGCGTCCGGTTTTGACCAGCTCGCTCAACCCCTCCACGATATGGGTCTGGGGAGAAATGGGATAGGCGCAAATCACCTCCGGTCGGCACAACCCCACCGCTTCGGCCACCGCCTTGGATCCTTCCATCTGTTTCAACATGTCTTTGTCTCCTTGGCCAGACGTTCCTGCATCTCCTGATAGGCGGCGCGAGCTGCCTGCACGTTGGCCTCGCCAACCTTGCCAGAAAATTTATCTTTCACCGCCGCCTCCACTGAGGCCAGACTGATCAGGCGGGTCATGGCGGCAAAACCGCCCAGCAGGGGTACGTTAGGCACCGCCCGGCCAACAATTTTCATGGCCAGCTCGGTGGCGGCCACCTCTCCGTAGTGACCATCAGGCAGTCGACGGGCCAATTCTTCAATCCCCAGGGCCACACATCCCTTGGCCGAGTTGATCAGCAGGTAGCCATCCGGCTTGAGCCCGGAAAAGACATCCACAGAGCGCAACAGGGTTGGATCCTGAATAATGATGACATCCGGTTCAGCGATAGGCTCTCGCAGTCGGATCTCCTTGTTATCGATGCGGCAGTAGGACACCACTGGTGCCCCCATGCGTTCCGAGCCGAAGCTGGGAAACGCCTGAGCGTGTGCCCCTTCCAAAAACGCGGCGGTCGACAGCAGCTCCGCAGCCGAAACCACCCCCTGTCCACCTCGGCCGTGGATCCGGATTTGATACATGTGCGATCTCCAGGTGACTTGCCATACATCTAGGTTGATGAATTTAACATGGTAAACGTAGATAATTTGGTAGACTGTCCTTCACGGAAATACCAATTTTTATACTGTAGATAACCTACGCGGATGAGTTACTATAGTGAAATTTTCTTCAACAGGTAAGCAGGAAATTCACCATATAAAAAAATTAATTGCCCCCATTAATCAGCTTATATTATGACTATATTATTATTATATTTACCTATATAAAAGGTGGGGATCTTGGGGGGAGGCATCTATTTCGCAGCAGGGAAAGAATGCTTGCGGGTGACTAAGTAAAAGGGTTGGGTTGAATTGAAATGGAGAAACCGGGTCGGGAGAGAATGGATGAGGCCGAAAGTCGCCAGGAGGATGTATAGTTGCTGGCCAAAACGGCTTTGGGAAGAAACGTTAATTCTTGGGATTATTAACTATTTTTGGCAGGTTTGACGACCAGGATGACCGTTTTCTTTGTAAACTATTGAAAAATATCCTCTATTTTTTCGGCATGGAAAATTTTCTTGCTCCAGCTTTTCAGGGTATCCAAGTCAGCCTGAGCAAGTTTTGAACGCACCCAATCGGGGACCAGGTCGAAACGTTCTTGAAGTTGGTCGAGCAGCATTTCGGCTTTACCTCTCTGCTCGCCTCTCTGCTCACCAATCTGGATGCCTCTCTGCTCACCAATCTGGATGCCTCTCTGCTCACCGATCTGGATACCTATCTGCTCGCCTTCCTCCCTTGCCAACTCGACGCGGCCTCGTGCATCGGTGATGGCAATCCCGGCCTTGTCGTACAATTCCAACTCATCGGGCGTCATATTGGCCACTCTTGCCTTCTCGAAGGCGTGCCGAATGGGGGCGATGTTCATCTTGGGTGGAATCTCTTCAATGGAACCGGCATACTTGATGAAATAGATCCACTGATCAAAAATGTCATTGCAGGCGTCCAGATCTTTGGTAAATTTTGGCAATTCGATAAAGTAATGCAGAATATCCTGGAGATGGGACTGCCCTGTCATCGTTTCACGGGATTCATGCCTGGAAAGACAGTGGTCGAAACCGTTGAAAAGGACAAAATCGGTGATGGTGACGGCGATAACTTGGTTGAGTTTTGGGTAGTCCTCTCCCTTGCCAATTTGTTGAACATAAGCCTTCGCGCTGTTGTACTGGATTCGTTTGAGGAATGCGGACACCTTCTCGATCTGCATTTCAACGATATAGGATATGCCACGATGATCTTTGCACCGTACATCTAAAATAGTGGATTTGAGTTCCTTGATACGTGGAGCCATGAACGGATCCAGGATGGTCAATTCGGCAATGCGCCGATCTCCTTCCAATCCCAGCAGACTTTCCAGAAATGAAATCAAAACGTCCTTGGCATCCTCACTGCCGAAGATTTTCTTGAAAGCAAAATCGATGCGGGGGTCGATGAATCTCATGACAAGGCATCCCGTTGCGTCGGCGACGTTCTTTGGGTAGACACCTCACGGGCCATAGTGTATCACCCACGGGTGCCGCTGTGGTAGAGGTTTTGTAATTCGCACGATGAAGGCAGCAGGTTGTCATCCACAAGACGGTCGAATCAGTAGCTCACCCGGCTCTTTGATCTGGCGATTCTCGCCCCCGCCATCCTCCTCGTTGGTGTCTATCCTAACTCTTACAGCGAATGTCAGACTAAGTCGTGACAAGTACAGTTTAAAAGACTAAAGATCGGCTTTTTCTAGCCCTCGTAACAAACTACCCGGTTACGCCCATTCGCCTTGGCCTGATAAAGCGCAGTATCCGCCTGCTTCGCCACATCCCAAAATTCCAACCCACTATCCCCATCAAAAAATGCCACCCCAATAGAAATAGTCTTGTGCAATACCTCACCCGCCACAGGAATAGCCATACCCTCCACAGCCTGACGAATCTTCTCCGCTACCCGCATACCCGAATACCCATCCGTCTCCTGCAAAACTACCATAAACTCCTCCCCACCATACCGAATCACCAAATCAGAAGCACGTAACTGCTGCTCCAATACCCTCGCCAAAGATTTCAAAACCGTATCCCCAGCTTCATGACCATACGTATCATTAACCTGCTTAAAATGATCCAAATCCATCATCATAATAGAAATCTTCTGCTTCTTCCGCCGAGAAATGGCCACCAAAGTGTCCATATACTCCTCCAGAAAACGACGATTATGCAACCCGGTAAGCGGATCCCGCAACGCAGATTCACGCAAAGTATCCAATAAACGCTTGGCCTCCAACATGGGAGCCGCCTCCCGCAAATAAACCCGGATATAAGGCAAGTTTTTCTCCAAAATTGCCCGATCCTTGCGCTCTACCACCAATTGCAAAATATTGCCCACCGCCCCACTATGAATGATGGGAATACAATAATGCTCCCGGTCCAACGTGCCCTCATGCCGCTGAAAAAGACCACACACAAAAGGAGACTCAAAAGAATCGATAGGATGACCAGTCCGCAATGCACGACAAGAATCAGCCTGGAACAAAATCTGATGATCACACCACGTACAATGACCATCCAACTCACCATTAATGGCCACCACCTTGAGATGATTCTTGCCAGTAATCATCTCATAGAAAGAAAATTCCGTGAAATGAAACCGCTGGTTTATCAAACGTACCAACCTGGCATAAACCTCCCGCTTGGTGTGATCCTCTTCAATGGATTGCTTGAAATGAGCCACCTCCACCAAATTCTCAACCATCTCCGTGGTGGTAGCCAATAAATTGGTGCGCTGGGTCGTGTCATATTTAAGTACCTTACCCACATCCCGACACAAAAGCTCCAAATTATCCTGGAAATGCCCCATAAGCTGGTTCAAACCATGGGCAATTTGA
>JADFXB010000147.1 GCA_015233935.1 Magnetococcales bacterium | reverse complement strand
GAGGGAGTTCCTGTTTGATTCCCTTGGGATGTTGATCAATGAACTCCTTCAAGCCTGCCCGTTCCAGTAACTGTTTGATGGCAACATCTTCCAGGTTGGGATTGAACAGACGAAGATTTTCTTCCAACGTTCCTTCAATGAAAAAGGGTTCCTGGGGAAGGTAGAGCAACTGTTGCCGCCACCATTGGGGAAAAAACTGACGAACATCCACCCCATCCGCCAAAATGGAACCGCGAATGGGTTGCAAGACCCCCACCAGCAGACGGGCAAGGGTGGTTTTACCGGTACCGTTGCCGCCGGTGACCACCAATACCTGTCCCGGTTCCACCAACAGTTCCAGGGATTCAAACAACGGACCACTGCCACCGGGAAAGCGGAAGGCCACATCCTTGAACTCCAGGCGACCCGAAAAATTTTTAATGGCGGTCCCTTGTTCCAGCTCCTGGGGCAGTTGCAGTATTTGTTGCAGGATATGGCGGCTCTCTTTGCCCTGGGCCAGGGTGGAATAGATGGTGGCCAGGCGGGTGATGCTCATGAGGCCACGGGCGGCCAGAATGTTGACACCAATCAAGGTGGCAATGTCCAGATGACCCTGAACCACCTGACTGGCTCCCAGGCCGGTGACACCCACGGTGAGCAGACCTGCAGAAAATTGTCCCACATTCATAAAAAATTGCTGGCTCATGGACATGGCATGGCGAATATAGCGGTGCAGCCCGGAGCGATTTTGCCACTGCCCTAACAAATAGGGTGCGGCATTGAAGGCGCGCACCGTGTCGCTATCGTTGGAGGCACTCCACAGGACATTTTGTTTTTGTCCGCTGTTCATGGAGTGTTGCACCAGTTGGGCCTGGTTGGCTCCGCCCAAGAGGGTGACAATCAGGGCACCCCCCACAATGAGAAAGGTGACCAATCCCAGCAAGGGATTCAACAGGAAGACGGCAAAGACAAAGAGCAGGGCAAAGGGGACATCCAGGATCACCAATAAATTATTGGCGTTGAAAGCTTGCTGGGAAAATTCCAGATGGCGGGGAATGGCTCCGCGTAAATCGGCGGGCATTTGGGCGAGAGCCAGGGTGCGGGCGTTGTTCATACGGTGAAAAACCAGTTCACCCAACTCTCGTTCCGGTTTGAGGACCACCGATTCGGCCAGGCGGTAGCGAATTTTGCGAAAGCCGTATTCCATGACCAGGGCAATCAGCAGTCCGCCGGTCAAGGTGTAGAGGGTGGCGGTGATGCCGTGGGTCAAGTAGCGTCCATAGACGGTCATGGCATAGAGGGAGGAGGCCATGCCCAATAAATTGACCAGGAAGCTGGCCAGTAATATTTGAAAGGTGACCAGTGGGTTGGTATGCAGAATGTTCCAAAAATATTTCATGCTATCCGGTTCCAGGGAAGATCCTTCCCATGTGTGGCCTGTTCCAGGGTAAGGGCCTTTTCCACCGCCTTGTTGGCATCTTCGTGGAGCTGGAGGTGGGAACAAACCGCCGCCAGATTGCGCCACCAGGTGGCGTGTCCTTCATGGAGACGGACCGAACGGCGCATGCGTTCCAAAGCCCAGCGGTGATGGCCTTGTTGAAAGAGGGCAGTTCCCAGAAAATGGTGGGCTGCGGCATGGTTGGGACAATGGAGCAGCACCTGACGAAAAGAATTTTCCGCTTCCTTCCACCGGCCTGTTTTCAGGTGTTCCATCCCTTCCAGAAAAAAGTCTTGTCCTGCCTGGGTGGAGGAGGCGGGTAGGCTTGCAGGGGGCCAGGGTTCTGCCATGGCCGCCAGCAGGGGTTGCAGTTGGGTTTCATATCGTCGCCAGCGGCCTAAAGAGGTGCGATAGATGGGTTGCCGCACCTGCCAGACACTGGCTGTTTTGACGGGGCGTTGTAATTCAGGAAAGTTCAATACCTGGGGATCCCAGGGCAGGCCTAAATGTTCAAGAATGCGCCTGGCCTGCTCTTCCGGTTGCTCCACCAGTTTTTCATAGTGTACATCCAGAATGCGTCCTGGCAGGAGTTGCTGCCAATGGGCCATGACATGTTGATAATCGGTCAGGTGATGGCCCAAATCTTTCAGGTCATAGGCAAAGCCCATGCCGCCAAACTTGGCCTTGTAATCGGTAAAATAATTGGACAGGGCCACATCCCGCACATCCCGCACACAATGAATAATGGCGGCCTTGGGAAACAGCATGTGAATAAGGCCAATGTTTTCAAAATTATGGGGTAATTTATCAACAATACGTGAGGCGGAGGGGGCAAACTGGCGCAACTCGTCCAGGAGTCTGTTGGCCATTTTTTCCAGAATGGGTTGGGTGAGGGTATCCAAACATTCGGGATACTCCCGTCCGCTACCCAGATGGTTTTCCCAATTGTTGAGACGACCGATAAAATCCGGTATCAAAGCAAGTTCGCCTGCACCAAAGGCCAGGGGATGGCTGGCAATGATCTGTTCCACCAGGGTGGTCCCGGAGCGGGGCATGCCAAGGACAAAAACCGGCAGTTGATTGGAAACCCCTTTGGGCACCTGTTCCAAGAATGTGGTAGAAAATCGATGGATTATTCGAGAAATTTTTTGCCGGTTTTTCACTCCATCATAAGGGAGAAATTGGCGTGATGCCTGGTTGGCTTGCTGGAGAAGGAGAAAGGCCTTTTCATGATCGCCTGAATGGTCACAGGCCATGGCCAGGTCAAAGAGAATATGGCTTTTGACTTTGCCATGCAGTCCAGGAATCAAGGCGGCTTGTTCCATGC
Organism: Magnetococcales bacterium; assembly: GCA_015233935.1. Lineage (GTDB taxonomy): Bacteria > Pseudomonadota > Magnetococcia > Magnetococcales > JADFXB01 > JADFXB01. Next base: position 5,334 of record JADFXB010000147.1, on the reverse strand, counting down.
GTTGGAGCAGGTTTTTATCCTGGGGGAAGTGACGGGCATGCACCAGGCCACTGAAAGAAATTCCAGGGGCAAAGGTGGCAACGTGTTGAAAGTGGGTAACTGCCTGGTCCATTTTTCCCAGCAGCAGAAGCAATTGACCATAGCCCATATGGGCCTGGACCGACTGCTCATGGCATTGCAGGGCTTGTTCATAGAGGGAAATGGCCAGATCGTGATGGTCGGCCTCGGCTTCCACACTGGCCAGAGCGGCCAGGGCCGCAGCGCGAAGGGGGCCATTTTCACCTTCAGTAAGGGCAATGGCCTTTTCGGCGGCCTGACGACTGGTAGTCTCATCAAGGCGGGAGGTGGACAACTGGGACAACTGGATCCACCAATGGGCCTTTTGTGGTTCCAGGGTCAATAGTTTCTGCAGATAGAACAATTGCTCCTGAAAAAGTCCCCGATTCCCAGCCAATTCCACCGCCATGGCCAACAGGTGGGGATCGTCAGGATAGTGTTGCAAGCCAGTTCGAATGGTTTCGCCAGCATCCCCATGGTGGTCATTGGCAGCCTGTGCCAGGGTGAGCATGGAATATCCAACAGTGGTGGGATCTTCTTCCTGCACGGCCTGTTTGGCATGCTCCTCCGCACCACGGTTGTTTCCCAACCGCAGCATCATGTCCACCCGCATAAACACCAGATCCTCGGGCAGAAGAGCCAACTCTTCTGCCCGCTGGATGTAATGGAGTGCTTCCTCAGCCTTGCCCAAGGTTGCCAGCAAGCGGCAGTGGTTGTGTATCTGAATGGGCAGGTCGGGCAGGTCAACCAAAGCCTGGCAGGAGTGATCCAATGCCTGTAACAGCTCACCCTTTTTCACATACCAAGCCGCCAGCCGACTATGGATGATGCCATCGTGGGGGGCGTGTAGCAGTGCCCGCTGCAAGAAGAAACCGGCCTGATCCAGATCACCTTTGAGCAGAAAACAATTGCTCAAATCAGCCAAACCCAGGGCATCCAGGAGTGGTTGCTGGGGAAGAATTTGCCACAACAGCCTTTCCCCCTCCTCCAGGCGTCTCTGAGAATAGAGCAAACTGGCCAGAAGAGCTTGGCCATGCAACCGTTGGTTGATATCGTCACATTCGGTCAACCAATGGCGCAAAGGCTCTTCTGCCTTGGACAGTTCTCCCTTTCGTTGCTGGATACGAAAATAAGAAAGGGAGAACATTGTCACGACCAGATTCCTGTTAAGTTGGATGTCAAAGGCAAGCGATCATCTCACCGCACCTTTGAGCAAGATAGCGATGGTTAGCCTACGCTACCATAATAATCGATGTAGCTTTTCACGGTATCATTTACGGTTACCGGGTAGTTATTGGCTACGACTGCAAAAGCAGCCACACCGCTACCAGACCGAAAGGAAAGATTACCCCCCTTAAGAATCACTCCAACCTTGCCGCCAGTATCTTTAGCAGAATACTGACCTCCAGCAACATACTCAGTCTGGATGCTCATGCTGCCGTATATTGCACCGCTACCGCCGCGCTTAATGTTGATGCGATCATCCGTTCCGAAGTTGGTCAAATCGAGTTGACCAAAGGGACGACCATCAAAGTACAGGATGTAGGTGTTAGCACTTTCAAAGTTAAGCGCACTCGCCTTGGTATTGCTATCGATGGTAATCGTAAACGTTGGTGCTGCATCATCATTGAGGATGGTACCGGTGGCAGAGCTGGTGCCAAAAGCGACCCCTGTACTGCTGGAAGTGAGGGAGACATTAAAGGTCTCATTGCCTTCCACGTTGGAATCTCCTGTGGTGGTGGTGGAAAAGGTGAGACTGGACTGACCGGTGCCAAAGGTCAGGGTACTTGATTTGCCGGTATAGTCATCGCTGGTGGCCGTCCCATCGCTGATGGTGTACTGAATTTGTTGGGTAATACTGGTGGAGCCTGAGCGGGTGACGGTAAAGGTGATTGCATTTCCTTCGTTGGCTGAGGCATTGGCGATGGAAAAGGTGGTGAAGTCGTTGTTAAGAATCGTACCGGCTGCTGTACTGGTACCAATGCTGCCTGCACCTGTAAGGGAAGAAAGGGTGGCAGAAAAGGTTTCATTGTTTTCAACGCTGGTGTCTGTATAGGTTGAAACGGTAAAGGTCTTACTCATGTTACCAGGTGAGAAGGTAAGCGTACCACCCGCAGACTGATAATCGTTACTGCTGTCGGCAGTACCTTGTACGGTTCCGTATCGGATCGTTTGAACGGTAGAACTATCAGCCGTGCGGGAGACCGTGAAGGTAACCGGTGATCCCTCGTTGGCACTGGCCGCCGCTATGGAGAATACCGGGGCGGCATCATTATCGATGATGGTGTGGGATGCCGTGGCGTTGGAGACGCCCCCAAAGGGGGAGACATTGGCCAAGCTGGTGGTAAAATACTCGTTGGTCTCGTAAATCGAATCGTTTACAGTGCTCACGGTAAACGTTTGGCTCAACTGACCAGGGGTAAAGGTCAGGGTTCCAAAGACACCGGTATAGTCGTCGGATTCGTTGGCGGACCCTCCCAAGGTCCCGTATTGCACCGTCTGATTGGTGTAGGCATCGTTGCTGCGAGTCACGGTGAGGGTGAGGAAACTTCCTTCGGTGACAGTGCTGGAGCTCATGCTGAAGGTGGGGGCATTGTCATTGTCGGTTATGGTGACAGTGGCCGTGGGTGCATAAAAAGTGCCGCCCAGGGATGGATTGCTCAAGGTGGCACTGAATGTTTCCGAGGTTTCGTAAATACTGTCGTTGTTGGTGGCCACCGTGACGGCCTGACTGAGTTGACCTTGGGAAAAGGTCAGGGTAGCGGTTTTCCCTGTAAAGTCTTCAGAAACTGCTGATCCAGTGGAAGTTGCAAACAACACCGTCTGGTTGGCTTCTGCATTGCCGACACGGCTGACGGTGAAGGTCACCTCACTACCTTCGGTAACACTGTTGGAAGAAACACCAAAGCTGGGCGATGGGTTGATATTGACCACATCGAAGGTAGAGGTTCCGGTGCCAATGGTTCCAAATGAGGGACTGACCAGGGTTGCCGCGAAGGATTCATTCCCTTCATAAAGGGAATCGTTGGTAATATTCACGGTGAAGGTAGCGGTGGCCTGATTGACGGCAAAGGTGAGGGTTCCCGAACCGTTGGTGTAATCGCTGGTTTCACCGGTGTTTGGATTAATGCCATACCCAATGGTTTCTCCCAGGGTATCCAGATCCCGGGTGACGGTAAAGGTGATGAAGTTGCCTTCGGTTGCGCTGGAGGGTCCACTAATAGAGTAGGTGGGAGCAGGTTCATCGTTCAGGATGGTGCCGTTGGCAAGGGTGGTGGCCAAATTACCAAAATTGACCACGCCCAGGCTGGCAGTAAAGGTTTCGTTGGCTTCCAGGGTCGTATCGTCGATTGTGGTAACGGTGAAAACGTTACTGGATTGGCCTGACACAAAGGTCAGAGTGTTAGAGGTGCCCTTGAAATCATCGGAACCGGCAGTACCCAAACTCGTTTTGTAGGAGATAAGTTGATCGGCTTCAGCGTCCCCTGTGCGGGTGACGGTGAAGGTGATGACACTGCCTTCCGTGGCACTGCTGGCTGCAATGGACACTGTGGGAATGGCATCATTATCCAGAATGGTGACCGTAGCCGTAGAACTACCCAGAGAGCCAAAATTCGGGCTGGACAGGGTGGTGGTGAAGGTTTCCGTACCTTCATAGAGGCTATCGTTGGCGGTGGCCACGGAAAAGATTTGGACGGTTTCTCCCGCAGTGAAGGTGAGGGTGCCCTTGGTGGCAGTAATATCCGCATTTTCAGTGGTGCCATTGACAGCGGCAAATTGGACGGTTTGCTCTTGTTGGGCATCCCCGGTACGAGTGACGGAAAAGGTCACCGCATTGCCCTCGCTCACAAAACTGCCGGACGAGATGGAGAAGGTGGGGGCCTGATCATTGTTCAACAAAGTGGCAGAAGCGGTTGCAGTGGTGATGCCGCCTGCAGACGGACTTGCCAAAGTTGCGTAAAAGCCTTCATCACCTTCATAGACGGTATCCGAATTGGAGGTGACGGTGAATGTTTGACTCAATTGTCCCTGGGTAAAGGTCAGGGTGCCGGATTTAGCGGTAAAATCACCACTCGTGGCGGTGCCGGTATTGGTGCCATAGGCTACGGTTTGGTTATTCTGGGTATCCGCATTGCGGGTGACGGTAAAGGTGACAGCCAAACCCTCGGTGATGCCACCACCACCGCTGATGGCAAAGGAGGGTAGGATATCGTCATTCAGAATGGTTCCGGTGCCATTACTGGTAAGGACTCCACCAAAGGATGCTTCATTGGTGAGGGAGACTCTGAAGGTTTCGTCCCCTTCATACAAGGTGTCCTGGGCGGTGTCCACCGTAAAGGTTTGGCTGTATTGACCCTGAGAGAAGGTGAGGGTAGTACTGGTAATATTGGCATAATCGTTACTGGATGCACTGCCCCCCCAGGCTTCGTAGGAGACGTTTTGATCATACTGTGCATCACCGTTACGGCTGATGGTAAAGGTGAGGATACCATCCTCGCTAACGCTTTCGCTGCTGATGCTGAAGGAGGGGGCGGCATCATCGCTTAGGATGGTGCCGGAGGCCGTGGGGGTGATGATACTTCCACCCAGAGAGGCGTTGGACAAAGTGGCCGAAAAGACTTCGGTATTCTCGTACAACGTATCTTGGGAGGTATTCACCGTGAAGGTTTGGCTGTACTGACCTTGAGTAAAGGTGATGGTCCCGTTGGTGCTGGAGGTGAAATCCTTACTGCCTGCACTACCCGTGTTGGTGTTAAAGTCCACGGTTTGGGCGTCTTGGGAATCCCCATTGCGGGTAACGGTAAAGGTGACGGCACTTCCTTCTGTGACACTGCTACCACTGATGCTGAAGGAGGGAACAGCATCAGTGTTCAGGATGGTGCTGGAGGCCGTCGCAACGACGATACCGCCATTCAAAGTGGCGTTGGACAGGGTAGCGGTGAAGGATTCGTTATTTTCAAACAAGGTGTCTTGGGTGGTGCTCACCGTGAAGGTTTGGCTGAACTGACCTTGAGTAAAGGTGAGGGTGCCACTGGTGGCGGAGGAAAAATCCGCGCTTCCCGCACTGCCCGCGCCCAAACCAAAGTTAACCGTTTGTGCCTGCTCTGAATTTCCATCGCGGGTAACCGTGAAGGTGACCGTTTGCCCCTCGGTGATATTTTTGCCACCGCTGATGGAGAATGAGGGGGCCGCATCTTCGTTCAGAATGGTGCCGGTGACTGTGCCATGCAGTCCAGGAATCAAGGCGGCTTGTTCCATGCGTTGGAGCAGGTTTTT
>JADFXB010000146.1 GCA_015233935.1 Magnetococcales bacterium | reverse complement strand
CTTGCTTCCCACCGTCTGCTCCGATTGGAGGATGGTTTTCTGCGCTCGGTGGGGCTGGGTGCAGAATTGACCCGGCCCATGTCCTGGGTGGTGGATGAACGGGGCCTCTATTATGACTCCCGCCAACCTTCGGACCTGGAACATTTGCTGGCCACCTGGCAGTTCGATGAGGCCCTCTTGTGGCGTGCCCGCACCCTGCGTCAGAGAATTGTGGAACAAGGGATCACCAAATATAATGTGGGCGCAGCCACCTGGCAGCCCCCACCAGGGGAGCAACGCCCCCTGTTGCTGGTGGTGGGACAGGTGGAAAGCGACGCCTCCCTGGCCCTGGGAGCACCGGGCATCCACCGCAACATCGACCTGTTGCGTGCAGTACGAACCAGCCATCCCCAACATGCCATTCTCTACAAACCCCACCCCGATGTAACCGCCGGTTTACGCAAAGCGGGCAGGGAGGAGGAACTGGCCGGGGGCTTGTGCGATTATCTGGTTACGGATGTTCCCCTGGAAAACCTGTTGCAAGGGGTGGCGATGGTGCATGTGATGACCTCCCTGGCGGGTTTCGAGGCCTTGTTGCGGGGCAAGGAGGTGGTTTGCCATGGCCAACCCTTTTACGCCGGTTGGGGGTTGACCAGGGACCAACTTCCCCTGGCCCGTCGCAACCGCAGATTGACGCTGGATCAACTGGTGGCTGGTTGTTTGATTCTCTATCCCCTCTATTTTCACCGGCATCAGCCATGCAGGATTGCAGCGGAAGAGGCCCTGGAGCAACTTATTGCCTGGCGTGATGCCAGCGGGAGTTCACAACCATGGTGGAATGGAGGGTGGCGCATGCTCTTGCGATGGGTGGTTGGGGTGAGGTAGCCATTTGAAAAGACGCTTTCTTTTTCTGCAAGGGGTTTGTTCGCCCTTTTTTGCCCGCCTGGCAACCGGGTTGCAGGCGGCTGGCCATGAGATTTATAAAATTCATTTCAACGGCGGTGACCTGCTCTATTGGGGAGGGAAAAAAGGCCGCTGGTATCGTGGCTCCAGGGACAATCTGGGGTCGTTCCTGGCGGAGTGCTACCAAAGCTGGCAGATCAGCGACCAAATTCTCTTCGGAGACTGCCGTCCCCTGCATCAAATTGCCCTGGCACAAGGCAGGAAACAGGGGGTGCGCAACCATGTTTTCGAGGAGGGATATTTTCGTCCCCATTGGCTGACCCTGGAACGGGAGGGGGTCAATGGTCACTCCCTGCTGCCACGGGATCCAGACTGGTTTCGCCAACAGGGGGAAAGGCTGCCGGAGGTACACACCGTGGCATTCACCCCATCCCCCTTTCGGGTGCGCGCCTTTCACGATGTGGCCTACCACCTGGCAGGGGTCGGCAACCCCATCCTGTTTCCCGCCTATGGAACCCATGCCCCTGTCACCGCCCCGGTGGAGTATGCGGGTTATCTGAAACGTTTCGCCCGGCTGGCATGGATTCGCAAACAGCAACAGCAGAGCCTGGAAGCATTCATCACCTGTCGCGCCCGTTATTTCCTGTTGCCCCTGCAATTGAATGGCGATGCCCAAATTCGCCATCACTCCCCCTTTGCACATATGGGGGAGGTGATCAATCTGGTCTTGGAATCCTTTGCCCGCCACGCCCCTGGTGGGGATAAACTGGTGATCAAAAACCATCCGTTGGACATGGGGTTGATGGACTATGAAAAAATCATCCACCATGCTGCAAACCGCCTGGGGGTGGCCCATCGTCTGCTCTACCTGGAAGAGGGGGAACTCTCCCGGCTATTGGGCCATGCCCTGGGGGTGATCACCGTCAACAGCACGGTGGGTCTGGCCGCCCTGGCCATGGGATCTCCCACCCTCTGCCTGGCAAACCCCATATATAATTTGGTGGGATTGACCTTTCAGGGTAAGTTGGACGACTTTTGGCTTAACCGCACCCCTCCCGATGCAACCCTGTTTCGCCTCTTCCAAAAGGTGGTGATGCACACAAGCCAGGTCAATGGGGGGCTTTATGGCCAGCAGGAGATGGCGTTGGCGGTAACGGGGAGTCTGCCGCGTCTCACCGCCGAACATTCACCCCTGGAGATGTTGACATGAACAAACCAGAATCCATTCTGATCACCGGAGCCACCGGGGCCATTGGCAGTGCCTTGGCACGGGAGTATGCCGCCCCAGGGGTTCAACTGATTCTCCACGGGCGCAACCCGGTGCTCCTGGATCAACTGGCCGTAGCGTGTCGGCAGCAGGGGGCCAGGGTGGAAACCTGCACCCTGGATTTGCGGGATGTGGCCAGTGTGCATCGCTGGGCCGGCCACCTGGCCGCCACCATGCCACCAGATTTGTTGATCGCCAACGCCGGTATGAATATTTCCATCGGTTCCAGGGGGGAGGGGGAGTGCTGGGAGGGAAGCGAAGCCCTGTTGGCCATCAATCTGCGCTCCACCGTGGCCCTGGTGGATGGACTGTTACCAGCCATGCGGGCAAAAGGGCGGGGGCAAATTGCCTTGATCAGCTCCCTGGCAGGCTATTTCGGCCTGCCGGTGACCCCCAGTTACTGCGCCAGCAAGGCGGCTCTGAAAGCCTACGGGGAAGCCTGGCGCGGCTGGCTGGCAGGGGAAAACATTGAGGTCAATGTGGTCATGCCTGGCTATATCACCTCGGCCATGTGTCAGGCCATGCCGGGGCCAAAACTGTTTGTCTGGCCACCGCAAAAGGCGGCCCGTGCCATTCGCCGGGGTTTGGAAAAAAATCAGGCACGAATCTCCTTTCCCTTTCCCTTGAACCTGGGAACCTGGGCACTGGCGGTACTCCCCGCTCAGCTATCCCAATTCATCGTCCGTTTCATGGGGTATCATGTCTGACCCTGGCGTGACCACACTTTTCCTCGCCACCTTCCTGGGGCTGCTGTTGTCCTTCATCCTGGAAGGAGTCTGGCTCCCCCGGTCCAGGGACTGCTGGCGACGACCCTGGATTGCCCTGGCTGTTCACGGTGGAATCTGGTTGATCGCCTGTGGCCCGCTGCTGCTCATTCTGGGCCGCCCCTGGTTTGCCATGGCCATTTTGTGCAGTTTTTGGCTGCTGCTTTTGTTGGTGAATCAGGCCAAGACCCACGCGCTGCGGGAGCCTTTTGTTTTTCAGGATTTCGACTATTTTCTCGATGCCATGCGCCATCCCCGCTTGTATCTGCCCTTTTTCGGCCTGTGGCAAACAGTTGGATTGACCATCCTGGTGGCAGGGACCGCCCTGGCCGGTTGGTGGCTGGAGGAACCGCTGGCCAACCGCTTTTCCTGGCAGGGGGAGTTGACCCCCATCCTGCTTGTTCAAGGGGTGGGACATTTGCTGGTGATTCCAGCCATGATGAAACCCCTGCGCGCAACCTTCGATCCCTGGAAAGATATAAATCGCTTGGGATTTCTGGCCAGCCTGTGGTGTTATGGTTGGGCCGAATGGGGCAAACCCAACCTGATCACCCCCTTCGAGGGATTTCCCCAACCCACGGCCAGCACGGTATTGCCACACCTGGTGGCGATTCAGAGTGAATCTTTTTTTGATCCCCGCCCCATGTTTGCCGGCATTCGCACCGATCTTCTCAAAAACTTTGACCGTTGCACCGCCACGGCAGCGGCCCACGGCCCTTTGACCGTTCCTGCCTGGGGGGCCAATACGGTACGAAGCGAATTTGCCTTTCTGTCCGGGATCGGGCAAGGCCAACTGGGGGTTCATCGCTTCAATCCCTTCCGGGTGCTGCACAACAGGCAGGTCATCACCCTGGCAACCCATCTGCAACGTCTGGGATACCGCACCCTCTGCGTTCATCCCTATTCATCACGCTTTTACAGGCGGGATCGGGTCTATGCCAATCTGGGCTTTGACCAGTTCATCGACATCAACGCCTTTGCCGATGGCCAAAAATCCGGTCCCTTCATCGGGGATCTGGCCGTAGGGGAGAAGGTTGGCCAGCTTTTGCAGCAGGCGGAACAGCCGTTGTTTTTGTTTGTCATCACCATGGAAAACCATGGTCCCCTCCACCTGGAAAAGGTGGGGGAGAAGGAGCTGGCAGCCTGCTTTCATCAACTTCCCCCGGCAGGTTGCGCCGATCTGGGGGTCTATCTCCACCACCTGGGACAGGCGGATGCCATGTTGGCCCAGGTAACCACGGTCATGGAAAACCTGCCCCGTCCAGCGGGACTCTGCTGGTTTGGTGATCATGTTCCCATCATGCCCCATGTTTATGCCACTCTGGGATACCCAACAGGGGAGAGCAACTACCTGCTTTGGCGTGCAGGTGGCGGGGAAAACCGGCAGAGAGCAGAACCATCAAGGGTGGAAGAGCTGGCAGCCAACTGGTTGCAGGTTATGGGGGTCCCTGGATCGCCTTCACGTTAGATGGCACAAAACCTGACGGGTTGGCAAGACGACCTTCCCGATAACCATGACGCATGTAATGAATCAACGGATTGCCCCCGTGGGATGCCACATCCGGGTTGTTTTGCAGATAATAATGGCTGTCAAACCAGGGGGTTGGGTTACAGCCTTCCCGCCAGCCGCGCCGTATGTAATGAAGGAGGGGATGGATACCCGAACGAGCCACCTCCGCATTGGCAGCCAGATAAAAGGAGGTGTCAAACCAGAGGGAGGGGTTGCGACCTTCGCGCCAACCAAAACGGGCAAAATGGCCAACCACATCCAGTCCACTCATGACCACATCATCGTTCTGCTGACGATAAGTGGCCACATCCATTAAACTATGGGGGGACAGGTCACGCCAATATCCCCACAATAAATAATGGAGCCATAAAAGAGGTAGTTTTTTAGAAATTCCGGTCAATTGCCCCCGATACCAGCCCCTATCCCAGAATCCCTTCATCAAAAACATAGGCATGTGGCACCAGGTGACCACCCTGGTCAAGAGTACATCCAGCCGGGAGAACACCTGCTGGCGTTGTCGGACTCCCTGTTGAAACAACCGGTCATAACGTTGTTGCAAGCTCTCCAGGGTGGTTTGCAGCAGTTGCTTTTCTTGCAGGTGATGATGCCGTTCTTCTTCCAGGACAGCCCTGTGCTGCCTCTTTTCCTCTGCCATTTCAGCTTGCAGGTGCTCTCGCTCCAGGGCATGGCGTTGTTCTTCCTCACCCCTTAGTTGTTCTGACTGTTGCAAGGCCGCCGCCAAGGCCTCCCTCTGCCGGGACTGTTCGGCCAAGGCGGCCTCGCTATGGTGGAGGGCCAGGTTTTTTTCGTCCAGACGCGCCTCAAGCCATGAAAAACCTTCGGAAAGTTCGGAGGAGATCAACTCCGACAACAATTCCATGGCCCGCCCCAACTCACCACCAATGGTGACGAGTTGTGCCAATTCCCGTCCCTTTTCTCCATCCATGTTGATCAGGCTGGCATAACACTGACGCACCCAGACCGGGAGGGTCGTATCCTCCACCACCTCATGATTTTGATGATGATGGTGCCGGTATCGCTGGGATAAAAAATCCATGATCTCTGGCAGAGCCATTTTTGCCGGATCGAAACAATCCAACTCATGGCGCAGGCGATGGGCAACCTGCTGGGGATCCGCCAGTACATTTTCATAAAACAGGGTGATGCGGGGCAACTGGCGGGTGGCGGCTTCGGCGGACAATAAATAGACCAGCCACATGGTCAGACTCCAGTTGCGGGAAAAACCATTGCGCCGAAACAGAGAATCCGCCACTTCCAGGGGATTGCGGACCATCAGCACCACCACCGGGCGAATGCCCTCTCCGGCCAGGATATCCAACCACAAAGGCACCAGGCGGCACAGACGGGGATCCTTGATGACAAACAGGGATTCATGGGCAAAATCCCGTCGCAGAATGGCAAGCAAGGCCTCTTTGCAAACTCGTGCTGCGTCCCCCATCATGGCTGAACGGGCCAGGGGGCGCGGATCGTGCCAGGAGGAGCCAACCTCTTGCAAAAACCGGTCGTGGGCAGCGACAATCTCCAGGGATTCCCAAAAACCTGTTTCATTCTGCTGGGGGGAAGGAGGCATCAGATTGCCAGGCAAGGCCGCCCCCAACAGGTTGATCACCCTGGTAATTGCAGATGTGCCTGAGCGATGCATGCCCAATACCAGAATTGCCGTGCGCTCTCCCATTTTACCTCTTTTTTACAATGGTTTATTTAATATCATTGCGGTTGGAAAAGATGATACTCTTCCATCAACTTTTCCAGTAATTGTCGTAAATGACCGGGATCAAAACGACCGTGCTCAGCCAGTTTGACCGGATAATTGTGCAGCAAATGGGTAATGCGTTGATCAAATAAATTGAGAACAAGGTCTTTTTTGGGATAATTTTTCTCCAGAAGGCTGTTATCCAACTCTCCCACCAGGTGCAAAATGGCAACTTCCTGGCTGGAAAGCCCTTCGGCAAAGTCAAAAAGCATAAAATTATGGCTGGCATCAAGCCCACAGACCGGTTGGTTGGCCAGGGTGATGGCCAAAGCCAATTGGTCGCTTTTGGCGAGATTCTCCATGGCGGCTGTCTCGCTGCTTGCCATGGCGGCTTCAGGGAGCAGGCGAATCAATTCATTCTGGGTACTCTGCCAATGGGTAAGGGTGGACTGGAAACGGCCTGGAGGAAAAACCAGCACCCCAGCATTAAAATATCGGAATGAGCGCAGAAAATCATCCTTGTTCAGGCCTTCCAGGGAATGGTGCAGCAACCAATGATGTCCCAACACACCGATGGCCACATTGATACCCACAGGCAGATTGAACCGGCTGACCACCCATTGTTGCAAGGAGGGGGGAACCCGCAAGGCGGAAGCAATGCGGGCGGCGAACCGTCCCGTGGGAATGGCCCGCAGCATCCAGGGGTCTGCAGTAAAAACCACATCCCAGTCCAACAGAATCACTTTCGCTTGCGAAGAGAACGCCACACCCGCCGCCAACATTTTATTGACCACGGGGCGTTGGCAGGAGGCGGTATGGGCGGTTCGATGGTGGATTTGGACGCCCAATTTTTTTGCCAAAGATTCCAATTCCACATCCTCCCCCACCAATACCAGATGAAGGGTGGACCAGGACCGGCAATAGCGATGCCAGGAAGCAACCAGCAGGTGGGCCAGAATGCTTTTGGGAACACGTGTATCGATCACGGAACAAAAGACGACAGGAGGCAATAAGAGGTTTTGCCTTGACCTCTCTGCATATCCAGTCATAAGAAAAACATGATTGCGCCAACGTGAAAGGATGTGTTTTAGACTCATATTTAGTAACGAATTAATCCTCCCAACCAGATGGGGGCTTATTGCAGCGAATACACTTTCTCTTTTGCCAGACGCTGAACAAGGATTGGCTTTTTTATGGGAAAAGCAGATATGAGAAACTCAACGAAAGCGTCTACCACATGTGGCTCTCCCAGATCAAGTAGAAGACCTCCCCCGGCTTGGATGCAATTGCCATGAAGGCCGCCACCTGGGCCTGGGTGAGCCAGGTTACATTCTCGGTAGCCTCCAGGGTGATGGGTTGGTCGCCAGTGAGGGATGGGGACCAAGTCACCAGGGTGCCACCCAAAGTTCGGGCGGTCTCCATGGCCACTGGTGACCACTCCCAACGGTCGGTCCACTGGAGAGAATCGGGAAAAATGAGGTCAAATTACGCCATGATCTATTTCCACTGACGTTTCACCGCTTCTATTGATAACATAAAACAACAATAAAATATTTCGTCCAGGATGGTTGTATTTAGGAATATCAGCAAATACTAATATTACGCGCCGTTAACACATCTTGTTTGTAGATAGAATATTCTTATCTGATTGCCTGCCAAGATTTTCCAATATTTTCTTCAGAATCAATAAAATATCAGTGAACATGGCCCGCTTCTGGTGTAAACTTCATGGTGCAACCCGTTGAAAATACACTCAAAAGGAGCCATGTTCGATGTTCATTCTACGCTCTTTGCTTGCACCTTTCCAGTCCGCTTTTTCCGGAACCTCTTTTGGTCAGGAACGTGCCTCCTGGTTCATTCAGACGCTTCTGGCGGTCATTGTGCCATGCTCATCCGCCATGACCTCCAATCTCCTGCGCTCCCTGCAGGTTCTATTCGGTTTGGATGTGACCCAGCGACGATTCTACATTTTTATGGCCTCGCCCAAGATCCCCTGGCAACGTCTCTG
>JADFXB010000145.1 GCA_015233935.1 Magnetococcales bacterium | reverse complement strand
GCAGGCGGAGAAGAGCAGAAGGTGGTTTTCATGCCAGGGACTCTCCTATTCCACAATATTATAGGGAGGTTGGCGTCCCAACAGACGGGAGAGTTGGTTGATCTCCTCTTTGAGGGTGATCATGCGCAATTCCCGCCCCACTGCCACGCGGGTGAATTTTTCCAACTCTTCCATGCGTAAGCGGCTGCGCTCTTCGGCGGCACGCAGTTCAACGGTACGCTCTTCCACCAGGCGTTCCAGCCCCACCTGATATTGGGCCAGCTCCTGGCGTGCCCGTTCAGCCTCTTCGGCCAGTTTCAGGGCTTCCTGTTGACCTTTGCGCAGGGCCACTTCGGCATGATAACGGGCTTCCAACATGGTGTTGTAGGCCAGAAGTACATTGCCCAGTTCATCCTTACGCTGCCAGTGCAGAGGATCCTGTACCTGCTCTTCCAGGGAGCGTCCGATGGCCTGGCGAAACTCTTCCAGGGGCCGTCCAATCACCATGCTCACACCAAACAAGGTTCCGGCAGCCAGAGTGAGGAGCAGAGTCAACAACACCATGCCATTATTCTGTAAATGCTGTATCAAAGCGGTGCGGATGCCTTCATCGTGGACGGTGACCACCAGATAACCGATGGTGGTTTCTCCGGAAGGTGATTTGTGGCGCAGGGGCTGTTCAAGGCGATAATCCGGTGAACGGGGAGGAAGAATGCTATTGCCCATGGCGACCAATGCTTCGCCTTCCTTACCCCGTACTTCCCCAGATTGAAAATAGGGAAGGCGGCTTTGCTCTTTCAATAGATCACGCAGACGTTGCAGGTCGAACTCCCACAAGGCACTTTCCATGGCAGAACTTTGCACGTTGACCAGGCTGTGCAGGTTTTCCAGCAGTCGAGTTCGCTCTTCCTGATAGTATCGCCATTCCAGTATGACCAGAAGGATCAAGACCGCTACCACGGTCCAGGAGAGGTGGATTCCCAGCAGCTTGCCGCTTAACGTACTGGTGCGTAGGGAAATAATGGCCACCGTGGGCTGCCTCCCCTGGCTGGTTGATAACGGGGTGCCATGGTTTGTTCTCTTCTTCCCTGGCTGTGGGACATTGTGTAGGAGAGTGAGATTGAGTTCAACTATAGATAATGACTATTTCTATGAATAAGGCAAACGCCTAACAGTCGTCTATGTTTTTGGACACTCTGCCGGGCTGGCTTTCTTTGGTGCTCTTGTGCAGGAAAAGTTCAGGGTGGTATAATTTAAACTATTGTTTTTATAAACCAAGCAAGGATGGTTGCCCACCATGAATCAGCAGACCCTTTCCGCCTTTATTTGGTCGGTTGCCGATCTTTTGCGGGGTGATTACAAGCAGTCGGAATATGGCCGGGTGATCCTGCCGTTGACGGTGTTGCGTCGTCTGGACTGTGTTTTGCAGTCTACCAAGGCCGCTGTGCTGGCCGAGTGGGCGGCCAAACAAAAGCAGGATCTCAACCCGGATCCCTTTTTGAAACGCATTACCGGTCTGGGTTTCTATAATACCTCGCCTTTGGATATGCCCAAGCTGGTGGGGGATTCGGACCATATTCAGGAAAATCTGAACAGTTATCTCAACCGTTTTTCCCCTGCTGTGCGGGATATTTTTGATCGGTTTGAGTTTCATGGGCAAATTCAGCGGTTATCCAAAACCGGCTTGCTCTACCAGGTATTGGAAAAATTTGCAGCCTTCGATTTGCATCCGGAAACGGTGAGCAACCATCAGATGGGGTTGGTGTTTGAGGAGTTGATCCGCAAGTTTGCCGAACTTTCCAACGAGACCGCCGGGGAGCACTTTACCCCCCGTGAGGTAATCCGGCTGATGGTGAACCTGTTGTTTATCGAGGATGATGACGTGCTGTCCAAGCCTGGGGTGGTGCGCACCATCTACGACCCCACCGCTGGAACCGGCGGCATGTTATCCATTGCCGGGGAGTATTTGGAAGAGCACAACCCCCAGGCCCGCATGACCGTTTATGGCCAGGAGTTGAACCCGGAATCCTATGCCATCTGCAAGGCGGACATGTTGATCAAGGGCCAGGAGGTGGCCAATATTGTCTTTGGCAATACCTTGTCCGAGGATGGCCACCCCGGCAAGCATTTTGACTATATGCTCTCCAATCCCCCGTTTGGGGTGGAGTGGAAAAAGGTGGAAAAGGAGGTGCGTAAGGAGCACGAAAGCCAGGGTTTTAATGGTCGTTTCGGTCCCGGCCTGCCCCGTGTTTCCGATGGCTCCATGCTGTTTTTGTTGCATTTGATTGCCAAAATGCGTCCCGTGGCGGAGGGGGGCAGCCGCTTTGCTATCGTCCTCAACGGCTCACCCCTGTTTACCGGCGGTGCGGGCAGCGGTGAGAGCGAAATTCGCCGTTATGTGTTGGAAAACGATCTGCTGGAGGCCATTGTCGGCCTGCCCACCGACATGTTTTATAATACCGGCATCGCCACCTATGTGTGGATTGTCAGCAACCGCAAACCTGCCCATCGCAAGGGCAAGGTGCAATTGATCGACGCCAGCGGTTTTTGGCAGAAGATGCGCAAGAGTCTGGGCAGCAAGCGCAAGGAGTTGTCCGACGACCATATCGACCAGATTACCCGCCTGTTTGGCCAGTTTATTGAAGCCAGCCAGGAGGGCAAGCCCATCAGCCGTATTTTTGCCAACCGGGCCTTTGGCTACCGCACCATCACCGTGGAACGCCCCCAGCGGGATGCCAACGGCCAGGTGGTGGTGGGAGAACGGGGCAAGCTGAAGGGCAAACCCCTGGCTGATGCCAATCTGCGGGATACGGAAAATGTGCCCCTGAACCAAGAGGTGGAGGATTATTTTCAGCGGGAAGTCCTGCCCCACGCGCCGGATGCCTGGATCGACCATGAGAAAACCAGGATCGGCTATGAAATTCCCTTCAACCGCCATTTTTATGTGTTCCAACCTCCCCGCTCTCTGGCAGAGATTGATGCAGATTTGCGGCAGGTGGTGGGCAGGATTCAGACCATGTTGGGGGAGATCATGCAATGAGTGTCACAGAGGCTTCTAACGGTGAGATTATTCTGTACCAGACCGAGGATGGTTGCACCAGGATACAGGTTCGTTTACAAGGAGAAACCGTCTGACTCTCTCAAGGTATCAAACCAAATGCAAGTTGTTGCAAAAAATGCAACAACTGCCGCAGACGGGAAATCCTGCTATATGGATAGTGTTAGCTACCAGACCGCCCTGGAACGGGCACGAGTCGAATATGAAAAATATCACACCCGCAAACTGATGGAACCTTCTCCCGTGGAGGAGCACTTTCAGGAGGTACTCCAGCAGGTCAAGCAGTTGGAAAAGGGACGACCCGGTGTTGCAAGTCTGCGGGGAAAAGGAGTTGTAAAACTATGAGTTATCCACGTTATGCCGAGTATAAAGAAAGTGGGGTAGAGTGGTTGGGGGAGGTGCCGGGGCATTGGGAGGTAAAGCAGGTTAGATATTTCGCAGAAATTCTCCGTGGTAAATTTACTCATAGACCGAGAAACGATCCAGCATTTTATGATGGTGACTTCCCGTTTATACAAACTGGGGATATCACAGGCACATCGAAGTATATAACCGAGTTTAGGCAGACACTGAATGAACGGGGTGTTGCTGTAAGCAAGGAGTTTCCGAAAGGAACTCTGGTCATGGCCATCGCCGCAAACATTGGAGATGTTGCAATAATTGATTTCCCAGCATATTTTCCAGATAGCATTGTTGGTCTTGCTCCAAAATCTAGAAGTATTCTAATGTTTATGTTCTATTTGATGCAAGCAATGAAACAGCCCATGCTGATGACGGCAACAGTAAGCACACAGATGAATCTGAACGTGGATCAAATCGCCTCTTTGTCTGTAGCTTCTCCCTCTCTTTCCGAACAATCCGCCATCGCCACCTTCCTTGATCGCCAGACTGCCAAGATTGATGCACTGGTGGCGGAGCAGGAAAAGCTGATTGGCCTGTTGAAGGAAAAGCGTCAGGCCGTCATCTCCCACGCCGTCACCAAGGGCCTGAACCCCACCGCCCCCATGAAGGACTCCGGTATCGAATGGCTGGGGGAGGTGCCGGAGCATTGGGAGGTGAAAAGGGTTAAGTGTTTTACCAAATCTATTGAGCAAGGTTGGAGTCCGCTATGCGAAGGCTTTCCAGTAGAATCTTTTGCGGAATGGGGTGTTTTAAAAGTAGGTTGTGTAAACGATGGGATATTTAACCCACTCGAAAATAAATCGTTGCCCAACGAACTGGAGCCAGTTCCAACATTAGGTATTGTTGCTGGTGACCTACTCATTTCTCGTGCCAATACGCGAGAATTGGTTGGGAGTGCTGCTGTTGTAAATGAAAATTACTGCAATCTAATGTTATGTGACAAACTTTATCGTCTTCGTCTTGTCAGTAATTGCTGCTTACCTGAGTTTCTTTCTAGATATTTTGGAATAACATCTGTTCGTGGGCAGATAGGGTTATCAGCTACTGGGGCTAGCAGTTCAATGTTGAATATTAGCCAGAGTACTATTCTTGAATTGATTTCTGCACTACCATCTATCAGTGAACAACAACTGATTGTGAGATTTCTTGACCAAGAAACATCCAAAATCGACACCCTCATCACCGAAGCCCAACAAGCCATCACCCTCCTGAAAGAACGCCGTTCCGCCCTGATCTCTGCCGCCGTCACCGGTAAGATTGATGTGCGGGGAGAATCTTTTTGATTAAATTGGTCATATTTTTTGCGTTGACAGGAGAAAGCCATGCGGGTGAGAATCGACACCGAGTCCGACGCCATCTATGCTGGTTCTCACCCCAGGGAAGATGGAAAACAGAGAAGAGGTGGGCGTGGACAACTGCCAATGCGTTGATCCGGGATTTGATGGATCTCAACATTTTAACAGAGACCACCGGTCAACGACGATGGCGGGCTTACGCCTTTGAACGTTACCTTACCCTTTTCTTAAGTTAAGGGAATGCGATTTCCCTTAACTTAGCATGGATCCAAGGTAAAGATGGTGTAAGGAAATTTCCATGACCCTCCATAAAGAAATCGAATTTGAAAACGACATTTGCCACCATCTGGCGGCCCACGGCTGGTTGTATGATCCCACCGATGCCACCCGCTATGACCGCAAGCGGGCACTTTTCCCGGCGGATGTGCTGGCTTGGGTGGGGGAGAGCCAGCCCAAGGCGTGGGAGAGCATCAGCAAAAGCCATGGGGCCGGGGCGGAAGAGATGTTGCTGGATCGTCTGCGTAAACAATTGGACGACCGGGGCACCCTGGAGGTGTTGCGCCACGGGGTGGAAATGTTGGGTTTGCGCCAGCCCATCACCCTGGCCCAGTTCAAGCCCGCCCTGGCCATGAACCCGGAGCTGCAAGCCCGTTATGGGGCCAACCGGTTGCGGGTGGTGCGGCAGGTGCGCTACTCCCTGCACAATGAAAACGCCCTGGATCTGGTGCTGTTTGTCAACGGCCTGCCGGTGGCAACGGTGGAGTTGAAAAGCAATTTCACCCAGTCCATCCACGATGCGGTGGACCAATACCGCTTCGACCGCCAACCCAAGCCCAAGGGGCAGAACAGCACAGAACCTTTGCTGGATTTTCCCCGTGGTGCCCTGGTCCACTTTGCCGTCAGTCATTCTGAAGTGCGCATGACCACCCGTTTGCAGGGGGCCAACACTGCCTTTTTGCCCTTCAATCAGGGAGATGGGGGCGGAGCGGGCAATCCGGTCAACCCGGAGGGTCATCGTACCGCCTATTTGTGGCAACAGGTGTGGCAGCGGGACTCCTGGCTGGAAATTTTAGGCCGCTATCTGGTGGCGAAAAAAGACAGCAAAAAACAATTAACCGCCATCCTCTTTCCCCGCTACCACCAACTGGATGTCACCCGCAAACTGGTGGCGGCGGTGTTGGCGGAAAAGCCGGGCCAGAAATATTTAATTCAGCACTCCGCCGGATCGGGCAAAACCAACTCCATTGCCTGGAGTGCCCACTTTCTCGCCGATCTGCACGATGAAAACCACCACAAATTGTTTGATTCGGTGCTGGTGGTCAGTGACCGCACTGTGCTGGATGCCCAGTTGCAGGAGGCCATCTTCGGTTTCGAGCGCACCACCGGCGTGGTGGCCACCATTACCGGCGACCATCAAAGCAAAAGCGGGGAGTTGGCCAAGGCGTTATCCGGCAACAAAAAAATTGTGGTCTGCACCATTCAAACCTTCCCCTTTGCCCTGCAAGAGGTGCAAAGGCTGGCCGCCACCCAGAACAAACGCTTTGCCGTCATTGCCGACGAGGCCCACTCCTCCCAGACCGGCGAGGCGGCGGCCAAATTGAAACAGGTGTTGTCGGCCCAGGAGCTGCAAGAGCTGGCAGATGGTGGCGAGTTCAGCACCGAAGATTTACTGGCCGCCCAGATGACGGCACGGGCCAAAGATACCGGCATCACCTATGTGGCCTTCACCGCTACCCCCAAGGCCAAAACCCTGGAACTGTTCGGTCGCCGTCCCCAGGCCCAACAGGCAGCCCAAGAGAATAACCTGCCCGCCCCCTTCCATGTCTACCCCATGCGCCAGGCCATCGAGGAAGGGTTCATCCTGGATGTGCTGAAAAACTACACCTCCTACAAGCTGGCCTTCCAACTGGCCCACCAAGGCAGGGAGCTGGATGAACGACAGGTGGAGCGCGGCGAAGCCATGAAGGGACTCATGTGCTGGGTGCGCTTGCACCCCTACAACATCAGCCAGAAAGTTCAGGTGGTGGTGGAACACTTCCGGGAAAACGTGGCTCCGTTGCTGGCAGGTCGGGCCAAGGCCATGGTGGTGGTGGGCAGTCGCCTGGAAGCGGTGCGTTGGAAACTGGCCATGGATACCTACATCAAGAATAGCGGCTACCTCTTGGGCACCCTGGTGGCCTTCTCCGGCGAGGTCAAGGAGCAGGAAGAGAGCTACACCGAAACCAGCACCCTTTTGAATCCCCAACTGCGTGGGCAAGACATACGGAAAGCCTTCGATACCAAGGAATTTCAGATTTTGCTGGTGGCCAATAAATTTCAGACCGGCTTCAACCAACCCCTGTTGTGCGGCATGTATGTGGATAAACGGTTGGCGGGCATTCAGGCGGTACAAACCCTCTCCCGCCTCAATCGCAGCCATCCCGGCAAGGATACCACCTTCATCATCGATTTTATCAACGATCCAGAAGAGGTGCTGGCATCCTTCAAAACCTACTACGACACGGCAGAACTGGCCGGGGTCACCGATCCCAATCTGGTCTACGATTTGCGAGCCAGGCTGGATGCCAGCGGATTTTACGATGACAACGAAATCCAGCGTGTGGTCACCGTGGAGATGGATCCCAAGGCCAGCCAAAAAGAACTGGGGGCTGCCCTGGAGCCGGTGGCGGATCGTTTAATCAAACGGTACAAGGCGGCAGGGACCACCTTGCAGGAGGCACGGGAAAAGGGGGATTCCCATGCTGAACAGGAGGCGCAAAATACCCTCCAGGTGCTGATTCTATTCAAACGAAACCTGGGGGCCTTCTTGCGGGTTTACACCTTCCTCTCCCAAATGTTTGACTACGGCAACACCGCCCTGGAAAAACGGGCCATCTTTTTCAAACGATTGCTGCCGCTGCTGGAGTTTGGCCGGGAACGGGATGGGGTGGACCTCTCCAAGGTGGTCCTCACCCACCACAAACTGCGCAATCAGGGCAAGCGCGACCTGCCCCTTGCCGGTGGAGAGGCGGATAAACTCCAGCCGTTGACCGAATCCGGCAGCGGCCAGGTGCGGGAAAAAGAAAAGGCCCGACTGGCGGAGATTATCGCCAGGGTCAACGCCTTGTTTGAAGGAGAGTGGACCGACGGGGATATGCTTTCCTTTGTCAATACCATCAGCAAGAAAATGGTCGAATCTCCCATCCTCACCCAACAGGCCGACAACAACACCAAAGGACAATTTGCCAATTCACCCGACCTGCCCACTGAATGGACCAACGCCATCATGGACGCCCTGACCGCTCATTCCACCATGAGCAAACAGGCACTGGGTTCGGAAAAAACCCGCCGTGGGCTGCTGGAAATCCTGCTGGGGCCGGGACAACTCTACGAACTCTTGCGGTCGCGGGCTGTGGAGACAGAGCCTGTTTCCTGAAAGGATTCCCCTTTTCAAAACAATCACGGCCACCCTGCAAGGTGGCCGTGACAAGAAAAAACTTATAAATCCTGAAAGGCACGAAACCTACTGAAAAACATGCTCGATTTTTTCCGCGCCGAATAT
>JADFXB010000144.1 GCA_015233935.1 Magnetococcales bacterium | reverse complement strand
CCACCATGGGCATGCTCAACCATTGACCCATGCTCCATCCCAACTGCAACAATCCCAAATGGGCATCCGGTTCCCGCACAAATTCCACCATAAAGCGGCTCAAACCATAGCCCAACAAAAAGACTCCGCTTAGAAAACCATCCCGGTGAGGTTTGCGTCCCAACCATTGTAACAGGATGAATAAGACAACGCCTTCCAGAAAGGCTTCATAAAGTTGACTGGGATGGCGTGGCAAAGGGCCACCATTGGGAAAGATCATGGCCCAAGGAACATCCGTGGCGCGCCCCCACAATTCACTATTGATAAAATTGCCAATGCGTCCCAAAAAGAGACCCAAAGGAACCACCGGGGTGACCAGATCGATGACAGCCAGAAATGAAATGGCGTGGCGACGACTGAACCAAACCACCGCCAATGCCACGCCCAACAAACCACCATGAAAAGACATCCCCCCTTCCCACACCTTGAAGATGGCCAGGGGATTGGCCAGATAGAGGGCGGGTTGATAAAACAGGGTATATCCCAAACGCCCCCCCACCACCACACCCAGCAAGAGGGCGGTCATTAAATCGGCCAGATCGTTTTCGGTAAGTTGCGGCTGATAGCGGGCAGCCCTTTTGCTCAGTAAGGGCCAACCCAACAAAAAGGCCAGGGTATACATGAGACCATACCAGCGAATGGCCAAAGGTCCAATTTGTACCAGGACAGGATCGATCTGGGGGTAGGCGATCATGACAAACTCACTCCACCGGTTTGCGGGCTTCGGGATAACAACCCAATATTTTGATGCTGGTGGTAAAAAAGGCCAGCTCCTCCAAGGCCAGTCTGCCACGGGTATCGTCGGAGCGACCTTGAAAATCCAAATAAAAGTGATAGGCCCACGGCTTGCCGGGGGCAGGACGGGATTCCAGCCTGGTCAAGTTGATGCCGTTGGTGGCGAATCCCCCCAGACACTTATACAAGGCCGCTGGAATATCCCGCACCTCAAAAAGCAGGGAGGTCTTGCAGGCGTTGGCTTCACAACGGGGCAAAGGTTCCCGGGCGATCATGACAAATCTTGTGGTATTCTGGCGACTGTCCTGAATATCCCGATCCAGAATGTCCAATTTATACAGTTCAGCACTCAAAGCCGAAGCAATCGCAGCCATGCTGGCATCCCCCTGTTGGGAGACCTCCTGGGCGGAGCCTGCCGTATCATAATAAGAGACACGCTGCCAGCCATGGGTGCGTATGTAAGAAGCACACTGGGCCAAGGCCTGGGGATGGGAGATGACGGTCTGAATGGTGGTGGAATCGCTACCAGGAACCCCCAAAAGACAATGGCGTACCCGCAGATAATATTCCCCAACGATGTGCAGATTGTGGATGGCCAATAGATCATTGCTGTCCCCCACCGCACCCGCCATACTGTTTTCCACCGGGACCATGCCCAATTGGCATTGGCCTTCATCCACGGCCTGAAAGACTTCCTCAAAGCTCCGATGGGGAACCACCTGATAATCGGGCAGCCGTTCCCGACAAGCCTGTTCGCTGTAGGCTCCCCGTACCCCCTGAAATGCCACCAACTTGTCCACCATTGACCACATCCCTTCCCTGCAAGATGATCCACCATCTGGATTTTTCCCTAAGAAGGGTGGTATACGGCAATCTGTCTCCCATGAAAAGGTGGCTTGCCCTGGTGGGGTATAATTTTTCTATGAAGGAGTGGTACATGGAGGTTGTCGTCGTCGCCCAACAGGAAGATTGCCTGCCCCTGGCCCGATCCATTGCCGGGGAGACCGGGTTGCCCTTGTGGGAAAACGGTGCCGGGGAGGCCGACTATCTCCTCATGGTCACCCCCCAGGGATTGGAGGTGCAGTGCCGCCTGGCCCCACGGGAAAAACCGTTGCAATTGGCCTGGTTACAAGGAACCCTGGCCTATCGGTGCAAACAAGGTGGCAAGGAGCAGTTGGCCCGCGCCATGGGCAAAGGTCAACCCCTTATTTTGGACGCCACGGCGGGTTTGGGGCAGGATGCCTTTGTGCTGGCCTGTCAGGGCTATTCGGTCACCATGATGGAACGCAATCCATTGCTGGCCGCCTTGTTGCGGGATGGCCTACAGCGACTTGCCCAGCAGGCAGAAGGGCAATCGTTGGCTCTGCGGTTAAAGTTGCAGGCAGGGGATAGCGTGGATTACATGCTGGCCAATGGCGGCGGTCATGAGGTGGTCTATCTGGATCCCATGTATCCCCAGCAGCCCCGCAAGGCGGCGCAAAAAAAGGAGATGCGCCATTTGCGTAGCCTGTTGGGTGAGGAGGATGGCGGTGAAAGGTTGTTGCTTGCTGCTTTGGGATATGCCAACCGACGGGTAGTGGTCAAACGACCCTCATGGGCACCCCCGTTACCTGGTCCCTCCCCTGCTTTGACTCTGCCTGGCAGCTCCACCCGGTTTGATATTTATTTGATTCAAGGATAAAAAAAGGCCCCCGTATACAGACTGGGGGCCAGGTGAGAAGAAGCACATTGGAGCGTCGGAAAACTCTCCTCCCATACGGTCAGGCAACAGCCTCTTTCAAACTTTTACCCGCCCGGAAGCGCAGCACTTTGCTGGCGGGGATGGTGATGGGTTCGCCGGTTTGCGGGTTGCGTCCAGGACGGGCCTCCCGCTCGGTGACTTCAAAGGCACCGAACCCAATCAGACTCACCCGATCGCCACGGATCAGGGCGTCTTGGATCACATCCAGGGTGGTGGTCAGTGCCTCGCCGGCAATCTTTTCATTGAAGCCCGTTTTTTGGGCAAGTTTTTGAACCAGATCTCTTTTATTCATGGTGACAACCCCCTGAAATGTGAGCCCAACGGAATCCTGCTGGGAAGTTTACAAAGTTTAGAACCAGTCTATTTCTTTCAGATTATTACAATGCAAGGCACGTGCCAAGGCTTTGTAACAAACATAACAGCCATTTTTAACCAAATTTGAGAAATGCCCATGTAAACTTTCTTTACAGTTGCATTCACATAATCTGGAGAGAATTTGGAAAATGATTGAAAGAAAAGGGATTGAAAAAATATTCCGCCCATGTAAACTTATTTTACACCTGTCAACGAAGTTTACACCGGTAACAAGCCATGGACTCCCACCTGAAACTACGCCGCGCCCTGGGTGAATTGAACAATCGCATGGAGAAAGTGCGACGGGTCTATTCCTTGGAAAGCTATGAAACCCTGCTCCACTTCCAGGTAAAAATATTGCCACAACTCATGCAGTCCGAACGGTGCAGCATTTTTCTGCCCGACCCCAACACCAAAAAGGTATGGCTCAAATTCGGCACCAATCTACAGGAAAAACAAATTGAAGCCCCCCTGCATGGCAGCGTGGTTGGACAGGTTATCTCCAGTGGCGAGGGAATGATCGTCAATCGCATGAACGAGGGGGGATTTCATAAACAGACGGATCAATCCACCGGCTTTGTCACCAAAAACATGGTGTGCGTCCCCATAAAGAGTCTGGCGGACGGCGAAGTATTGGGTGCCCTGCAAATTCTCAATAAATTAGAAGGCCAACATTTTCATGTGGAGGATATGTCCCTGCTGGAAGAGATGGCCCGTCATTTGGCCATGATTCTGGACAATATTGTGGTGCGGTCTGAGATGGTGCGCCTCTCTCGCCAATTGAGCCAGGAAATAGACCAGCTTGAACAACAACCCATGCCGGACCGTCCCTTTGTGGCAGAAAGTCGTGCCATGCGGGAGGTGATGGCCATCACCCGCATGGTGAGTTCCACACCCGTCAATGTGGTCATCCAGGGAGAAAATGGTACCGGCAAGGAGCTGATTGCCCGCATGATCCATCAGTTTGGCACGCCAGGAAAATCTTTTGTGGCCATCAACTGTGCAGCCATTCCTGAAAACTTGTTGGAGAGCGAATTTTTTGGTTATGAAAAGGGGGCTTTTACCGGTGCAGAAACCCTCCGCAAGGGACGCTTCGAGGAGGCCCAGGGTGGAGTGCTCTTTTTGGATGAAATTGGCGAAATGCCTGCCACCATGCAACCCAAATTTTTACGCGCCATCCAAGAGCGGGAGGGCAGCCGACTGGGCAGCAATAAAATTATTCCCTATCATTTCCGACTGGTGTGCGCCACCAACCAGAATTTACGCCAGCAGGTGGACAGGGGGCTTTTTCGCGAAGACCTTTATTACCGTCTCTATTCGGTGGAAATTCGCATTCCCCCCTTGCGGGAGCGCAAAGAGGATATCCTTCCCCTTGCCAACTATTTTCTGGATGAAATTCGTCAGCGATTCAACAAGTGGGTGGAGGGCTATTCCGCCGAGGTGGGAGAACTGTTTGTCAGTTATCCATGGCCTGGCAATGTGCGCCAGTTGCGACAGGAGGTGGAACGGCTGGTGGCCCTCACCGCCGATGGTCGGGAGGTACAAGTTTCCTCTTGCTCCGAATCCTTGCGCCGTCACTATGAAAGCCATGGACCCATCTTGCAGGAAAACACCCTCAACATTCCCCAGCAGGTGGAAAAATTGGAAAACCATTTGATTCATCTGGCCCTGCAAAAAACCCATGGCAACAAGTTGCAAGCAGCCCAACTGTTGGGCATCACCCGCCAGGGTCTGCATAATAAACTCGCCCGCCAGGGAGGCGATGGTACCCACAAAGAAGATTAATCCTTCCTTCCCACATACCAGGCCACCTGCCCCAACAACGAACGACGCCCCAACAGGGTGAAGCCTTGCTCTTGTAACTGTTTGGCCATCTGGGAATCATCAAAGCGGTCTTCTTGTGGATGCTCCAGCAAGGTGCGCCACAGTGGATGCTGAATAAAGGGGGCCAGCAACTCGAAGAGATAAAACTTTCCCCCCGTTTTTAACACCCGGTGGGCTTCTGCCACCGCCATCCGCCAGGGCACCACATGGTGGATGATGCCGAAATCAAACACCGCATCATAGGAAGCTGTGGCCAACGGCATAACCGCCGCATCCCCCTGCCATACCGCCACCTGTTGACCACGACGTGCCAACCGCTTTTTGGCAAGGGCCACCATTCCTGCATCCATATCGAAGGCATCCACATGGCTGGCCCCGAAATGGTTGAGGATCAACTCCACCCCCCGCCCATTCCCACACCCCATTTCCAACACCCGCCCCCCTGGCGTCTTCCCCCCCATGGCCAAAAAAGTTTCCACATCCATATATCGCTGTGTCGCCCAGCGCAATGGACTGTTCATTAAAGTTTTTTCCAGGGAATTGAGGAGCATTGTCAGACTTTTTGTATGGGATAATCGGATAAATCTGTGTGGTATGGCGCGACAGCTCTTTACTTCTTCTACAATCGTGAATGGATCATGCTTCCACCTGGCGTAAGGTGCGCTCCAATTCTTGTCGCAACTCTTCCCGGTCGGGGAGATAGAGCTGATATTTCTGCACAAAAAGCTGGCTGTTCATCTGGTAAGTGGCATATTCCACCAACAGTTCATCCTTGTTGCGGCTTAAAATGATGCCAATGGGGGGATTGTCCCCCTCCACATTCTCCTCATTGGCAAAATAGCCCAGATAAAGATTCATCTGGCCAATATCCTGGTGCTGAACTTCGTTGATCTTTAAATCAATAAGCACAAAACAGCGCAGAATACGGTGGTAAAAAACCAAGTCAACCCGATAATGGGTGTTGTTGATGGTCACCCGGTATTGGCGGCCAACAAAGGTAAATCCCTTGCCCAGCTCCAACAGGAATGGTTGCAAATGATCACACAACAAGGTTTCAAGCTGCTCTTCCGATACCTGCCACGGTTCGGGAATTTTTAAAAATTCAAAAATATAAGGATCACGCAACAGGTCAATGGGTTGTGTGACCACCTGCCCCTGGGAGGCCAGTTGCATAATGGTGGACTTATCCTTGCCGGCTGCCAAGCGTAGAAATAACGAGGATGCTTTTTGTCGTTTGAGTTCCGGGACAGACCAATGTTCGGCTATGGCCTGTTTTTCATAAAAACTACGCTCCAAATCATCATCCAGCTTGAGCAATTCCACATAATGGGACCAACTCAATTGGTGAGAAGGCTTCTGACTTATTGACGGATAACGCAGATACAAAAGCCGCATATAAACCAAATTGCTGCGACTGAACCCCTTGCCATGTCGCAAGCTGAGATCCCTGGCCAGATTGGAAATCAACGCCTTGCCATATTCAGCCCGAATGTTTCCCTGTTGTTCAAACTCGACGATGCGTTGCCCTACCTGCCAATAGGTTGCGGTAATGTGCACATTGACCGCCTGCATCGCCTGCACACGCCCCTGGGTATAGGTGCGGGAGATCTCCTCCAGCAGGCTGTGGTAGGTATCACTGGTACTTTCCCCATTCATGCATCCACCTTACGTCCTGGATGGGGCCATAGTATGACAAAATAAAAGATGGCCAGCAGGGCAGAGACTGCACCAAACATGGGTTCGTTGACCACCACCGCAAAGGCCATGCCTGCCAGTTGGGCAAACTCCACCATCATCAAAGGCATAAAAAACATGCGCACCTGACGGGGATGGGCCATTTCCAGGTCACTGACACCCTTCCATGCCGTCTCCCCTTCCAGCGGCTTGGCTCCCCACTTACTTCCCACTTTGCGGGCCAGTTGCATCAAAAAAAGGACGATCACCATGGCCGTCATCTTTTCTTCCATGCTCATGGGCAAGCCGGTATGACTCATGGGAAAGACCAGAATGGCCGCCCCCAAAATCAATGACCCCGCTATGGAGACCATGGCAATGGTTTGCAACTTTTTCCAAGGAATCGAATTGGCATCCACATTTTTTTCCCGCATGACTTCCTCTCTCAACGTTGGCCCAAGGCAAAATGGGATGGTAGCGATTAATTTTTATTTGATCAACCCATGGTTATGCTGTAGTCACGAATGATGGATAGGATCTACCTCTACCCAAGGTCATGGTAGGATGCCCCTTTTACTGACACGTTTGCTTGCTGGAAAGACTGGAAGAAGTCAATGATTGACCTGGATCCTCAACAATTGGCGACTGTCACCCATATTCTACGCCGACTGGTTCCCGATTGCGAAGTACGCGCCTTTGGCTCGCGGGTTAAGGGAAAAAATCAAAAATATTCGGACTTGGACCTGGCAATCGTCTCCAAAGATGGAAGTCTGTCCCAAGAAAATTTGGATCAATTGCGGGAAGAGTTTGCCACCTCCGATCTTTCCATCATCATCGATATTCACGAATGGTCAACCATGGATCAAGACTTCCGCCAAATCATCCAAAGCAACTACGAAGTCTTGCAATCATCGTAATGTTAACGAGAAAAATTACAACAAAACCCCCTCTTCCGAGTCCTCCACCCGATCATCCCCTGGTTCCCGCAAACTGTTTTCCGGCAGGTGAAAAAAGAAAGAGCTGCCCTCACCAAGTTTGCTTTCCACGGTGATGGTACCCCCCAAAGCCTGGGCAATTTCATAACACAAGGGAAGGCCCAAACCGTTCCCCTCCTCCCCCAGAGTACCCCGACTGGTGGTCACCTTTTCACGAATAAACAAAAAGGGAACCATTTCCGGGTCGATCCCTATCCCGGTATCGGAGATCACCAACACCGGGTGGGGATTTTCCTGCAAGGTGCAAATAATATGATCCCCCTGATTGCAAAACTTAACCGCGTTGGACAACAAGTTTTCCACCACCCGATTGAAAAGATTAAAATCGGTATGCACCCGCACCCCTTGGGGAATTTGATTTTCCAGGTTCAACCCCTTTTTCTCCACCAACACCCTGAAATCATGCATCAACCCCGCCATGGTGGAGTTGAGGTTGAAGGTGATAGGTTTGGGACGGATGACACCGGTTTGCAATTTACCCATTTCCAACAAATGCTGAACCATCTTCAACATGCGTTCGGAGCGTTGGATTAAATGATCCAGCAATCCCTTGAACTGCACATCTTCCAGCTCCCCTTTCAAATATTCCAGGGTGCTGATGATCACCGTCAAAGGACTGCGCAAATCATGGGAGACCACGGTGATAAATTTATCTTTCAAACGAATGGCACTCTCCGCCCGATCCCTGGCATCCTTGAGAGCAGTGGAAGAGGCGCGAACTTCTGTCAAGGTGACCACCAACTCTCTGTTTTGTCTGGCCAACTCTTGCCTGCCATTTTCCAGGCTGGCCACCAGATTGACAATACGTCCCCGCAATAAAAAGATGGCAGTTGCCACCAGTAAAAAATTGATCATATTGCGAAAAATGCTCTGCCATACCTTCTCACGCAGACGGGATATTTCTTTTTCCACCGGGCGGGTAAAGGTAAAATAGACGGTACGGCTACGATCATCCGGGTG
>JADFXB010000143.1 GCA_015233935.1 Magnetococcales bacterium | reverse complement strand
CCATGCCCCGTTTTGTGGATTTGGGCAAGGATGCCCGTATTGCCACCCTGAAAGGAATGCAGGGGGCCATGGAATCGGCCTGGAATATGGCCCACGCTTCCCAATTGGCCCAGGGACTCACCGCCAGCTCTTCCATCACTGTGGATGGCATCACCATCACCATGAGCGACGGCTATCCCACCGCCGAAGGATTGGTCAATTTAATCAAAGTCACCGGTTTTGATACCAGCGAAGCAGGTACCTTCAAGGTCAAAGATGGCGAAACCGCAAGAACGGGTTGTCAGGTGGTCTATACCGCTGCCACTGCTTCCGGTACTCCGCCGGTGGTAACACCGCCCACCGCCACCTTGACCACCAGCGGATGCTAATCCTCAGGATAGCCTATTCTGGCTGTTGTTCCCAACTGGGCGCGTTCCAAATTTTTTAAAGCCAACCTGGAGACTCTGGAGCTGGGCCGTTTTACGAAACCTTTACCGACAGGAACGAAAACTGGCCATATCGGTTTCCAGAATATGGTGGGTCAGCCAATCACGGAGAAAAAGCAAAACCTCTTCACTCAAGGCCGTCGCTCCCTGCTGAGAGATGGCGGTTACCTGCTGGATCAAATAACTATGCTCTTTCATCTGTTTTTCCAAATCGGGACTGTTAAGCTCCCGCAGCAGGGCCTCCTCCCTGGAAAAATGGTAGTGGGTGTAGTCGATCACCTTGGCCAGGATGGAAGTCACCACCTCATCCCCCACCCCCGCAAAGCAGGCGGAAAACAACTCATTGACCATGGCCACAAGTTTTTTGTGATCCTCATCAATCAAGGTTACTCCCACACTCAACTTGTCCGACCACTCCATCTGTACCATCATCATAGGCTGAACTCCCCATCTAAGGGTTGAGGGCAATATCCAATTGTTCCGGCCTTAAATATTTCCTGGCATAGTGCTGGGAGATGCCGCCATTAACCAGCAAATCCAACACGTTGGGATCAATATGTCCATCTTTGGCCATAAAGGACATAATTTTCAAGGCTTCGCTTAATGTTTTGGCCTTTTTGTAGGGACGATCACAAGCCGTCAAGGCCTCAAAAATATCCGCCACCGCCAAAATCCGGGCAGGAATCGAAAGTTGGGGAGCCTTCAGCTTGCGGGGATAGCCCGAACCATTCAGGGCCTCATGGTGGGAACCAGCATATTCAGGAACCCGCTCCAACCCCTTGGGAAAGGGCAGTCGGCTCAACATGGCATAGGTTTGAATGGAATGCTCCGCCACCTTGTAGCGATCCTCCGGGGTCAAAGTGCCACGGGAGATACACAGATTATAAATCTCCCCCCGATTGTAAAGGGACTCGGGCACTTGAATCTGAAATCCCAGCGGGTTCTCTCCAAAGGGATTGGGATTGTCACGGGGAACCACATGTTCCGGTAAATCCGCCAACAAAAATTCTTCCGCTGGTGGCGGTCGTGGCGTGTGGTTTTTACGCAACAACAATTCTTCAATGGAAAGTCCCAACCGATCATCAAAATGACGGACCCAACGCTGGTTGGCGATTGCCTTCAAACGCTCAATCTTTTCGTTGCTCATAAACTCGCCGCCCACATTACACTCGGCGATAAAAGCAAATTCCTCTTGCAAGGCCGCTTGCCTGGCAGCCAGTTTTGCTTCCAACTCCTCCAAAGACAAGTTGCCCTCGCAACGTCCCCGCCAATAGGCCACCTCTGCATCCCGCCACAAAACTTCAAAACGGGTGCGGACTTCGTGAATACGATTGTGGATGGTCTCCAACTTGGTGGCTTTGTCCACCACCGAATCGGGGGTGGTAATCTTGCCACAATCGTGGAGCAGGGCGGCAAAACGCAGCTCCCGCCACTCCTCCGGACTTTGCAGGCGAAAGTCGGCCAGCTCCCCTTCCGATTGCCCACAGGCGGCTTCCGCCAGCAGACGGGTAATTTCCGCCACCCTGGCACAATGGCCGCCGGTATAGTTGGATTTGGTGTCAATGGCCAACGAGATCACCTCCACAAAACTATCCAACAGGGCACGCTGGGAGGCAATTAAATTTTGATTGTCGATGGCAATGGCGGCCTGGGCGGCCAGAGCTTCCACAAACGATTGCAATTCCAAAGGAAAGGGAATGATCTCCCCGGTATCGGGATGGTGGGCGTTCAGCAATTGCAACACCCCGATCACCTCACCACCACGGGTTGAGAGGGGAACCATCAACAAAGATTGGGAGTGATAACCCGTCAGTTTGTCAAAACGAAGCAAAGGGGTAAAATCATGTTCCTGGCTGTAATGGATATCCTCCACATGGATGGGTTGCCCTGTATGAATGACCTTTAACGCCAAATGATTGTGATTGGCCTCACCCGTGCGTGTATCAAATAGCGGCAACCGTGGAAAGGGGGGTGGCCCAGAACCCTTCCCACCAAGATAGATCCCCAGACTGTTGGCTCGCACAATGGAAAAATGTAAAAAATTATCCTGACTGCGTAAACACAACAGACCACCATCTGCCCCGGAAATTTCCATAGCCCCTGACAGGATGGAATCCATCAAGAGGGATTCATCCCGTTCGGCGGAAAGTCCGATACCCACTTGAATCAAACGGGAGAGCTTGCCCCGCTCCCTGGTCAAATCCCGGGTCCGCAAAGCCACTTTTTTTTCCAACTGGAATTTTTGCTCTTTCAGAACATCCCTGGCCTGTTTCAAACTCAAATGGGTGCGAATGCGAGCCAAGACAATGGGTGGACTGATGGGCTTGGCAATATAATCCACTGCTCCCAAGTCCAATCCTTTTTGTTCATCCTCCACTTGATCCATGGCGGTGACAAAAATGACGGGAATCTCTGCCGTTGCCGGGGACGCTTGCAATTGGCGTAAAACTTCATACCCATCCATATCGGGCATCATAATGTCCAACAGGATTAAATCGGGCCGGCTGGCCCCGAATGCAATCCGTAAAGCACGGTCCCCCCGGTTGGCCACTTTGACATTGTAGCTTTCTTGCAACAAGCTACTCAACAAGGTGAGATTGTCCGGTGTATCATCCACCACCAGAATCGTTGGACGTGCAGAAGAAGAGTCGTCCATGGTGCTCCTCACGAGTCCGGTGTCTCTGCCAATAATTCACCACACATGGTTAATGCTTCTTCAAATTCATAATTGAGCATGGCTTGTTCCAACCGATTCAGTAAGAGGGCATTTTGTGGTGTCTGCCAATTTTTTCCATGGGATTGAAAGGTATAGATGGCCATGGGATCATCGTTTTTCAAGAGGGACAGAAGCTCCTGCATCTCCTGCCGCCTGTTGGGCGAGAGGTGACTTGCCGTTTCAGCCACTACCGCCAGATTTTGCAGGATGTATCGGCAAAGAGTTGCCAGAGGCGTGGCCAAGGCAGTCAAACACCCGGTGCTCTGTGGATTCTTGTGTCGAAAAGCGGTTTCCAGCTCTGCTGCCAGGGTTTGAATTTCTCTGGCTCCGATATTACCCGCCACCCCTTTCAGGGTGTGGGCCTCTCTCATGGCCTCGGCAAGCAAACCCTCCTCCATGAGCCGGGTCACCCGTTTGACAAAATCTTGCTGGTTACGGGCAAATTGCAGCACCAATTGGCGATAGAGTTTTTGATTGCCCACCGTGCGGGACAAACCCGCTTTTTGGTCCAGCCCCGGAATAACAGGCAGCCCCTGACTTTCCCCTGCCAGCGCGGTCGGCAAGGTTTTCCCATCGGATTTTTCAACCGGGGCAAAACGCATCAAGGTGGCATAGAAGGAATCGGGATCAATGGGCTTGCTGATATGCCCCTGCATACCCAATTGGGCGCAACGTTGCTGGTCTTCCGCCATGGCATGGGCCGTCATGGCTACAATGGGGAGGGTGGCATAACGACTGTCGGTACGCAAGCGTTGGGTAGCTTCATAACCATCCATCACCGGCATTTGCAAATCCATCAACACCAGATGAAAGGATTCTGCCCCTTCTCTGGCCAAAATATCCAAGGCCTCCTGGCCATGATGGGCAATGGTCACCTTGGCCCCCACCGATTCCAACAATTCAATGCCAATCTGTTGGTTAATCTCATTATCTTCAGTTAATAAAACATGCATACCTTTGAGATTGGCCTGTTGATTAACTGGGGGAGCATCACTCGCTACTTGGTCATAACCAAAGAGGCCTGATAGGGTTTCAAGAAGCAAGGCGGGGTTGACTGGTTTGGTCAATACGGCTTTGACGCCTGCCAAATGGGCATCTTCCTGACATTTTTCCACATCAAAAGCACTCAGCAAGACAAAACGGGGCCATGGGGGAGGTATGTGAAGACATAGTTGACGAATGGTCTGCAAGCCATCCCACTCCGGCATGTGCCAGTCCACCAGGATCACCCCATATCCTTCACCTTCCTGAATCACGTTTACCACCTTGGCCACCGCCTCGGGACCGCTGGTGACCCCATGGGCACGCATGCCCATGCCAGCCAGCATTTTCGTCAAAATTTCCAAGGCGGGAGGATAGTCATCCACCACCAGAATACGCATATCGTGAAACATTCCCGGCAAACCATTGGCAACCGGCTTGGCCTCACCCTCTCCCAACCAGACGGTAAAATGAAAGGTGGAGCCTACACCCATGGTGCTCTCCACCCAAATCTTCCCTGCCATCATCTCCACCAATCGCCGGGAGATGGAAAGCCCCAGACCAGTTCCCCCATATTTACGGGTGGTGGAGGTATCGGCTTGGGAAAAGGCGTGAAACAGACGTTCCTGTTGCTCCTGGGACATACCAATACCACTGTCCTGGATGGCTATATGAATTTTGACCCGTGGGCCACGCCGTTCCGCTAAACGCACCTTGAGAATAATCCCACCCTGGGAGGTGAACTTGACCGCATTACTCACCAGGTTGAGGATGATCTGTTTCAATCGCAAGGGATCCCCCTGCAAGACAGTGGGGACTTCTTTACCAATATCAAAAAGAAGTTCCAGTTTTTTTTCCATCACCTTTGGAGCCAGCATGGCAGCCATATCTTCCAATACCCCTTCCAGGTGGAAGGAGAGCTGCTCCATGGTCAGTTTGCCGGCCTCAATTTTGGAAAAATCCAGAATGTCGTTGAGGATGCCCAACAGGGAGGTGGCCGCATTGCAGGCCTTTTGAATGTAATCCCGCTGACGTAAGTTCAGATCGGTTTTTAAGGCCAGGTGGGACATGCCGATGATGGCATTCATGGGAGTACGAATTTCATGGCTCATGTTGGCCAAAAAGTCGGACTTGGCGCGGGTGGCGGCCTCGGCTTTGATGCGCAACTCTTCGGCAATTTTGCGCTCTTCTTCCAAATCCAACAGCATGTTGAGGCTGGCCTTGCGGGTATCGTTGAGTTCCACCATATGGGCCATCAACTGCTTTTCATTGTTTTTCTGGCTGGTGATATCCATGGCAATACCACACAGACCGTAAACTTCACCCCGTTGGTTGAATAAGGGGGTTTTGGTGGTCAGATAGACATGGGAACGTCCATCCATTTGTTGTTCCCAATAATCTTCCGAGGAACAAATTTCACCTTTGCAAAAAACTTCATGATCCCCAGCAACCATCATTTTGGCCTGTGCTGGCGGAAACAGTTCCTGCGGGGTATGGCCAAGGACGGCTTCCTGGGTCAAGCCGGTCACCTGGAGAAAACGGGCATTGACCAGGGTGTAGCGTCCTGTCACATCCTTCATGAAGATGACATTGCCAATGCTATCCACCAGGGTGCGTAACTGGGCCTCCTTGCGTACCAGTTCGCTGGAGCTTTCTCCCACTTCGTGTTGCAGGGAAAGTGTTGAGTTGGCCACCATGGCCGCCATTTCATTGAAGGATTCGGTCACCAACCCCAACTCATCCCGGCTTTCCACCCGCAAACGGGTATCATACCTGCCCTGGGCAACCGCACGCGCCCCCTGGGAAAGACGCAACAAGGGACGGATGATGATCATGTTCAACCCCACAATCAACAAGATGGCCGCCACCACAGTTGAAACCAGCAAGGCCAGCCAAAACAGCAGGGCATCCTGTTGGGGGATAACGCTGGCCGGATCCAGAAAGGCCACCGAAAACCATCGCAACGGTTCCAACCAGGCCAAGGCCACCAGTTGCTTGCGCCCATCCACCGTCAGGGTGAGGGTATCCCCTTCAATCAATCCTAAACGAAGCCGATACAGGGATTGGCGCAGCAATACCTTTTCTTTTTCATCGGTCAACAAGGAAAAAATACTTCCTTTTTCCACTTCATTGGTAAGGGTCATGGGGTTGGTGGTAATCAGGTCCCAATTTCTATGGGCCTGAATGCTCCCTTTTTCATCCATCAACAGACTGGTGATGCCATGGGTTTGGCTCTGGACAAAACCTTCCACAAAATCACTCAGCTTGATACCACTTCCCACCACCCCCAATTTTTTGCCATTGGCAACCATGAGATAATTGATCCACAGATTGGTTACCTTGATCTTATTGTTGTGATCCACATTGAGGTTATAGGGTGCGTCCGACTGGAGGGCGGTGAAAAACCAGGCATCATCTTCCACCCCTGGGTCCAGGGTATGGATGACTTTGAGAGAGACCTCTTTTTCTTCACCACTGGTAAAATATAAATGGCGTGATCCTGATAAACCGAGGAACAGGCTCCTGGTAGCAAAATTGTCCCGGAATGCGGCAAGTTCGGTTAAAGCGGCAGCTTTGGATTCGGCATCTTCCTCATGAAGTGCCCATCTTTGCAAAATTTGAGAGTTGGCCAATTGGCGGGCGATGGCCAGTTCCCGTTGGACCGCCCCCACCACTTTTTCTTTGTGCCAGGAGACGTGGCGTTCTGCCAGCACCGTTCCCAGGGAGTTGGCTTCCCGCATCATGAGATGGTACATGGCCAGGGTAGCCAACCCACCCATAACCAGAAAAACCGTCAGGAAAAAGGTGAGAATTTTACCACGCAATCCCAAACCATGGGGGGCAGCAGGCCGTGAGGAGGAGGGCGTTTCCAAGGTGTGGCCTCCCTTATTCCACAATTTTGTAGGGAGGTTGGCGTCCCAACAAGCGGGAGAGTTGGTTGATCTCCTCTTTGAGGGTGATCATGCGCAACTCCCGTCCCACCGCCACGCGGGTGAATTTTTCCAATTCTTCCATGCGCAGACGGTTGCGTTCTTCGGCGGCGCGCAGTTCAACGGTTCGCTCTTCCACCAATCGTTCCAGCCCCACCTGATATTGGGCCAGCTCCTGACGTGCCCGTTCCGCCTCTTCGGCCAATTTCAGGGCTTCCTGTTGTCCTTTGCGCAGGGCCACTTCGGCATGATAACGGGCATCCAACAGGGTGTTGTAGGCCAGCAGCACGTTGCCCAATTCATCTTTGCGCATCCAGAGTAATGGTTCATGCACTTGCTCTTCCAGAGAGCGTCCGATGGCTTGGCGAAACTCCTCCAGGGGACGCCCGACCACCATGCGCACACCGAACAGGGTTCCGGCTGCCAAGGTCAAGAGCAATGTCAGAAGAATCAGCCCGTTATTTTGAAAATGTTGTATCAAGGCGGTGCGAATGCCTTCATCCTGGACGGTGACCACCAGGGTGCCGATGATGGCTTCACCGGCGGGGGATTTATGGCGCAGGGTGTGTTCCAGGCGATAATCGGGTGAACGGGGAGACCGTTGGGTATCGCCCATGGCGGCCAGCACCTCCCCTTCTTTGCC
Organism: Magnetococcales bacterium; assembly: GCA_015233935.1. Taxonomy (GTDB): domain Bacteria; phylum Pseudomonadota; class Magnetococcia; order Magnetococcales; family JADFXB01; genus JADFXB01. The sequence goes on along the minus strand of JADFXB010000143.1, from coordinate 656 downwards.
CCGTACTTCGCCGGACTGAAAATAAGGCAGGCGACTTTGCTCTTTCAATAGATCACGCAACCGTTGCAGGTCGAACTCCCACAAGGCACTTTCCATGGCGGAACTTTGCACATTGATCAGGCTGTGCAGGTTTTCCAGCAGACGGGTTCGCTCTTCCTGGTAGTATCGCCATTCCAGGATACCCAGGAGGATCAAGACCGCCACCACGGTCCAGAAGAGGTGGATTCCCAGCAGCTTGCCACTTATGGTATTGGTGCGTAGGGAAATAATCGCCACCGTGGGATGCCTCACCTGGCTGGTTGATAACGGGGTGCCATGGTTTGTTGGCTTCTTCCATGGCTGGGGGATATTGTGTGGGAGAGTGAGATTTAGTTCAACTGTGGATGATGACCATTCCCATGAATAAGGCAAACGTCTGTCGGTCATCCATATTTTTGGATATTCTGCCCCGGCAAGCGTTTTGACTATAATAATACTGGCATCGTCACCTATGTGTGGATTGTCGGCAACCGCAAACCTGCCCATCGCCAGGGCAAAGTTCAATTGATGGTTGCAAGCGGCAAGGTGGTGGGAAGGATTCACCCGACCTGCCCACTGAATGGACCAACGCCATCATGGACGCCCTGACCGCTCATTCCACCATGAGCAAACAGGCA
>JADFXB010000142.1 GCA_015233935.1 Magnetococcales bacterium | reverse complement strand
ATCCCATAAAGTAATTACAGATTTTAAGCAATTACAGTTTTTCAGTCAACGGCTATTTGTTGAAAAATTTGGACATAGCCTTTTTATTGTGGCAGATCTGAAAGTTAAGAGGTGGTTGGCAGATGACGGATTTTTATAAGGTTATTCATGCAGAATTGTCCAACTCTGCCACGAGGCCTCAAAAGGAACCATCGAGAAACACGCGGACGGGCTTCCAGTCAAGGAGCTGTTTAGCGACTTGCTCATCGCCGGATTCAAGGTAAATGGATCCAGGACTGCTCAAAGAATTCCATCTGCCTGCCCCCAACATAAAGAATCCCCGTTGCGTATACTCCTAATCACAACATCCTTCCATGATCCAATCCTGTTTTTGCCGTTATGGAATATAAAAAATGTAAAAAAATACTATGGCATTTAATGATTCCTGCAGGTATCCTCCCACTATCTGCAAACATAAAACTAACGTGAGGTAAGTATGGCTAAAAATATCATTTTCTGTGCCGACGGCACCTGGAACGGGCCTAACGAGGATGAAAACAAGGATGGGGTTCCTGATCGTACCAATGTCCTGAAACTGTTCATGAATCTTGGCGGAAATTACACTGTTGGTAATCTCACCACCGATGAGCAGGAAAAGGAGTTAACCAACGGCAGCGGGCAACCCGTTCAAGTGGCCAAGTATCTGCATGGGGTGGGCAATTCGGACAATTTTCTGGTCAAACTGTTGGGCGGGGCTTTCGGATCGGGGGTTATCTCCCGTATCGTGCGTGGCTATACCTTCCTCTCTCGCAACTATCAAGACGGTGACAACCTGTACATCATCGGTTTCAGTCGCGGAGCCTACACTGCCCGCGCTCTGGCCGGACTGGTGGCTGCCAAGGGATTGATGAAACTGGACGGAGTCAGTCGCGATGATGCCTACCAAATGGGGGTGGCTGTCTGGCATCAGTACCGTTCCAACGTCCTACCCAAACTTTCCCTCTGGGATCGTCTGGCGGAAGAGTTGTCCGAATGGAAAGGTATCCTCAGCCACAAACCACCGGGCATGGTCTATCCGGTTACCATCCAGGCGGTAGGGGTGTGGGATACGGTGGGAGCACTAGGCATCCCTGATTATAAAGACGGCCAGGCCGTGGATCAATTCCGCTTCGTGGACAACGCCCTTAGCCCCAAAGTGATCAACGGCTTTCATTTTGTCTCGGTGGACGAGCAGCGGGAGGCCTTCACCCCATCTTTGTGGGATCCCCGGGAGGGAGTCGTACAAATTCTCTGTCCTGGTGGTCATTCGGACGTGGGTGGCGGTTTTCCCCTGGCAGAAAGCGGCCTGTCCGACGGCCCCTTAGCGACCCTGACCCGCTTGTTGGCTGCGGTGGGAGTTCAGTTCGCCACCCCGCAAGCTGTAGTCCCTGCTCCCAATCCAATTGGTATTGGCCATGCAAGCTGGCTCGACAAACCCTGGAATCTCATGCCCACCGCTCTGCGCACTCTGCCGGATGGCTATCTGGTCCATGTTTCCATCCAGGACCGTCTCGGCAAGACCGTCCAGGCAGATTCCTCCCTACCCGCCGTCCCATACGCTCCAGCCAACCTGGCGGCCTACCTGGATAACACCGGCGGTCTCAAAGGCAGCGTGCAGATCGCCCCATAAGGGAACAGTCATCCTCTTCGGGACTGCCAGATTTGTCAGAGACCGTGGCCAAGCCCATGTCAGCCCGAAGAGGATGCCGCCTTGACCAAATAACTTTTTGCCATCCATCCCCTTGCTTTCCTGTCTGTTTATTAGAAAAATGCAAGGCAAGTCCGTAGGATTACTCACCATAAAGGATGGCTGTTCATGTCTGATCATACCCATGATTCCGATTCCATTTACCATCTTTTCTTCTCCCATCCAGGCATGGTGATCGACCTTTTGATGGCCTTCCTGGCTCCAGAACTGCTCAAAGAACTCCATCTGCATGGGCTGCGGCGGCACAATACCAAGTTCACAGCCCTGCTGGGGCAACGACGACGCAGTGACATTGTATGGGAGATCCCAACCCGGCAGGGAACCAGTATTTTTCTCCTGCTCCTCCTGGAGTTCCAATCCGAGGTGGAGGAGTGGATGGCCTTGCGGGTGGATGTCTACACCGGTCTGCTCTACCAGCAATTGGTGGAAGAACGAAAACTGAAGGCAAGTGCAGGTTTGCCTCCCGTCCTGGCCATTAACCTCTACAACGGCGAGCACCGCTGGAATGCAGCCACCAGTGTCCGGGAGTTGATCCGCCTGCCAGAGGGAACTTCCCTGTGGAATTTTCAGCCGGAAATGCGTTATTAATCCATTGATGAGGGAGCCTATCCCAAAGAGGTATTGGAAAATCTCCCCTACTTAAGTGCCATTCTCTGCCGCATGGAGCACCCCGCCAACCCGGAAGAGTTGCTGCGGGCTGGGCAGGATGTGGCAGCATGGTTCGAAAAACACCCGGATGGCCCACCCGTCAAGGAGCTGTTCCGCGACCTGCTCATCGCCGGGTTAACCAAAATGAAGGTGGACCCCCTTCCCCACATTCCAGAAAAGTTACAGGAGGTCGTCATGCTATCCTCTGCTCGCATCGAAAAATGGGAAACAAATCTGCGGCAGGAAGGCAAACTGGAAGGTAAACTGGAAGGTATAGCTGAAATGCTGCTCGACCAACTCCAGGAACGTTTTGGCTCAGTGCCAGATTGGGTTCGGTCCAAACTTGCAGAAGCCAACCTGGATACTTTGAAAGAGTGGAGTAAACGACTTTTCCGTGCGGAAAAAATCGAGCAAATCTTCCAGTGATCCTTGGTGCAAGCCGCCTTTGACATCCAGTCGGTCAAGACGGCAGAAGCCTTTATCTCCCAGTCATGGCAGCGGGTGGAGATGTTGCAGGGGCTTGGGTGGCAGGCGGCAAATAACGCATTTCCTGGGGTTGCACAGATTGCACCGGCAATGGCCAAGCCCGCATCAGCCCAAAAAGAATGCCCATACCCGCCAGAATCATGCCGCCATTCTTAATGACCATGCGCAGTTCCATTTCTTTTCATGTCGCGCTTGAGGTCTTAAACCTCCTCCCGTACTTCCAAAAAGTTGGGACTCCACTTTGGCCAGATCCCCCTTGGTGGCCATTTGACCTTCCTACTCCTTCCATTCCCGCTTGGAAACCAACTCCTCAACCTGTTCCTTCTTTCCTGCCGGTTGGCAACAGATTGAAGGTGTGCACAAGAAATCAAGGGGAAATGGAAATACTGTCCAAGATACCAGCATGGCAAGTTTGATGGCATAGATCACCAGTTTAACGACGGTTTCCACCGTCATGGCTCTCCTCCCGCCTACAGGGAAAAAATGCCTTCCTCCTTCCTTGGTAACCTTATGCCTGTGAGATGGAAATGGTTTTTGATGAAAAGGGGGTAGGTGGTGAATTTCTTGGTAGGGGACAGGCGGGTTTGCGATCAAAGAGTATTTGTAAGCAAACTGTTATGACTGTTTGGAAATATCTTGAAAGCGACAAACCATTCAGTGTAACCTTGTCGTGGTGATGTAAGAGAATAAATAAAATAAATTGTATCCATAAGGATTGCTTGAATAATAAGAATAATAAAAAGGTGAATATTTAGCGGTAACTGTGGGCTGGGGCGGCTATGAAAATTTTTGAGTAACAGAGGACGCCGCCACCAACGATGATTCATTCACGCTGCAAAGTGCCTGGCAAGTCTTTGACCAGGCATTTACTGCCATCGCAGCGCAAACGAAAATTATCCAGCTCTCTAAAAGCCGTTGGTTGCAAAGGGTGGGAATTAATTATTACAAGTCGATGGTTCTACCTCTACCCTGACGGATGTGCAAATGAATCGCAATAGTAGCGGAGCTGATATCGTTTTATCGGATGATTTTGATGCGTCGCTGGAAGAGGTAATGAATACGCAGGAGATGGTGGCGGAACAGTACTTGGGACTTATGGTAGGTGACTCGTCTGTTTTTGATGCTTCCGTCATTAGTCATAATCTTACTATTAGTCCAGACGAGGTCCAGATAGGGGCCTATTCTTCTCTATAGTATAGCTCTTCCACCCAGGAGGATTCTGTGGCGGTTTCAGACGAAATTCTTATTTCCACAATTATTGGTGGTGATGGCAATGACACGTTGACTGCTGGTGGTTGGCGATATGAAGGGATAATCAGTACAGTAGAGGGTGGTGAATCGAATGAAGGTCTATCATATATCGTCAATTTCAGTGACGATATTTTTCTTTTTGCCAGTTTTGCACCTAATTTGAATGAGGCTGGCATATGGTTTGAACAATTGTATAGACAGAGTCTAGAAGGGGGAAGATCGGATGTTGTAAGGAATATTTATAATAATGATGTTTATAATATTGGTGCTCCACACATGATGAGTCATGGTGGTGAAAGAATTTTAAGTAGGAATACCTATCAACTGTTTATGTACGATCAAAGATCTACTAATTCTATACAAGTTGGTGGTGGGTCTAATAGTTACAATGGGGAGTATATTAATGGTAGCGTTATTTCTCAAAATGGTCGTTATATATTATTTGATGAGGGGGGACAACTCTATTGGGTAGATACACTGCTTGATACTGAAACAAATCTAGCCATAACTTTGGGAAATAGTGAGGCCGAAAATTTATATAATTATCCATTGTATATATATCAAGATGGTTCTGCTGTTTTATTTGAGAGTAATATCAATAATTTAGTTAGCGGTGATGAAAATAATGCATGGGACATTTTTATATGGCAAGATAATGTTGTTTCTATGGTCAGTACTTCCATAGATGGTAGTCCAGGTGGCGGTGTCAACTTAATCGATATTTCAGGTGATGGTAGGTATATCTACTTTACAAGTGAAGAAAATCTGGTTGCCAACGATTTAAACGATTCGGAAGATTAATATGTTAGAGATTTGGTAGAAAATACCATTTCATTATTAAATTTACTAGACAACGTGGAGCAAGGTGATGGTGCCTCCTATGGCGATGTAAGTGATGATGGTCGTTATATAATATTTTATACTTATATTATTCAAGGTGGTGGTTTGTCCGAGCCGCCTTACCGTGAAAATACTTATTATATGTATGATTTGTACACAGATACAACGAGCTTGCTGTCGTTCCCGTTTGAAATAATGCCTGGCTCTGTGCGAATTTCAAACAATGGATATTATATAGTTTTTAATAAAAATCCCTTAAATGACATATATTATCGAAGTGACTTATATAAATTAAGCAGAAACACCCCCGCCAATCTGTTGGGAGGAAATGGCGATGACACCCTAACCGGTGGCATGGGGGCAGATAGGTTGGTCGGCGGCAGTGGCACCAATCTCTTAACCGGCGAAGGGGGAAATGATCTTTATGTGGTGGAAAATACCACAACCGAAATCATTGAACGGGCTGGGGGTGGCACGGATAGCCTGCGAGCCTCCATCAATATCACCCTGCCCGCATACGTAGAAAATTTAATCATGCAGACCGGGGCTCTGAACGGGAGCGGAAACGAACTCAATAACCAGTTATGGGGTAATTCGGCTGACAACCTGTTGCAAGGAGGGAATGGAGATGATTCCCTGATTGGATCGGAAGGCATCGATACCTTGGTTGGCGGGAGCGGAAATGATCTATATCGGGTGGCAACCGCCACTACTGTTGTTCAAGAAGACGACCAGGCCGGGATAGATACCATTATCAGCCAATTGGATTGGACCTTGACCGACAATGTGGAAAACCTCCAGCTTGCCGGACAAAGAGTGGTCAATCTGCGGGTTTTGCAAGGTAAGAGATATTTATTGCAGTCACAAATAGGTTCCCAGAACCTCAATGGGACAGGAAACGGGCTTGATAACCAGTTGCGTGGTAACTATGGGGACAATAACCTGATCGGTGGGGATGGTAACGATGCCTTATATGGTGGCCAGGGTAACGATACCTTGCAGGGGGGGAATGGTGCAGACATTTTCCAATTTTTCTCGCCCGATGATGGAGTAGATCTGCTGAACGATTTTTCGGTGGAAGAAGGGGATAAACTTTCTTTAGAATACAGTCGGTTTGGCCAATTAAATGCCGTAGAGAGTGGCCACTTTGTTGCCAATGTCGCAGGTCAAGCCTCCACAACCCAGCAACGGTTCATCTACAACACCACAACCCGCCAGCTTAGTTTTGATAGCGATGGTTCCGGTTCTGCCTCCTCACAGGTTTTGCTCACCTTCTCCTCTGCCATAGACCTCACCTATGGAGATTTGTCTGTCTTTCACGCCACCGACCTGCCATTCAATTTTGAGAATGTTGATTTTTCCGTAGAAGAGTTGAGTGTCGCCGGTGCTTTGGTGGGTAATCTGACCGTTTTCGGGCAAGATGGAGATGACCTTACCTTCTCCCTGTTGTCCGGCGGCAGTGGCAATGCTCTGTTTTCGGTGAATGCCGATGGTCGAATCACCGTGCGAGAAGGGGTGATTCTGGATTTTGAAACCCGCTCTCGTCATTCCCTTCATGTGCAGGCAACTGACGGAATTTCCTTGGTAGATGCAGTTGTCACGATTGAAATTACCGATGCCCAAGATACATTCTCTCTACTCTTGGATGAGAGTAATAGCTTAAGAGTGCTTGGTGCAGGGTATTATTATAATAGTTGTGTAGATGTTAGTTTCTCCCAATTCAGAGTCTTGGGAGATTACAATAATGATGGAATGGACGATCTCTTGTTTTCCAGACCATTAGAATTAATCAATAATATAGACTTCGTCGGAACGGCATTCCTGGTTTTTGGACAATCTGTATTGCCACCCTCAATCTTATTACCAGAACAAAATACCGATACCATCTGGAGAATAACAGGAAATGCTTCCTATGATTGGTGTGGTGATGGGCTTTCTCAAGGTGGTGACGTGAATGGGGATGGCTATGATGATTTCATCCTTAATATCCCAGGTTCCAATGCTGGGAGCGGGGCAGTTTACGTCATTTTTGGCACAAATAGTGCCCCGGTTTCCTCTTTATCAGAATTGGATGGTGCCAATGGCTTCCGATTTGTGGGCGGAGAATCAAGGGCTACCAGTCAGGCAACCATTATTGGCGATATCAATGGCGATGGTTACGATGACATGATGATTCCAGAATGGTCCAACCCTAATTATTACGAGGCCCATGTGGTCTTCGGTCATGCCCAACCCTTCGTTGACACCTATGACCTATCTGATCCTTACGCCGTGTTGGATGGATTTTACGTGCAGGTTGATGTAGATAGTTATGAAGGGGCAAGAATGCTGGCGGCTGGGGATATCAATGGGGATGGCTATGGTGATGTACTCTTAAAAGCACCAGAAAATTATGGTCCATGTTATGTCATTTTCGGTCATGGTGGTACTTTTGGCAATATTCAGTTAAGTGAGCTTAACGGAGATAATGGGTTTCAGATTAATGTAAATAGTCAGGAAGGTTCCTATTACGACGCCATTGCTGCCATTGGAGATATAAACGGCGATGGGTATGATGATTTGTCAGTTACCAATTGTTTTAATAATGGAACATTTCAAAATTCCTATGTGATTTTTGGCAAGGGCAGCGGTTTTTCTCCTTCGCTGGATATGGCCAGTCTGAATGGTGAAAATGGTTTTGCCATCTCCAGACAAAGCAATAGCATATGGCCAGCCAGACCCGTATCAAGTGCAGGTGATTTCAATGGTGATGGTTTTGCAGATTTGATTATTGGAGATAATACCTGGGATAACTTCAATACCTATTCGGGGAGTAGTTACATTCTGTTTGGTCATTCTGGCACATTTGACGCAACCATGGATCTCCATGGTCCCTACGGCCTTGCATTAAGAGGGGCATTGTACAGTGGAAGTGGGCGCAATGTGGCTGGTAGGGGTGATTTTAATGGGGATGGGTTTGATGATGTGATTGTTGGCGATAGGTCTAACAATGCCTATGTGGTTTTCGGCAGCGACCAGTACGGACCAGTCGCGGAAGCTGGAACCTCTACGGGTAGTTCTGCCGCAGATCGTCTGACCGGTTCTTCCCAATCGGATATCTTGATTGGCAATGGGGGGGCTGATGTCCTCTACAGTGGAGCGGGAGATGACGAGATACAAATCACTGACACAACTTTCTTCCGTATCGATGGTGGATCGGGAACCGATACCCTCTATCTTTATGCAGCAGGCATGAATCTGGATTTGACTTCCATAGCCGACAGTCGTTTACACAATGTGGAAGTGATCGACGTGACCGGTACAGGCAACAATACCTTGACCCTCTCCCGACTGGAAGTGGTGAACCTCATGGGGGCCAATCGCCCATTGGTGGTTTTGGGAGATCAAGGGGATTCCCTTGCTTTTGCCGATTCCGGCTGGCAATCCAAAGGAA
>JADFXB010000141.1 GCA_015233935.1 Magnetococcales bacterium | reverse complement strand
ATCTTCCTAAAGGATTACCTCCATGAAATTACAAACTAAATTAATCCTCTCCTTTTTGCTTGGTCTGGTGGTGGTGATCTCTCTTGCCCAGATCATCCAATACAACAAGATGACCGGCATGGCCCAATGGATGGCCCAATCCAATGCTCAACTGGTGCGGGAGATGGTGGAAAAAAATGCCATCAATACCTTCCACACCGTTGAACGAGCCGTGGCAGGCTCCCTGCAAAAAGGTGAGATGGATAAATTTGACCGCCTGGTGCGGGAACAAAGCCAGGTGCCCGGCCTGTTGGAATTTTCTCTCTATGACAGCAATGGCCGTATCTACAGTTCCACCTCTTTAAAAGAACAAAAAATGCCCGACCGCCATCCTAAAAAGGTGGAGGGTAAAGTTTTAACGGATAATTGCCTGCGCTGCCATCAAGCCGAAGAGGTCAACCTGAAAGGCAAAAAAATTCCCGGTGACCTCATGGGGGATATCAGCAAAAAACGGGAGCCTTTTGTCCGCCAATCCCATGATACCATTGAAATTTTCCAAACCTTGACCGTCAGTTCCGACTGTATCCGCTGCCATCGTGACTGGAAAGAGGGCGAGGCCTCTGGTTTTACCCATTTTCAGTTTTCCAAAAAATCCATGTTGGAGCTGGAAGAAAAAATGGCAGGCCAGCTTAGCAAAATGGAACAACAGACCCTCAATATAAGTTTGGCTATTTTGCTGGGTATCATTCTGGTATTGACCCCCTTGGCCTATCAGTTCACCCGTGTCAATCTGGTGTTGCGTCTGAAAGAGTTGGGAGACCGCATCCACGCCATGGCCAAGGGTGATCTTTCCAAGCGCATTCCCGTACCGGAAAGGTTGGATGAAATTTCCGCCATCGCCGTTTATGTCAACACCATGGCCGACAATCTGTCCAATACCGCCAAGGCGGTGGGGCAGGAAGCCGACACGGTGGCAGGTGTGGTTGCCAAATTCAATACCAGCCGGGAAACCTTGGCAGATAGTTCCAGCAAAGCCAGTCGTTTGGCAGCGGAAGCCCTCTCGCAAAATGAAAATTTGGTGCAGCGCATTGAGGAGGCCAATCAGGATGTGGAACAAGCTGCCGACGAAATGAATGTCATCAGCACCACTGCCGATCAACTGGCCAATTATGTCAATGGGGTAGCCCTCTCAGCGGAACAGGCGGATCATAATGTGGCCACCATGGCTTCAGCCGCCGAAGAAATGACCGCCAACCTGCAAGAGGTCAATCGAGGTCTTGGCCAGGTAACCCATGCGGTGGGTGGGGTGGCCTCAGCCATTCATGAAATGACCCAGTCCATTCAAGGGGTGCGCAGCCGCTGCCAGGACGCCAGTAAACAATCCCGCCAGGCGGATGTCCATGCCAAGGAAACCGCCGAGGTGATGAATCGCCTTTCGGCTTCTGCGGGTGAAATTGACAAGGTGGTGGAAGTCATCAACTCCATTGCCGAACAAACCAACATGCTGGCCCTCAATGCGGCCATTGAAGCGGCAGGCGCGGGAGATGCAGGCAAGGGGTTCGCAGTGGTGGCCAATGAGGTCAAAGAGTTGGCCCGCCAGACTACGGAAGCTACCCGCATGATCGATGAACGCATTGGTGAAATGCGCAGCAACGCCACCAGTGCCCTTTCATCTGCCAGGGAAATTGCCAACCTGGTAACCGCCATCAACACGGCCAATTCGGAAATTGCCATGGCGGTGGACGATCAATCCCACTCCACTAAACAGGTAGCGGATGCCATGAAACAGGCATCCCAATCGGCGGATATGGTGCTGCGCAATGCGGATGAATTGACCCATGCTGCCCAAGAAGTGGCCAAGGCCGCTATGGAAGCCTCCAGAGATACCTCGGAAATTGCCCGTTCTGCGGGTGAGATGGCCCAACAGGCCCTGCAAGTGTCGGAAAACAGCAATGCGGCCCGCAATAAAATGTTTGCCGTGCGGCAGACCACCCAACAGGTGGAAGAGGATGCCGAAGTGGTTCGCAACAAGATGCGTCAGGCAAGCAGTCTTTCCACCAATATGAATGAATTGGTGGCCGGTCTTTCCCAACTGGCCACCATCATGCAGGCAAGCAGCACCCAATTGCGCAATGCCCAATCTGAATTGGACAAATCATTGCTGTAGACTAGTCAGACGGATTGTTTCTTGTCAGGGCAGAGAATTTTCAGAAAGTGCAGCCGCCAGGTGGGACGCCCGGCGGCTTGTCCTTTTTCCTGGAAGCGGGTGGTGATCCAGTCGTTCATGGGCTGGGCATAGTGACCGGGTCCTGCCACATTGTGCAAATTGGGGCATTTTTCCAGACAGGTCATCATCCACTGGGCATAATCGCTCCAATCAGTGGCCAACTCCAGACTGGCCCCGGTGCACATGCGGCTGGAGAGCAGAGAAAGAAATTCTGGTTGAATCAAACGTCGTTTGTGATGGCGTTTTTTCGGCCACGGGTCAGGAAAGTTGATCACCACCCGGTTGAGGCACCCCTCCACCAGGGTTCCCTGCAACAACTCCTGCACCGGTCCCACATGCAATCGCACATTGCCCAAGCCACCGCTTTCCACCCTGTTCAATAATCCTGCCACCCCCTCCATGAACAAGTCGGCACCAATGAACAAATCATTGGGGTAGGACTTGGCCAAGTGCGCGAGAAACATGCCGTTGCCAAAACCGATTTCAAGGCAGACACGGGCAGTTGTGTCATCCAACCCGGCCCCCTGCAAAATTTGTGATCGTGCCCAAACCGGGGGCAAACGGTATTTTTCCAGGGTCTGTTGAACCCATGCTTCCTTGCTGGTGGTCAAATGGCCCCTTTTGCGTCCAAAAACCTTGACCGGTTGCACGACGGAATCTGGGGTAGCGGTATCAGTCATCGTTGGACATCCTGTCATCCGGCTCCATAGGTCGCACCACCACCTTGGCAATGCGCTTAGCATGATAGTAAATGCGCTTTAAATTTTCCCGCATATCCGATTGCAGGGACAAGGCCACCAGATTGGGGGTTTCATCACAACAACGCATGGCCATGACCAAGGCCAAACGATACTCCCCATCCAACCGGTTGATATCCTCTTTCATGGCCAACACCCGATTGGCCAATTCCAAATTGTCGGTCACAAAGGCGTTGACCGCCTGACGATAACCTTGAAAGACCACCTGATGCAATACATCCAAACGGTTGGCCTCATCCACCGACAGGGTGACATGGTTTTCCACCCGCACTTCTGCCAGGTGGTAGAGGTTGTTTTCGATAATATCGCCGATGGATTCCATATCATTCACCGCCCCTACCACCGCCAGCAGGGTGTCCATTTCCTGGACAGAAAGGGCATGGGTTTCCAGGCGGGAAAGATAGAGAATGATGGTACGATGGATTTCATCCACCAGATCATCCATGCGACGCAGGCGAGCCATATTTTTCAAGTCTCCCCGCACCAGGGCATCCGGCAGCCTGTTCATCATTTGCCCAAGCTGGGTTGCCAACTCCTGGGCCTCCCGCCGGGCCATGGCAATGGCCAGATTGGGGGATTCCAGCAGGGTTTCATCCAAATATTTGGGCTGATAACCCGGCTCAGGTTGACCCGGTTGTTCTGTTTCTCCCTGCCACTCCTCCTCTGGATTGGGAATCAGGTGAATGGCCAGCTTATCCAATAGATTGACCAAGGGTAAAAAGAGCAGTGCCATGCCAACCGCCACCAGCAGAAGCACATTGGCAACCATGTGGGGGGTTGCCTGGTTGGCATGAGCCAAAGGGGATGAAAGCCACAGGGAGAAGGTGGTTAAGGGATTTAACAGCAGAAATCCCAACCCCACCGTGGTTCCCCGCATCATGATATGAACCAGTCCCACCCGTTTTCCCGCAGGCGGTTTATCCATCATGGACCAGGCGGCGTTGATGCAGGTTCCCAACAAACTTCCCAATACCCAGGGAACCACAGAGGCCACCGACAACACCCCCTGGGAGGCCAAGGCCATGGCGATGCAGATCACCCCCATGACCGATTGGGTCACAGAAGTCAACAAGGCAGCCAAGCCAAAAACCACCAACGGACGCAACAGGGGTGACCAACGGGTTAGATCATCCGCCGCCTGGGACATAAGGTGTTGTCCCAATAAGGCAAGGCCCAAGCCCATGAGCAGGTGACCCATCTGGCGCAAAACCACCTGTTTGGCCAACACCGACAGTAAAAAACCAGCCAGCATGACTCCAGGACCAATCTTCCAAAAGGGCAGCGACAACAATTGTACCGCGAGAGCGGAACCCAGCTCCGATCCCAACAGAATCCAACTGACCTGGGGAAGTCCCAAAAGTCCGGCAGTGACAAATCCTACCGCCATGATGGAAGTTATGACGCTGGAATGCAAAAAGGCACTGGCGATGGCAGAGCGGCCAATGCCCTGCCAGGGATTGACAACCTGTCGTCCCAATCCGCCCAGCAGATGACCAAAAGCCATCTGAAAGGCACTGCCCAGCCGCTCCCAACCAAACAAAAGCAGGACCAGACCGCCGAACAGTTCCAAAACCTTGGCCAAACCTTCCACGCCCTATCCTCTCCCTCTTCGTCTGCCTTACTGGAAATCACGCAACAATGCGAACAAATATTGGCCGTAGGCATTTTTGGCCAAAGGTACTGCCAGCTTTTCAAGCTGTTCGGAGGAAATCCACCTTTTGCGCCAGGCAATTTCCTCGGGGCAGGCAATTTTCAATCCCTGTCGTTTTTCAAGGATGGAGATAAATTGACCGGCTTCCAACAAGGATTCATGGGTTCCGGTATCCAGCCAGGCAACACCCCGTCCCAGGGTTTGCACGGCCAGTTGCTGGCGGGAAAGGTAGAGTTTATTGATGTCGGTAATTTCCAGTTCGCCTCGTTGGGAGGGGGATAAATTTCCTGCAAAATCGCAGACTTGGTTATCGTAAAAATAAAGACCGGTCACCGCATAGCGTGATTTTGGTTTCACGGGTTTTTCTTCAATGGAGATGGCCGTCCCATCGCCATCAAACTCCACCACTCCATAGCGTTCAGGATCGGTGACCGCATAGGCAAAGACAGTGGCTCCAGTCGCTTGTTTGGAAGTATCCATGAGTTGTTTTTGCAAGGAGGAACCGTAATAGATATTATCCCCCAAAATCAAGGCACTGGATTGTTGACCAATAAAGTTACGCCCGATGATGAAGGCCTGGGCAATGCCTTCGGGTTTGGGCTGTACCGCATAGCTGATGTGCAAACCCCACTGGCTACCATCCCCCAATAATTCTTCAAAGCGTGGGGTATCCTGGGGTGTTGAAATCAGAAGAATATCCCGAATACCAGCCAGCATGAGGGTGGTAAGCGGGTAATAGATCATGGGTTTGTCGTAAACCGGGAGCAATTGTTTAGAGACTACCATGGTTACCGGATGCAGACGACTACCTGCACCACCGGCAAGAACGATCCCTTTCCTTTTCATAACAATTAATTTCCTATGGTCCCAGCAGGCAAACGATAGTGGCTCTCCAGCCAGCCACGGTAGGCACCAGATTGCACATTTGTAACCCAATCCCCATTGTTTAGATACCAATTTACCGTTTTTTCCAAGCCTGAGTCAAACGTTTCCAAGGGCTGCCAGCCCAGCTCCTGCTGGATGCGAGAGGCATCGATGGCATAGCGGCGGTCATGACCAGGACGGTCGGTCACAAAGGTGATGAGGGCGTGATAGCTTTGTGAATGAAGAGGTTTCATCCGATCCAGGATGGAACAGATGCTTTCAACTACCTGAATATTTTGTTTTTCGCAGCCGCCACCAATATTGTAGGTACGTCCTGGTTCTCCCTTGGCAAGTACCAGTCGCAAGGCGCGGGCGTGGTCTTCCACATAGAGCCAGTCACGCACATTCAATCCTTGACCATAGACGGGAAGTGGCTTGTGATTCAAAGCATTAAGAATCACCAAGGGAATGAGTTTTTCAGGAAACTGGCAGGGACCATAGTTGTTGGAACAGTTGGTGATCAATACCGGCAGTCCATAGGTACGATGCCAGGCCCGTACCAAGTGGTCGCTGGCGGCCTTGCTGGCGGAATAGGGGGAACTGGGGGTATAGGGGGTCTCTTCGGTGAAGGGAGGATCCTGCCAATCCAGATCCCCATAGACTTCGTCGGTGGAAACATGATGAAAGCGAAAATTTTCCTTTGCTTCGCCGGACAATTCATTCCAATAGCCCCGTGCTGCCTGTAGTAACACGGCGGTCCCGGTAATATTGGTCTCGATGAAGACCATGGGTCCATGGATGGAACGATCCACATGGGATTCGGCGGCCAAGTGGATGACGGCATCTGGACGATGCAGGCGGAATAATTTTTCCACCCCTTCCACATCACAAATATCCACCTGTTCAAAGATATGACGGGGATGATGTTGCAGATCGGCAAGAGAGTGCAGATTACCTGCATAGGTTAACTTGTCCACGTTGATAATGGTGCAATCGCTCTCTGCAATCCATTGCCGAACCAACGCAGAACCGATAAATCCGGCCCCGCCGGTGACCATAATCTTCATGGGCCAATTCTCCTGCAATCCTAATGCCCGCGTCGGTCTAGTGGCTCGCCAACCAGTTCATTATCCATGAATTGCCAGCCATTTTTTCGCAACCAGGAGGGTGAGATGAACCCTTGAGTGCCATTTTGGGCGTCTGCTTCCTGCATTAAAAAATCCAGCAATTTTTTGGCGTGGGGATTGGTCAGGTGTTCTCCTTCCCAGGTGGAAATGCTGAAGACCCGATAGAGGGGATAACGCAAAGAGGCAACGTCATCCACGTTGAAGGGATCTGCCCCGTTCACCTTAATGGGTTTGGCCGTGCCTTTATCCCCATATTTTCCTGCATGAAACAAAGATTCATAACCGATACCACCAGGAGTAGAGACCACCTGGTAGAGCATATCTGGGATGGTTCCCACCTCTTGCATGCGGGGGCTGAACAGGTCGCCATTATCAAGCAAAAGTCTCCAGTGACCAGGACGTAATTTGCAATGCAGCCGACCGATCACATGAATGGGCCAGTCGGGTAGGTTTATCCCCGGTCCCAAATCCACATCGGACCAACGGTGGAACTCCCCCTGGAAAATGCGTCGTAATTGTTGCAGGGAGATATTTTCCAGAGGATTTTCCCGGTTGACCACAAAGGCCAGGGAGGCAATACCCAGGGTATGATATTTAATGCCCGGCATGCGATCGGTATCCCCTGGTGGGCAGCACAATCCCACCATATCCACCTGTTTGCGCATGAGCATGCCGCCGGAAATGCCGCAGGTTCCCTCTTGCAGGGCTATGGTGATCCCTTCCCTGACTGCAAAGGCACGAATTTTATCCGCCAGCATGGAATAGAGTTGTTGATCCAGGGAAACGGCCAGGTCAGCCTTTTCTTTTTTGGCCCACAAATCGTAGACAATAGGTCGTTGGGTCCATTCAAAATCCATGGCCACCGGACGGCTGGGATCGCTGAAGGCAGGTCCCCGCAGAGGTTGGCTGTCGGCCATGCTAGTGGAAATCATCAGGGCTATCAGCAATCCACCCAATTTTATCCTACTGCCTGTCATGCTGTTTCCCCGTTGTTCAAAAGCTGTCTACACCGCTCTTCCATTTGGAAATATTCGGAGTCATCCCGGCATTGGTAGACCACCTGACGAATGCCCCCCCGGACATCGATCACAGCATTGGCCGTCATATAAACCTGATGGTGCGCCCCATTGCCATCCACAAAAGCCCCATGTCTTGCCAGCGACTCCCCTTGCATGAAGGTAGCCAGGAACAGACAGGATTCTCGTTCTTCCTGGTGATTTACCGGGCAATCGCAACATGGTTGGTGATAACGCTGACGAACCTGAAAACAGGCTTTGCCAATCATTTTTTCCCGTTCCACCCCTGCCACGTTGGTAAAGGCCAGATTGACTTCCAAAATTTCCATGGAATGGGCATCAATGACACACAATTGATCGGTCATACTGTTCATGACCGTTTCAATAAACTCCTTGGCCTGGGCCAGGGAGTGTTTTTGTTCTTCCATGGTGTGGATATAGTCACGGGTGAGCAGGACATTTTCAATCCGGGAGAGCAATTCCAACCGATGAACCGGCTTGGCGATAAAATCCACCGCTCCCTGTTGAAAACACTCTTTAACCAGACGATCTTCCATCTCACCGGTGATCATGATCACCGGAATTTCCCGCGATTCCGGGTTATCGCGAATGGATTTCAAGACAGAAAGACCATCCATATCGGGCATATAGACATCCAACAGGATGAGATCCACCGGGTCATTTTCCAATTTTTGGGTAACCCAGGAAGATTCCAATAAATAATCCGCCTGGTGCCCGGCCTCGGAGAGCAACCTGGCGATATGCTCCACAGTGGGAGCATGATCATCAATGATGAGAATTATCGCCATGTTGGGTTTC
>JADFXB010000140.1 GCA_015233935.1 Magnetococcales bacterium | reverse complement strand
TGTCCAACGCCGCTGCCAGTAAGGCACGGGAATAAGGGTGTTGAGGCGCAGAAAAATTCACTGCCAAAGCCAGATCAAAACCTTCCGCCCGCCATTGGGCCAACTGTTGACAAGCCTGTTGCAAGACAAAATGGTCAATTTTTTGCACCAATCCCAACTCTTCCGCCAAGGGGATAAATAAACCTGGCGACACCATGCCCAATTGGGGATGGTTCCAGCGCACCAACGCTTCAAAACTGGCAATCCTGCCTGTGGTGATCTCTATCTTGGGCTGGTAGTAAACCTCCAGGCTATTTTCCTTCAATGCCCGACGCAAATCGGCTTCCATGTTCAGGCGCAATTCAGCACGTTCTTTGAGGGCTTTATTGAACAGATGAAAGCGATTTTTGCCCTCCCCTTTGGCCTGATACATGGCGGCATCGGCAAATTGCAACAACTCCGCAGCCGTATTCCCATCATCGGGGTAGAGGGCAATACCGATGCTGGCAGAGACATAAACCTCCCGCTCCTGCAAATGCACTGGACGGGCGACATCTTTTAACACCTTCTCCGCCACCAGGATCACATCCCCGTTTCCCTGAAGGTTTTCCATGACAATGGTGAACTCATCCCCACCAAGACGAGCTACCGTATCAGAGGCGCGTACACATCCCAACAAGCGAATGGCGATCTCCCGCAATAATAGATCTCCCTGGGCGTGTCCCAAGGTATCGTTGACCTTTTTGAAGCCATCCAGATCCAGAAAGAGCAGGGCAACCTTGTGATCCTCCCGACTGGCATGATGCAGGGCATGGGTCAGGCGATCCTGGAAGAGGGCACGGTTGGGCAATTCAGTAAGAAAATCAAATTGGGCCATATGGCGAATGCGCTCTTCCGAGAGCTTTTTCTCGGTAATGTCATAAAAGCTGCCAATATATTGCACAACATTTCCTTGCTCATCCCGCACCGATACGATGCTCTCCCAGGCCGCGAAAATTCTGCCGTCCTTGCGCCGGTTCCAGATTTCCCCCTGCCATTGACCATAAAGCCGCAGGCTTTGCCATAACTGCTGATAAAATTCCTCATTATGATGGTTGGATTTGATCATGCTGGGCCGTTGACCAATGACCTCTGCCGCTTGATAGCCGGTCACCGCAGTGAATCCGGGATTCACCCGCAGAATGACACCCTCAGGATTGGTGATAACAGTGGCTTCCGTCATGTTTTCAAACACCTTGGCGGCTATCTGGATCTCCTGGTTGGCCTCCTCCTTTTCCAACAACCGACGGCGACTTTTGCCAGCCACCATGGCAATGGCCACACTGCCCAACAGCCACACGCCGCCATGAGACATTACCATCCAATGGACCAGGCGATTTTCGATGGCCTGATAAGGGGCCAAGGGCACATTGATCCCCACGGCTCCCCGAACATCTCCAATTTTGAATCCCAAGTGACCATGGCACTTGAGACAATCCTCCCGCATAATCATGGGACGAATCAGACGCACGGTGGGACCATCTTTGGTTTCGGTAATTTCCGACACCTCTTCCACATTTTTTTCAAAGGCGCGGATGGCAGCCTCTTCCCAGGGATCGGCCTTGTTGTTGGGGTTGAGATAGACGATACCGACAATGCGACCGTGAATGCCGTAGAGTTCGCCATTTTCTTCCATCATTTGCCGCAGCATGTAGGCAGGATTCATGAGGGTGAGTTGGACACCATCGGTGGTGACCACATCCCGATCCGGCAGGTGGGCCATCCAGGGACTGGGCGGGGTACGCTCATTCGGCTTGACATAGACCCCCCCATGGGAGGAGGCCCAAAAACGGTAGGCTTGATCTTTGTTGAAATTGGCACGGGCAATCTGGGTGGCCAGCAAGATGGTGTTGTTCTTCTGGTTCAAAATATTGAACAACAACGATCCCCCCACCACCAAAGTCCAAACCAGCAGACCCAATAAGGCATAGCGGGTTACCTTGGGGGTAATTTTGTCTTCATATGCAAGGACATTCAACTGCCCACCCCGATCATGTTAACACAACTGCCTTTATTGCAAACGTTACTTTCTCAACTGGTAAAATAGCAAAAAAATGCACCAGGGGCAAAATTATCCTAAACCTCTCCCCCCTCCCTGCCGATAAGCGTAACGTTGAGAAAGAGGAATAGACCAAACAGGCACCCTCTTCATGTACAGCAACACAATAGACTGTGGGGAAAGATGGAAAGCCGCACTGGCAAGAGGCTCTTTCATCCTCTAACCCCAACGGGCAGAGGAGGATAACATGGCTGGCTCTGGAGTCATGTCAATGATCAGTTCCAAAGCAGCCCAAGGCAGCTCCCAGACTCAGCAAAAAAGCCGTTCTGAATCCGGGCGCACTTCTGATGGGCTGCAACAAGAAATCGTCCAGGCCAAACAACAAGTGGCCCAGGACGCCAAAGAAAAATCCAAACAATCCTATGTCATCCGCATCGGCAAGGCCGAACAGGTGGCGACCAAGCCTGCCATGCCTGGCCTTTCCCAACCCTTGCGGGAATACATGCGCATGCAAAACAGTTGATCCTGGTAATGTCGGGCAGGAAATTAACCGCTTGCCCGACTTTACCATCTTGACAGACCCGCTTTACACTTCTACAGTTCTCTTTTTCCCCGCCATTCTCCAACATAACCGGTCCGTTCATGGAAGAATTCTCACGAATCAAACGTCTGCCTCCCTACGTCTTTGCCGTGGTCAACGATCTTAAGTATGCTGCCAGGCAACGGGGGGAGGATATCATCGACTTTGGCATGGGTAATCCCGACGGAGCCACCCCCCAGCATATCGTGGATAAACTGGTGGAATCGGTGGTGCAGGGCAAAAACCATCGCTACTCGGTCTCCAAAGGCATCCAAGGATTGCGCAAGGCGGTGTGCGGCTATTATAAACGCCGTTTCGACGTGGACCTGGACCCGGAAACCGAAGCCATCGTTACCATTGGTTCCAAGGAAGGACTCTCCCACCTGGCCCTGGCCATCAGCGGTCCGGGGGATACGGTTTTGGTCCCCAATCCTACCTATCCCTTGCACGCATACAGTTTTATTATTGCCGGTGCGGATGTGCAGCATATTCCCATTGGTAAAAATGTGGACTTTTTCGATGAACTGACCCGCTCCATGCGCAACAGTTGGCCCAAACCCAAGGGATTGGTGGTCAACTTTCCCTCCAATCCTACCGCACGGGTGGTGGATTTGAGCTTTTATGAAAAAATTGTGGCCTTCGCCAAAGAGCACAATATCTGGGTCATCTCTGATATCGCCTATGCCGAATTGTGTTTTGACGGCTACAAGGCCCCCAGTATTTTGCAGGTTCCTGGAGCCAAGGATGTGGCGGTGGAGTTTTATACCGTCTCCAAAACCTACAACATGCCCGGCTGGCGGGTGGGTTTTGCGGTGGGCAACAAACAATTGGTCTACGCCCTCACCCGCATGAAATCCTACCTGGACTACGGCCTTTTTCAGCCCATTCAGATTGCCGCCACCGTGGCTCTCAATGGTCCCCAGGATTGCGTGGACGAAATTCGGGAACTTTATCAGTCGCGGCGCAATCTACTTGTAGATGGCTTGCAACGGGCAGGCTGGCAGGTGGAAAAACCTCTGGCATCCATGTTCATCTGGGCAGAAATTCCCGAACCCTTCCGTCATATGGGATCCCTGGAATTTACCAAAAAGTTACTCACGGAAGCCCAGGTAGCGGTGAGTCCGGGCATTGGGTTTGGCCAGTGCGGCGATACCCATGTGCGTATCGCCTTGATCGAAAACGAACACCGCACCCGGCAGGCCATTCGCAATATTCGTAAATTTTTGAACGCAGGCGGTGATGTAAGTCCCTGATTGTCCACTATGGAACAGTCAGTCAACTTGGTGAAGAGGTTGGAAGGTTGAACGAACTTAGAATTGGTATGCTGGGTTTCGGCACGGTTGGCCTGGGTACGGCCAAACTGCTGCTCAATCAACAGGAGTTGCTGGAAGAGCGCACCGGTGTGCGTATGCGTCTGGTGGCCATTGCAACCAAAGATCCGGAACGGGATCGGGGCATCGACCTGGGAGATGTGGAGCTGGGAACCGATGTTAACAGGATCATCCAAGGCAACGATATCGATGTGGTGGTGGAATTGATCGGTGGTATCCACCCCGCCTACGAATATGTGCGCCAATCCCTGGAAAATGGCAAGGATGTGGTCACCGCCAACAAGGCCCTGCTGGCCAGCCATGGCAACGAACTCTTCCGTCTGGCAGAAAAGCTGGACCGGGATTTGGGCTATGAAGCCTCGGTGGCAGGGGCGATTCCTGTCATTAAAACTCTGAAGGAGAGCCTGGCGGCCAACCGCATTCAACAGGTCTTCGGCATCCTCAACGGCACCTGCAATCATATCCTGACTGAAATGCGGGAGCGCAATCTTTCCTATGAGGAATCCTTGCGCAACGCCCAAGAGCTGGGCTTTGCCGAAGCGGATCCCACCTTCGATGTGGAAGGAATCGATGCCGCCCACAAGCTGGCCATCTTAAGTGCCATCGCCTTTGGCACCCCCATTTCGGTGCAGAATATTTCCGTGGAGGGGATCACCCGCATCACCGACATTGACATTACCTGGGCAACGGAGATGGGGTATCGCATCAAGTTGCTGGCGGTGGCCAAACTGGAAAATGGCATGATGGATCTGCGGGTACAACCCACCATTGTCCCCCTTACCAGCATGGTGGCTGCGGTGGAAGGGGTGTTCAATGCAGTGTTTGTCCAAGGGGATTTTTCCGGCACCACCATGTATTATGGGCGCGGTGCAGGGGAAAAACCCACGGCCAGTTCGGTGGTTTCCGATCTGGTGGAGATTGCCCGTAATTTAAAATCGGGCAGTCCCTGTCGGGTGCCCAGCCTCTCCTTCCTCACCAGCCATTTGCGGGAGTATCCCACCCGTCCCCTGGGGGATCTCTCCTGCGAATACTATTTGCGGCTGATGGTGGAGGATAAACCGGGTGTGCTGGCGGATATCACCGCCATTTTGAAAAATCAGCAGGTCTCCATCAAAATTCTTCATCAGCAGGGACGTTCCAAAAAGGATGCGGTTCCCCTGGTGATGGTGACCCATGAATGCAGTGAAAGACGCATGCAGGCCAGTTTGCAGGAGATCCGGCAACTGCCGTCTGTCAAGGAAGAACCCAACCTGATTCGCATCGCCCAATTACCGGTTTGATCGACAGGTTTGGTTGGGTAGTTTGATTCATCGGCCCCTCCCGGTCGTCCACCGGTGAGGGGCTAATGTTGTGGGTGTTGGTGATATGGCCTTGCATCTGCTACTGGAAGGATTGATGGCGGAGGGTGACCCGGCCATGGAGGAGGTGTGTCCCACCGTGGACCGCCTGGCCGCCCATGGGGATACGGGACGCCTTTTCTTGTGCCAGGGAGAACGCCTGCCAGAAGAGGGTGGCTGTTGGTTCACCTATTTCGGCCAGCAGCAGGGGGTGCGGGAGGCGGATCTGCCAACCGGTTTTTTTGCGGCTCTCGGTGCGGGCCTGGCCCCGGATCCCCAACAAACCTGGGCCATGCTCTCTTTTACCAATCTCTATCGCAAACAGGACAAGCTGCTTTTTCTCTCCCCCTTGCGCACCGGTCAAAGTGTGGAAGAGTGTCAGGCACTGGCAGACGGATTGGCGGAGGAATTTGCTGCAGAAGGGTGGCAAGTGATCACCCACCCTCATTCAACCACCCTATTTTGCCATAGCAGCCAACGTTTTAACGTGCGCACCACCCCGTTGGCAATTCTGGAAGGGGAAGATAGTTTTATCCATTTACCCACCGGAGAGGATTATCGTCCCATTCATCAATTGCTGACCATTGGTCAACTGTTGATGGCGCGTCACCCGGTGAACACCACCCGCAAGCTGGCAGGCCGTTTGCCCCTCAACACCCCCTGGTTACAGGGTATTGCTCCTGGCCCGGCCATGATGGTCACCGGCAAGAAGCAGGGTGTTTGCTGGTGTCAGGACTTATTGGTGGCGGGCCTTGCCAAGGCGGCGGGTATGCGTGTCAACCTGCTGCCCGAAGGAGAGGCCCTGCCAGCCTTGCCGCTGGATGAAATTGCTGATCAAGCGGCCCATGGCCTGGCGGTGGTCCATTTGCAGGGACCCGCAGTGTTGGCACGCCATCAAATGACCACGGAACGACTGGAGCTTCTCGCCCGCATGGACCAGGAAATTTTTTCAACCCTCGGTCAAGAGCTGGCCACGCGGCAGACCTCCCTTACCCTGATTACCCCCTCCCCTCTTACTGCCAAAGGTCTCGGCTCCAATGCCCCTGCCTGTTGGTTGACCGTTGAAGGAAAAGCCATGGGCAAAGACCGCCGTTTTTGGAATCGCCGTCGTTTTGGCGAAGGTGAACTGTTGGATATGGGTGCCTTGACGGATCGTTGGCAATGAGAGAATTGGGTGAAAAACGCTCTTTGACCGGAAAAATTTGGCGATGGCGGGCGGAAGAGACCCCCTCCTACCAGGCGATTACCCGGCAGTTGGGCCTGGATACCGCCCTTGCCCCCTTGCTGGCAGGACGCTCTCTCGACTCACCAGAACAGGTGTTGGAATTTTTCTCGCCCCGTCTGCAACGCCTGGCCGATCCTGATGCCCTGATGGACATGGACAAGGCGGTGGATCGATTGGTCAGGGCCTTGCAAGAAAATGAAAAAATTGCTGTCTTTGGCGATTATGATGTGGATGGGGCCACCTCCTCTGCGTTGCTTTTCCACTATTTTCGCTCCCTTGGTGTCACCTTAAGAGTTTACATACCCGACCGTCTCACCGAAGGCTATGGTCCCAGTCCGGCAGCCATGGAGCAACTGGCCAAGGAGGGAATCGGGTTAATCATCACCGTGGACTGTGGCATTTCCGCCTTCCAGGCTTTGCAGAGTGCTGGTCAACTGGGTATGGATGTGATCGTCACCGACCATCACCAACCCTCGGTGGATGGTTTGCCGGAGGCTTGGGCGGTGATCAATCCCAACCGACTGGATGACACCTTTCCCCACAAGGAGTTGGCTGGGGTAGGGGTGGCCTTTTATCTGGTGATGGCCTTGAACCGCCGTTTGCGTTCCATGGAGTGGTTTGAGGGGGAGATCCAGGAGCCGGATTTAAAAAATTTGTTGGATCTGGTGGCCCTTGGCACCATCTCCGATTTGGCCAAACTGGTAGGTCTCAACCGGGTATTGGTTCATGCGGGCATGAAGGTGGCCTCCCAGACCGATAAACCTGGTTTACAAGCCCTCTACCGCCTGGCAGGGGTGCCAGCGGAACAGGATATCTGGGGCTTGGGGGTGGATCAAATCGGTTTTCAGGTGGGTCCCCGTATCAATGCGGGCGGTCGCTTGGACCGGGGCAGTCTGGGCTATGAACTGTTGGCAGGCCAGGACAGTCAACGGGTGGAAGAGATTGCCCAAATTTTGGATGCCTCCAACCGGGAACGGCGGGAGATTGAAAAAACCATTCTGGATGAGGCCATGGCCATCGTCCAACAGCGCAATCTGGCTGAAACCCGCATGGGACTGGTGGTGGCGGGAGAAAATTGGCATCCTGGGGTGGTGGGAATCGTCGCCTCCCGTTTGGTGGAAAAATTTCATCGTCCCGCCATTGTGGCCGCCGTGGATCGGGAGGGTAAGGCCAAGGCTTCCGGTCGTTCCATTCCGGGGGTGGACCTGCTGGGAACCATCCAAACCCTGCACGGAATGTTGCTCAATTTTGGGGGACACCGGGCGGCAGTGGGACTCTCCATGGCTGCTGAGCGGCTGGAAGAGTTTGCCATCGCCTTTGATGCCCGCCTGCGCCATACCTATCCCGCCGAAACCTTCTGGCCCCTGCTCACCGTGGATAGCGAAATTTCCCTTGCCCAAGCCGACCGTCGATTGGTAGAACACATTCAACGTTTCCAACCCTTCGGTATGGGCAACCCGGAACCCATATTTGTTCTGCATGGGGTCAAGGTTTCTTTCACTCGTTTGCTTAACGAGAGGCATGTCAAATGTGTGCTCACCGATGAGATGGGACATCGCCTGGAAGCTATCGCCTTTCGCTGTTGGCCTGGCTTGTTGGGGGAAGGGTTGCTGAAATCAGGTTCTACCTTGGATGTGGCTGGCGTCATCTCCCTTAACCGGTTTCGGGGTGAGGAGAGAATTCAAATGGTCATCAAAGATGCCAGACTGGGATAGATTTATTAAACTATGCAAGGATTGGCTGTTCATGAACATGGTTCCCGATTATTTTTATGGTCAATCATCGGTAATTCCTGTACGTTTGGTGGAGGGAAAGGTAGAGGTCATGGTGATCTCCTCCCGCAAAAACAAACGTTGGGTGGTTCCCAAAGGGGTGGTGGAGCCGGAACTCACACCCCAGGAGTCGGCGTCCAAGGAAGCCCTGGAAGAGGCCGGGATTACCGGTTTGGTGTTGCGGGAATCCATCGG
>JADFXB010000013.1 GCA_015233935.1 Magnetococcales bacterium | reverse complement strand
AGCCGTCAAGGCCGAAATTGAAGCACGCGCTGCTGAGAGGTATGCAAGAGAGAAAGAGGAGTATGATGCCCGTATGGCTAAACGCGAAGCAGACCGGCAAGAAGGAAAGAAGCCACGAGGTAATGATCCTGAACCCCCTGCAGAAGGGCCACGCCCTTCCGATCAAGTAAATTTAACTGATGGTGAATCGCGGATCATGCCTGTTTCTGGTGGGGGTTTTGAACAGGCATACAATGCACAAGAGCGGAAGCGAAATTTTACGGGCCAGAGTTTTTGGGGGCGTGGTTACTACGTCTCGACGGTTGGACGGGACAAGGCAACGATTCGCGAGTACATTCGCCACCAGAAAGTTGAGGACAACCGGTTGGAGTAATTGAGGTTGAACTTCTGATGCTGCTGACCACCGCCTTCAGGCGAAATATGAACGGGGCCGCGTTAGCAACCCCAAATAGCCGCTTTGAGCAGCTCATAAAATAAAGCCCACGGCTCTGCCGGGGAATATTTGCTGAATATTTATGGTGCTATATGTCACGTCTCTTTCAATTAGGTAAAGACTCAGTCATCTATGGTATAGGTGGTATCCTTTCAAAGGGGATCTCCGTTCTTGTGTTGCCCCTGTATACCATGCTTTTTACACCTGTTGAGTACGGCACAATAGAAATGCTCACCGTCATCGCCACTTTTTTATCGACAATTTTCGCGATGGGGATGGATTCGGTGCAGTCATTTTATTTTTTTCAGGAAAGCGGGAACGGTAAAGCTGGACAGGCGCGGTTAGTTTCGGCAGTATTGCAATGGCGCGTCCTCTGGGGAGGGAGTTTGGTTCTGCTTTGTACTCTTACCTCCCCATATTTAAATTCCTGGCTATTTGGCGGTGAACTGTCGTGGCATTATTTCGCGGTGGCCTTTGCCGGTGCCCTTCTCGCCCAGGTCATGGGGCAGGGTATTGAATTGTTTCGCCTGCTTTACCGACCATGGCCCTACATTTTACTGTCTGCAGCCCAGGCCATTTTGGCCACGGCGATCACCCTGTTGCTTGTTTATGTTTTGAATATGGGCATTTTTGGTTATATAATTGGAAGTACACTGGCCTCGCTGGTGATCGCATTGTTAACTTTATACATGATTCGTGAATATTTGATTTTTAATGAATGGATTACCGGTTGGTGGCCCCGTCTCATCCGCTTTGGATTGCCCCTGCTGCCAGCAGGTTTGGCCTTTTCCATCATGAGTAACATTGACCGGTGGTTTATTCATTATTTTCATGGAGATACGGTACTAGGTTACTATGCCGTGGGGGCTAAGATTGCCATATTGATTGCTTTTGTCAGTGAAACCTTTCGCAAGGCTTGGTGGCCCATTGCCATGGATGCCATGCATGGGTCGGACGGTCCAGAGACGTTTCGCATGATCGCCCGGCTTTACATGGGACTGTGCGTTGCCGGATTGGTAATTTTGACCTTTATTTCCCCCTGGTTGATCATACAGTTGGCGGGGCCTGAGTACTATCAGGCTTGGCAGTTGGTAGGTGTGTTGGCGTGGCAATCGGTCTTTTATGGATTTTATCTGGTGGCCTCTGCAGGAATCTGGAAGGCGGAAAAGACCCATCTGGCCATGTATTTGATGACTGGAACCGCACTGCTCAATAGTTTATTGAACTATCTACTGGTGCCCGCGTATGCTGGTATGGGGGCAGCACTGGCCACCGCCATCAGTTATGGGGTGTGGGTGACTGTGACATTGGTGGTCAGCGAAAAGCTGTGGTATGTCAATTTTCCCATTGCGGTTCTGTTTGCGCAGGTGGTGAGTGGAGTTCTGTTCTTGATATGGTATCTGTTGTATTGGGATTCCACCAGCCTATTGCTCCAGACTGGCATTGTAACTGTATTGAGTACAGCACTCATGATCGGAGCTTTGGATCGGAGGAATCGCTTGGCTATTATGGCTCGTATATTTCAACTTTGGACACCCGCTGCTATACCTCCTGCGGGAGCGAATGATGTTTTACTGTCGCTCGCAAGCATTGAGACCCAGCCAAAGAAGTCGACTATGACCGAGCAAAGTATAGCCAACCAAGAATCCAGCATGACACCCAAAAATGGGAGTCTCCAATGAAAGGATGTTCGATTGGGGAAGTTGTGTTTTCTTTGTTGTCTTGGCCTTTCGCAACTTGGCTTGTTGCATGGCCACTGATCCGGTCATTCATCCAAGGGGACTCCTTCTTCGCAATGGCTCTCGGCAGGTTTTATATCCGACAGTTGCATTTAATTTCAGATCAGGGGCGTTATCCTGAAAAAATTGGCAAATTTGACAAATGGGCATTTATTTATCAGAATTTTCTATCAGTCCAATTGTGCTATGTTATCTTGGGGCGGCGGATATTTGTTGTAACGTCAATGCTGATGCTGTCTGGATGGTATTTATGGCTCGAATCGATTCATGTTTCGAGCGCACTAATTCTTTTTATATTTCTATCCTCGCACATTGTTTGTTTTATCATAGCAGAGCGGGGAAATTATCAAACCATGGGCGTGGTTGTGGCAAGCATGGCCCTGACCATGTTGCAAAGCGATGGGGTGGGACCGGCCTACATCGTCTTGATCACCTTGGCTTTGATCTTATCGACCAGCTCTTTCTTGTTGGCCGGGATCGTTGGGATTCTCATGGCTGATAATCTATTTGCCTATATTGGGGGGAACAGCCTGCTGTCCGTATTTTTTCTTGCAGCTAATTTCATTTTCCTGAACGAGTGTGGCCCCCGCAATCAATGTGAAACGACTTCGAATTCCACATTTGGCAAGAAGATTCTTCTGGGAGTGGCCGCCGTTCTTAAGGCGATTGGCGTGATTCGAAAAGCTTCAGATGACAACCCATTTCCACACCGTCAAATTTCAATCGTTCGGGGTCTTGTCTCGGGAATACCTTTTGCGGGCGTGGCCCCTTTTCTACCCATTGATATAGGGATGATTTGCATTTTGGGGGCTGTAATTATAGGCATCAATCAATCCAAGATATTGAGATTCTTTGATTTCCATTTGGTATATTTATTCTTTTTTACGTGGTTGTTTCTTAATATTGATTCAAATACGGCAACCACCACCGAATTTCTCCTGCTCTTTCTGGTGGGGTCCAATCCCATGCTATTGTATGGCCTGAATCGGTCCAATGACAGTGCGGCCATTCGGGCAAGTCGATTCATCGTACCTTTGCCATGGGCGAGCCAAAAGAGCAACGAGGTGATTGGAATATTTAAGCAAATCTTCACCGATACCCGTCAAGTTTTGATTGATGATGGTATCAGGGCTGAACATATGAAATACAATAATATATTTCTAAATACTGCGCTGCTATTAGAATTTATTTGGGACAGTTTTCGACCCGATGCTAAATTTTTTCCGGATTGGTATTCGTTGTTTTATACTAATGCTGGATTTAAATTTTACAAGCAGATCCATTTAAATGATTTCTCGGAATTTCAGGGCTATACAAGAATTTCTTTTCACCCCCATTTACCGGATTATGATGCAGATGCCAAGGGGGAAGAGGTTATGTTCTGGGATTTGTCTAATTTATTTGGACTGGAGATTTGCAATCGCTATTTTCCACAGGCCCGCTACATGATCATTGATATTGTCCCTTGTTCAGGCACCAACGGCATGCTAGAATCTCAGGCACGAGGCGATGACTAGCCTAAATTGGTCGGGCAGATCGGTTTTTTCGTGAATGCTGCGGGTTGATGTTTGTGTTCTCTGTTTCCACCTGTATCTCCGATCACTCGAATTAATACCTTATATCGACCATTTTCTGAGTCAAAATGCAAGACTGCATCATAAGTATAGGATCAAGTCATATGACCGGGCCTATAGTTGCCATGCAGTACCACGATGTTTCAACCATGCACCCGTCGCCCCCTCCCCATAACCGTGTTTGCGCTATTTACCACACGGTCTAGTCAAAGCCTGACGAAAGGGTATGGTTGCTTTGTTGACACTCTGACTGTACTGAGGACGGTGTTTTACCCTGGATTAGATAAGCTCTTGCGCGCAGATGGTCTGGTTGGTTACACCTCGTGTATATACTACATAATCAGGAAGTATTAATCCCTCGTTACTGGCCAAAAATCGAGTGGAAGTTATGAACTTTTTTTGACATTGATGTCTATCATTGATGCACTTTCGCAACCATGAGGGATAGATGGGGTTTATTGGATTAATTATCTATGATTGGGCTTTCTACATAAATGTGCTTCTAGGTGTGTCCTTGGTCTTTCCGTTTCTCGCATTTATTTTTTATGTGACCAATGATGCATTGATCAGATTCACACTTTCACTATATTCGTTGGTCTATATTTTTCCCTATTTTGTGACCAAGGATTGGGCGTACCATTCAGTCAATCTTGATATATTGGCTATCCATTGTATTTTTCTAATGCTGGTAGTACTATTCTTGCCGCTATCGACCGTGCTACGCAGACAGAAGATGGCGCGTCAAGGAAGTGGTGTGAATCCAGCAGGAGTAAGATTTACATCAAGAATATTCATAGCTTTTATTGCATGGGCAGGACTCATTTCATGGTATACATATTTTCTTGTCTATCCGGATTTATCTGGTTTTTTAACATTCATAGAGTATAATAATGCTACCACCCATCCGCGTTTTTCTTTTTATGATGCAGACGACCATATCAAGGCATTGTTTGTTGTCTTTTTGCGAGTCGTGATTCCGGTATGCATTGTGATGACTCATTCGAAGGGCAAAACCGCTTCCCGCCACTTGTTAGTTTTTTTTGCTGCGCTTTTGGCAATGCAGTCGGTCGAAAGGCAAAATTTGATTGTTTTATTGTTCGTCTTAATCATGTCTGGACTGTATTTCAAGGCGATCAAAGAGTATATTCTAGATGTGGTAATAACCCTGGCAGCACTGGTATTTGTCTTCGTCATGCAGGGAAATATTAGTGTCTCCGATGATTCCAATATTGCTGGGGCTGCCGCAGGTGTGTTGTTTACTCGAGTAATGGTTGATCCATTTTACATGTCGTCGTATATTTATGAAACCTATGATGGGCCTCTTCTTTATGGGGCGTCCAATAGAATATTTGTGCTCTTTGATAGTTATGAAGTAGGATGGTCGGCAATAGGAATACTGCCTGATTTATATATTAACTTTGGGTTGATGGGATACATGTTTGGAGCGATTTACTTTGCTCTGCTGTTGGGATATGCGTCACAACAGTTGAATCTGATCCGTGGGAGAATTATAAATATTTTCTGTTACTTGCTCTATCTGATCGCACTTGTAGGGCTTTATTTTTCAAACACCTTTTCTTTGGTTCCTGCAGCACTATATCTGTTTTCAACCATGGTTATCAAAGGAACGAGAATGAAATTTGCGTAAAGATAAGTTCGGGAGCATTCCCTGTTTGTCCGAGTTTCTGAGGTAGCCACCTGATCATGAGGCATCATTTTTTGCTGGACATTTTCTCTGTCTCCGGGTTAGGAGAATGGGAGGAGGTGTTCCATGGACGCGATGCCAAGCCGAACATTTCTTGGGCGAACGGTCAGTTCGTCCGAGTTTCGGGAAATCCAGGAGGTAACTGCGAACTGTTCTGGCTTGAGCCGAACAGAGCTTGCAAAAACGGTTTGTGAACTGCTTGGTTGGATGCGGTCAAGCGGGGGGATCAAGAGCCGGGAATGTCATGAATTTTTTGGACAATTAGCAGAGGGTGGCTTAATCGTCTGCCTCCTGCCCGGCGGACACACCCCTTTGGTTCTAATACGCGCATTTGGCTTGACATCCCGAGGAAGAGACCGTTTCCTTACAAAGAAGCATTGAGGAAGTTGGTCCTGTTCTTCTGGTCGCCCTGAAAGATCGCCAGGAACTGAAACTGTGGCGGGGATTGGTGGAAAGGCACCACTATTTGGGTTGGAAGGCTCCCTATGGAGCCAGCCTGAACTATCTTATAGTCGGTTTTTGAATTTACCCTCGGTACGGGTGAAGAATCCTGCCAGTTGTGTGTTGTCCAAAGCTAGTCGACTGCTCCCGGACGATTGGGAGAAGCAATACGGCATTCGACCACTCCTGCTGGAGAGTCTGGTTGATACCAGACGATTTGCTGGAACCTGCTACCGGGTGGCCAACTGGGGCTACGTGGGACAAACCAGTGGTAGGGGTCGAATAGATCGCGATCATGCCTGGGTTGGGGAATCCCCCAAGGCGGTATTTCTTTGGTCACTGGCCAAGGAATTTAGGTCTCGGCTGGAGGCGTGAACCATGTGTATGCCTTTGCTGATCAATTTTAGTGTTGTCTTCTCTGCTGAGGAGGCAAGATCATTGGCACATGAGGCACTGGACAAATGGTTTGACCAGGTAGTCCCCTTGTTTGGACCCGACAAGGAACCAACCATCAGCACATTGAGCCGCCACTTCAGCGACACCCGTGGGGAACTGATGGGGGCGGTCATGCAGGCATTGCTGGAAAAGGCGTATCATCACCAGCTTCACCAGAAGCATGCCGCTTACCCTTGTTGTGCCAAGTTTTACAAACGCAAACGGTTTGACCGCAAGACGCTCTCGACGTTGCATGTTGAGTTTACTCTGAATCGCCCCTATTTTTATTGGCTAACCTGCCAAGCCAAGTTCCACCCCCTGGATGATGTACTTGGCATGGCACCTGACCGGCACCAGTACGATGTTCAGGACAAGGCGGTCCAGTCAGCGGCCGTCCTGCCGTTCGAGGAAAGCGCAGAACAGTTTTCATCGCTGACGGGCGTTGAGATTTAGGATCATTTGCAACACAACACCCTGAATGCCGTGGGAGAGGTGGCCACCCTGAAGTTGGTTATCCTCAACCAAAAGGAGGTCGTGCGGCGCATTGCCGACGTGGCCAACTCAACCAAGTCGTTGCCGATGCTGGTAGTGGGTGCGGGTGGTGCCCATAAGCCCACCAGGCCCATAGGGGGACGAAAAAAGAATGAAAAGCGGGGGTCGGGACTTTGGCAAGAGGCCAAGGGCTTCCGTCTCTATCTGGTTGGAGACAAAGGCCGTACCGTACAAATCGCCCTTTGGCATCAATTCCAGGATGCCAAGACATTCCGAAAGGACCTGGCCCTCGTTGCTGGACGCATTCCACAAGATCAGGTCAGAGTGGCACTGTTGGCGGATGTAACAAAATGGCTATGGCCGTCCATGACCGCTTGCTTTCCCACTGGACGCCCAATTCTGGATTTTTTCCATTGCGTCGAGCATATCCAGGATGTTGCCAAGGCTCAGTTTGGTAAAGGGGAACTCAAAGCCAAACAATGGGCTAAGGTCATCCTGTCTATGCTCTCGTACTCGGAGATGGATGAGGTTCTGGCCATCCTGCGGGAAATGGAGCCCCGTCAGGGAGAAGCCGGGGAAAAGATCAGAAAAGCGGATATGTTGTGAAAATAGGGAACGCATCTATTACGAAACCGACAAAGAAGACGGCTACCCAATCGGGAGCGGTGGCATTGGGTCATCCCACAAATTTGTTTGTCATACCAGAATGAAACGTTCCGGTGCATGATGGGTTAGGAATCGGGGAACAATATGCTGCGAATCAGGTGTGCCATTATCAACGTAACCTAATGAACGGGTTTTCCAACACAATGCGGCACAGTCACACCAGCCCCGTTTGGTGCTTGTTGACAAATCGGGAATGCTCCCGTAAAATCAGCGCGTGTTTTAGTAATTTCCGATCGAGCGATAATTCTCACGCCACTCGGGGTGAATTTTATAAATGGCTGAGTTTGCACCAAATCGCTTGTCTACATTCGGAGTTTCCGCATAAATGTAGCTCATGGGGGGATTTAATATGGGTGTTAGTGTTGATGTCGTTATTCCTGTATTAAATGAGTCGGTCTATATTAGGGGCTGTATTGAGTCAGTATTGCGTTTCGAGATTCCGGATCAGGTTAGGATATCAATTTATATTCTAGATGGTGGTTCAACCGACGATACCAAAGCACTTGCACTTGATTATGCATCGAAGCATTCAAATATCATTGTCAAGGACAATCCGGGAAGAATTCAATCCTGTGCATTGAACATCGTGATTCGCGAGGGAACCGGAGACTATCTGCTCCGGTTGGATGCCCACTCCTTTTACCCAGAGGACTATTTGCGACTCTGTCTTGAAACCGCTTTGCGTACCGGGGCCGACAATGTGGGAGGTGTGTTCATCACCAAACCAGGTGGAACCAACTATCAAGCCCGTTTGGTTCAAGCGTTGACCACCCACCGTTTCGGGGTGGGCGACTCAGAGTTCCGCTTGGATGCCAAAGAGCAGGCCGCCGACACTGTTCCCTATGGATTTTTCCAGAAGGCAATTTTCGATCGGATCGGTTTGTTTGATGAACGTCTGGTCCGTGCGCAGGATTATGAAATCAACCGACGCATCATTTCGTCCGACGGCAGGGTGTGGCTCAATCCTAACATCAGGGTTTTTTATCATAATCAGCCCAATCTGGTCCAATTCTATCGAAAGCAGGTTGAAAAAGAGGCCCCCTACAACGCTTACCTTTGGTGGGTCGCACCATACGCTTTTGCTGTGCGTCATGCCATTACCGGAGTTTTTGCAACCGGGGTACTCGGCGGGCTGATTCTCTCACCTTTTAGTCAATGGATATTGTGGCCGTTTCTCGCTGTGATGGGTTTGTATGCCCTGCTAGCCATACTGTCGGCTTATCAACAGGCCGTTAAGTATAAAAACCCGACCTATTTGTTCGTTTTACCAGGGTGCTTTTTTCTATATCACTTCCTGCACGGTATTGGCGTGATCGTCGGTGTGCTGCGGTTACTCACTCATACTGCACCTGTGCAACAGAAAAAAGAACCTTGGCTTGGTGCTGGAAGACTGAGAGCTTGGCCAAATGACTCCAATACAAAAAGACATAACTAATTTTTAAAAGGTCATTAGTTTTAACAACAAGATCAAAGGGGATGGAATCGTATATTTTCATCCCCTTAGGGTGAGACTGTCCAAGGCGATAGCTATTTTGGCAAAAGTGGAATGTCAATTATGGCCAATGACAAAGATGTTGAGCGTATCCGATATGATGAAAGGGCGCGGAAGCTTCTATTAAATTCTGAGGGTATTTCTTCCCCTTCTCCCTACGGAGTTGCCTTGGAGTACGAAGCTCCCTACCATTATTATAAGGAAAAAATATCAGCTAATTTGGATCCCAATCATTTCGTTCTGGAAATTGGTGCAGGTACTGGCACCTTCACCGGATTTATTCTGGCCTCTGGTGCGCGTCTCTGCGCCTTGGACATTTCGGCGGCGTGCCTTGATGTGCTTGAGCTCCGATTTCAAGGGCAGGGGCGTTTTGAAATTCGCGTGGCCGATATGGAGGTATTGCCCTTCGCGGACGAGTTGTTTGATGTGGTAACCTGTGCTGGCAGTTTGAGTTATGGTGACAATACTTTAGTTATGGAAGAAATTCATCGGGTTCTCAAACCGGGTGGGGTCTTTATTTGTGTCGATTCTTTGGATCATAACTTAATTTATCGACTTAATCGATGGATACATTATCTGACAGGCAATCGGACCTTCAGCACTTTGCAGCGCATGCCGACTATATCGCTGATCGAACGTTATGGCAGACGCTTTGGATCAGTAGAGGTGCGATATTTTGGTATGGTATCGTGGCTCATGCCTGTAATAGTGTTCCTGTTTGGTGGTAAATTTGCGTCGAGACTGTCGGATTGGGTTGATGGCGTGTTCGGGGTCCATAAGTCTGCGTTTAAATTTGTCATGGTTGCTACAAGGGTCAGGAATGAGTCTCCCGAAAAAAGTCACTTGGATGGAACATAATTCCCTGTTTTAAATGGATGTGGTAATATCTGTCTATGAGTTTTTAATAAACACAAATAGATGAATGACACAAATTCCGACTGAGAAGTCGTCAGATGAACCGGTTTACGTCCTATCTTTGTTTTGGAACGCTTCGCGTCACTGCCCGAAGGGCTTAGCTAAACGCTATGGAGAACGGACGAGCCGTTTTGCTGATGCCAAGTCCTGCGAGGGACGGCGGTATCAGGAAATGGCGGCATCGGACTAATGGGTTCTGGTGCTGCATTTTCGGGAAGGAGTCCCCCGTTGCTGCGTTGACCGAATTTCATCTCTGGTGCGTCTGTTGAACGAGCCGTGCCAGACTGGTGGTGGCGATAACGACAAGATGGCAGCAATCTTGAGGGAAGACAAGGAGATTGCATCTGACATCCTGCAAAGCCCTTTCGATCCCAATACCGCCGACGATGGGCGCAAGGGAGTGGGGATGCCTACAGCCTGGACAATCAGGTCGCCACAGCAGAACGTGGCGTGGAATAGCCCCCCAGGCAAGGCAGATGCATGCGGGATCGGGCTGGGCTATTTCAAGCTGGATCTAGAATCGTTCCAGGATCGAATCGACCAATGCGGAGTGCAATACCGCCCAATACCTGGGCAAAGTGTTGATCCCGCATTATTCATCATAGGCGGGGCAATGAAGGGTGACGAGAGCCTCAACATATTGTAAAATCAAGTTTGCCACGGAATGAATCACCACATGGGAGGCTCACTTCATGGGTGAAAGTGTATTATTGCCAGGTCCGTCGTTCAACCGGAGTGTCCTGATCGAGTCACGGGCAGAGCGGTTAAGTTCTGATGGTGGTACGCTGGTGCTGCGGGGGTGCTGTGAACTACTTGGGATGTTTGATTGGCTGGCGGATCGGGTTGTGGATGTGCGGGATCCGACTCGGATCAGCCACCCGCTTTCGGAGTTCTATCCACCTACTTGCTGATGCTGGGGCAGGGTTGGACGGATTAGAATGATGTCGATGCGCTACGGGATGATCCCGTCTTTTTGATTGACCGCTCCGATGAACGGGTACTCACGTCCCTGAAGAGGAAAGTCGCCTAGGAATCGGGGCGGTGTTTGGCCTCGCTGGCCACGCTGTCGCGGTTGGTGGAGATGCTCTCGTGTGACCAGAACCGATCCGTTCTGGAGGAGGCACTGGTGGTGAGCACCGCTAGGCGTGTGCGGGCGATGCGCGGGCATCGACTATATAACGTGACCATTGACGTGGATTCGTTACCCATCGAGGTGGAGGGCAACCAGGTCGGCAGTGCCTACAACGGGTATTACCGGGAAGAGGTATGCCACCTGTTGATGGCGACGCTGGGAGGTACGGGCGATCTCGTGGGCGTCTCCCTTCGGGCTGGCAATGCCCATGCTGCGGAAGGGGCGTTGGCCTTCGTGCTTCCGATCGTCCAGCGCGTGGAGCGGGAAATTGGCGTGGTGGCCTCAGTGCGGGTAGATGTCGGCACGCAGGAAGAGAAATTTTGTGCAGGTTTGGAAAAGGCCGACAAGTACTATGTGGCTCGCATCCGCAACAACAAAGCGTTGGATCGGTTGGCGTGCCCATGGGATGACCGTCTTCTGAGCGGAGTTCTGGGACCAGAAGGTTTCCGTTTGGACAATGGCACTTGTGTTTTCGAGGTAGGAACCTACCAGGCTGGTTCCTGGTCGCGGCCACGGCGCGTGGTGCTGGTGATGCAGTAGAGACCTGACGAATTACTGCCGCACTACTTTTGGCTATTGACCTCGTGGTCCAAGGAACAGATTCCTGCCTGGCATTTGCTGCCGCTCTGTCGGCAGAGGGGAGCGGCGGAAGGCTATATGGGCGAACTGAAGAACGTGCTGGAGCCGACACTATCCTCCACCAACCGGGTCAAACGTCATTACCAGGGCAGGAAGATCCAGAACAAGACCGTTCCCCAGGATACCATGGCCGCCAACGCCGTTCTATTGCTGATGAATTGCCTTGCCTACAACATGAATGATGTGGTGCGCGTCCTGTGGGAGCAGCAGACGAAGGATGGCTGGAGTTTGCAGCGGACGAGGGTGGCTGTCATGAAGATTGCAACAAGATTTCTGGTGCATAGTCGCCGTATCACGGTAGTTATCGCCCGCTCTGCCGCTCGCTGGTGGCAAGGCCTGTGGACGCGGTTGGCCTGCCTGCGACCGCCCCTTTGCTTGGCAGGGAGGGCCTGACCACCGGCCCCCCACCGTCAGCCTGCGCACCCTCCGCGAAGATGGCGGAAGAACTGCGCACAAAATCAGGGGAAAATCACAATTCGGAATGGTTTTCCCGGTGAAGAACCGCCGTGACGCCAATGCAAATGGGGTGTCAGCAGTGTGTTCGGGCCAAAAGGAGGTTAGTGTGGACGTTAATTGCGAACTTGTCTCAATTGCGCACCATGCCCAGCAGGGCTGGTGAATATTGCGGGTTGATCTGGGGCATATACTCCGGGTCACCTTAGTTGCGAAGATGTAGGCTCCGACTTTAAACGTCAAGCGGTTCGTGCGCCGTCAATGCGCGCGATTGCTGGAAGAAATGATAGAAGTGGCTCCAAATTCAGTGTCAAGAGGGGAAATTCCCTCGTCTGGAGCAATAAAACGGATGTTTCACCCATGACTGCTTCACCTGGCCAAAATCGCTCTCAACACGCCCTTGATTGGGAGCCCGACTCACACCGAAAATGGCCCTTTTTCTGAGGACTCAAGAATGAATCATACTGATCAGAAATTTTCCCTGGGTTCGTTGACGGATTTGCGCGCGTTCAATGATGCGGTTGATGTGCGTGGAGTAAGTGTGGATCAACTCCTAGCCATGCTACACTCCATGTGGAGAATTCGCAAAGCCGAACAACGCATTGCAGAAGGACGTCGCGATGGGCTGATTGGTGGACCTGTGCATCTGGGAATAGGGCAGGAAGCAGTGGCCGTTGGGGTCTCCGTTCATTTACGTCCTTCGGATCGGGTATTCGGGGCGCATCGTTCCCACTCCCATTTGTTGGCTTTGGGGTCGAGTGTGCAAAAACTGTTTGCCGAAGTGCTGGGCAAGGAAACGGGCCACTGCAAAGGCAATGGCGGGTCCATGCACTTGTGGGATCAACCGCATGGTTTCTATGGCTCTGCTCCCATTGTCGCAGGTGTTGTTCCATTGGCCGTTGGAGCAGCTTTGGCAGCAAATATGCGTGGCACCGACGATGTAAGTGTAGTCTACCTAGGTGATGGCGCGACCGAGGAAGGTGTTGTACATGAGTCATTAAACCTTGCGCGTATGCTAAAGGCACCGGTATTGTTTGTGGTGGAGAACAACCTGTTTGCCAGCCACATGCACATTTCCCTCAGACAGCCCAGTGATTGCACCGCTCGATTTGCGGCTGCGAATGATATTCCCTATACTGTGGTCGATGGGAATGATACCATCGCAGTCAGAAAGGCGTCTGCCGATCTGATCTCAAGCTTACGGAGTGGGAAAGGTCCGGGCTATTTGGAGGCGGTTACGTACCGCTGGTTTGGACATGTGGACTGGCGGGAAGACATTGATGTTGGCGTTAGCCGCTCGGCGATTGACCTAGCCGCTTGGCGTGAGCGTGACCCTATTGCGCGTCTGGTTGCCGGTATGATTGCCGCTAATATGTGCTCAACGGCAGAAGTGGCTGAAATGGAAGCCAGTGTTCAACGTCAGATTGATGAAGCTTGGAGCGAGGCAATGAAAGCCCCCTATCCAGGTACTGACGCTTTGTTTGTAGGTGTTTACGCACCAACTGGAGATAGAGAAGTATGAGCATAAAGCGCAGGTACAACTATGGCACGGCAATGCTTGCTGCGTTTGAATATTTGATGGACAAATACCCTGAGGTATTTGTCATCGGGCAGGGGTTATGGAGTCCCTGGTATGTGGGCAATTCCATGACCAACCTGGATAAAAAATTTGGCGTCAAACGGGTTATTGATACACCGGTTTCCGAATCTGCTTGCACAGGTGCTGCGGTAGGGGCTGCTCTGGCCGGGATGAAGCCCATCGTTGTGCACCCGCGTATGGACTTCATGCTTTACGCCATGGATGCCATCGTCAATCAGGCCGCTAAATGGTCGTATATGACGGGTGGTCAAGCCCATCCTGGCCTGACCATTCGATCAATCATAAATCGCGGTGGAGAGCAGGGTGCTCAACATTCCCAGGCACTTCATGCTTGGTTTGCCCATGTTCCTGGTTTGCGCGTGGTTATGCCCGCCACTGTGGCGGATGCCAGAGACCTGTTGATCGCATCCGTGTTGAGTCCGGATCCGGTTGTGTTCATTGATGATCGATGGCTCTACGATTTGGAGGATGAATTGTCGCCCGTTGTTGAACTGAATTTGTCAGAACTGGGGCCGCAGATTCTTCACCACGGCGATGACATTACCATAGTAGCATCTGGATATTCGACGCACCTGGCAACAGAAGCGGGAAAGCGACTTGTCTCTTTGAGCTTTAAACCTGACGTGATTGATTTGCGCATCCTTAACCCCTTCGACGCTGAACCGATTGTCCAGTCTGTTTGGCGAACAGGGCGATTACTGGTTATTGATGGGGGGTGGTCGGTATGTGGTATGGCGGGAGAAGTGATCGCTAGCGTTATGGAACGTGTGCCAATGGGGGCTATGAAAAAGTCTCCCGTTCGGATAACACTGCCCAGTACCCCAGCACCTACTTCTCGAGTGTTAGAACGCGTCTACTATCCCACTGTTGACACGGTAATGGCGAAAGCAACCGAATTATTAGGATAAACATCTTCACAATGGGTGGCAAACATGTCTAATTCGAGAGTTGTGCCCTTTTTTGATTATCCACGCCTGTTTCTGGATCATCAAGTTGAATTTATTGATGTTGTTAA
Organism: Magnetococcales bacterium; assembly: GCA_015233935.1. GTDB lineage: Bacteria > Pseudomonadota > Magnetococcia > Magnetococcales > JADFXB01 > JADFXB01. The sequence continues at coordinate 37,099 of JADFXB010000013.1, read as the reverse complement.
AGATGTTGCTAGTCGTGGTGCATTCATTATGCAGAAAGATTTGCGAGAGTTTGAGTTGGCCCTGGCATCCTACACCGGTGCCAAGCATGCAATAGGGGTTGCCAATGCCACCGATGGTTTAGAGTTGGCTTTGATGGCCATCGGGATTCAACCAGGGGATGAAGTGATTTGCTGTTCGCACACAATGCTGGCCACTGCGGCAGCCATTGTTACTGCTGGAGGCAAGCCGGTTCCCGTGGAGCTTGGCTGGGACAATTTGATTGATGGCGATGCTGTCGAGGCGGCTATTACTCGGCACACCGTTGGGATAATGCCAACCCAACTCAATGGGCGTACCTGTGATATGGATCGCATCATGGCAATCGCTGATAAACACGGACTGTTTGTCGTTGAGGATGCCGCTCAAGCGTTGGGTTCAAAATTTAAAGGAAAAGCGGCAGGCACCTTTGGCAAAGCAGCAGCCATCAGTTTTTACCCGGCCAAGGTGTTGGGTTGCTTTGGCGATGGTGGTGGTGTTATTACCAGCGATGGTTACATGTACGACCGTGTCTTCCAGCTTCACGATCATGGTCGTGATATAGATGGCGAAGTGCGCTGTTGGGGACGTAATAGTCGATTAGATAATCTCCAGGCTGCGATTCTTAGTTATGGGCTGAAATCGTATGATAAAGTTGTCGACCGCCGTCGTGCAATTGCCCGTAAATATCAAGAGCTCCTGGGTGGGATTGAAGAATTGATGTTGCCTCCATCACCCGATGCCAATGCTGATCATTTCGACGTATACCAGAATTATGAATTACAGGCGGTTCGTCGAGATGAGCTGAGAGTTTTTCTGCGCAACAATGGGATTGGTACGCTTATCCAGTGGGGCGGCAAGGCTGTGCATCAATTTGAACGTTTGGGCTTCACTTGTCGTCTGCCCAAAGTTGAGCGGTTTTTTGAACGGTGCATCATGCTACCCATGAACGTTTTTCTCTCTGACGACGATGTGGTTTATATTTGCGACAAAGTTCATAAATTTTATCGTGGGTGAAGAACCATGCTGAAACGCCTTTTTGATATTCTGGCATCGGCCAGCGGTCTCATTCTGCTAAGCCCGCTGCTCTTGCCTGTATTACTGCTTATCTGGTTGCAGGATTTTAACTCGCCTTTCTATATCGCTAACCGAATCGCGAAAGGGGGCGGAAGATTTCGTATGGTTAAATTGCGGTCCATGGTGGTCGACGCCGCCAAAACCGGGGTCAACTCAACGTCCGCCTCTGATCGACGTATCACCCCGATCGGGCATTTTGTACGGAAGTTCAAGCTTGACGAATTGGCGCAACTTTTGAATGTTCTCATAGGTGACATGAGCTTGGTTGGGCCGAGGCCGCAGGTAGAGGTGGATGCATCTCTCTATACAGAAATCGAACGTCAAATGTTGACCGTGCGCCCTGGGATTACCGATTTCTCATCTATTGTCTTCTCCGATGAAGGGGATATTCTGGCCGGCAGTGACAATCCTGATTTGAAGTATAACCAAATAATTCGCCCATGGAAAAGTCGCTTGGCGTTACTTTATGTTGAGCATCAATCTTTATGGCTGGATGTGACTTTGATTTGGTTGACTATTTTATCTATGGTGTCTCGCGAACGGGCTCTCAAAGCAATTGTTCAAATTGTTAGTAAGTACAGCTCGGATGAGTTGTTGATTCGTATGACTGGGCGGCAAGAACCATTGTTGGCTTATCCCCCGCCAGGAGCTCATGATATTGTAAGTTCTTATCCCTAACGCTTCATTCTATTTGTGTCGCAGGAGAGAGAGTGAATGGAAGGCGAGAAGTACATTATAATGCGCCGAAAGCAGGGGGATGAGTATCGCAAAAGCGTATTGAATAGTAAGTATAATTTTGTTTGGTGGAAACTGTCTTTGGCGAATTTGACTGCCGGTAGAGCACAATGGTCACATGTTCTTTGGACACTACTTCATTGGACACGTGTGTTCTCAAATGGCGGTTTTCGTGTCTTAAATGTTGGATATCAAGGAGAGATGCTAGACTTTCAAAAGGTTGGTACTTCGCATAGAGTTGATCGCTTTGGGAGTAAATATTTATGATATTTTTGTTTTGACATCTAATTTAATCCAATATAAATGGTTCGAAGCATTAACTGATCGTTATTATAAGGCGACTGCCATATTTTTGCAACCATTCAAGACAATTAATTCCAAACTGGTGTGTTACATTAGAATCACTGTTTATTCAATTTCCTTTTCTTCTGGGGATGGGTGCATTACTTACCCCGTGTGTCAGAATGGGTTGAATTTTTAGTGAATACCGTCCATTAAACCAGGTGGAGTACATGTTCCGTCTGGCTAGTGTCAGTTCATGCGCCACCATGGCGGAAGTTTATCCATAGGAATGCCCCCATCATGTCCGAAGTTACGCCTTCCTCTAACCCGTCGTCTCTTTCTTCCGACGCCAGAGTTCCTGTCACTTCCGTGGTTGCTGACGATCAAATAAATCTGTTTGAACTTTGGGATACCTTGGTCCAAGGGCGGTCTTTGATAATTAAATGTATCATAATTTCTTTGATATTTGCTCTTTGGATCGCTATTACGAGCACACCCGTCTATAGGGTCGAAGTATTGTTGCTGCCTGTGATAGGTGAAGGATCGACCAAGCCGGGATTACTTTCGCGGCTGGGAGGGGCATCCGAGCTATTGGGGATTGGCAGTCAGGCCAACAATTCGACGGTTTTTGCCACTGCCAAACTGCAATCCAAGGCATTCATTGAATCTTTCTTGAAGGAAGAGAACATTATTAAGATTTTGAACGCTGGTCGATGGGATGAAGAAAAGCAGGAATGGAAAAAATCAAAATGGAAGAGTTGGTTGGGACTGCCGGATGAACCGCCCACTATGTGGAATGCTGTGCAGTTTTTTAATAAAATTCTTACCGTGACTGAAGACAAAAAGACCGGTCTGATCACTCTGGCCATCGAGTGGAAGGATAGGGAGCAGGCGGCCCTATGGGCTAACCGGATAGTGGAGCGCATCAATCTGTTTTTACGTGATCTGGCCATTCGGGATGCCAGAATAAGTATGGATTTTTTGAATGAAGAGTTTGAAAAAGTGCAAGTTGTTGGGGTGCGCAATGCCATCGCTTCGTTACAGGAAGCTCAAATGAAAAAAATCATGATGGCGAGCGCCAAGGCATCCTACGCTTTTGATATCATCGATCCGGCGATTGTCCCGCCCGAAAATGCTTATGTCAAGCCGAAGCGATTGCTCACCATTATGCTGGGATTTTTTGGGGGTGTTTTTGTGGGAATATTGGCAGTTTTCCTCCGTAACATGATCCGGCGGCAAAAAAAGGCCGCAACCACGAAATCGTAAGAAGGCCCTACTTTAAAAATTTACCCCACTCGCGTGTCACATGGTCGTTCCGCCCTGCGGTAACAATGTCGTAAAGGGACTTGCTGATTCCCAGTCGCTGTCCTCCATCCCTGGTCAGTGGCCGCCAGGCAAACCCTGCCGATCGGTTGGTGGAGGTTGGTAACAACAGATCCAGGGGAATGGAGAGGTATACTCCTTTGTCGAAACTACCTTCACCAAAGGTGGTTGCGGGAACATCGGTAAGCGTAAAGAATCCTCCTACCACCGTACCGTTGTCAAAGCGGCGAGAAAGGTCGAAGGTTGCACCCTTGTCCCCGGCCAGATAACGTCCTGCATGCACTTTGGCAAGCATGTCATAGAAAGGCAGTTGCTGGTAGTACGAGAGGTGTCCTGTGGTTATCTGGTAGTCCTGCAGCCCGAACATCATGTCATATTCTCGTTGCCTGACCCAGTTCAAATCGATCCCCGCCGCCCAGGATTGATTGAAGGGTGCATAGAGAAGTTCCCCGCCGACACCTGCAAACATATCTTCCAGCAAGCCCGCGCTGAGTCGTCCATACCAGGAACCAGGAAGTTCCAAGAGCTGATTCGCCTGCAAGGAAAATATACCCGTCTTGCCATGTTTCAGATATTGTTGAATATCGCTCCGCACATGAGGGAGTGCGCTGTCTGATTTCAGCTTCATATTGTCAAAGTTATTAATCACATCTGCGGCAATCTGGGTGGAAATGGAAAAGCCGGACCCCAGGTCTGCTTCCATACCAATCCGTGCATAAATCTGGAAAAAATAAAATTGTTCCGGGCCGCCCATATGTTGTCTATAGCCAGGTTCGATAAATAGATTTGTGCTATTCTCATCATTTTCGTTGATGAAGACTTCTCCCTGCCAATCGGGCTCGTCTCCTCGCTCAAATTTTGCTCTGGCGAGAATTTCTTCAGGGGAACTTCGATGAACTTGGGCTTTTTCCAAATCCTTACGCCACACCCCAATTTGGGATACTGGCAACCCGCCATTGATGTCGGTAACTTCCAAAAATTCGATGTCCTTGGGAAGATTGTTGGCCATGATGCGGGCTGTGCGCCCCAAGGTTTGTGGGAAAGGATATTTCCCACCTGATTTTTCCAATCTGGCCCGATGTCTCTTGGTATCTACCGACAGACGGTATCCGGTGATATTCTCCTCATTTTTTAGCTCCTGAAAAAGCGTTTGGGCTTGATCTTTCGACATCTCCTTGATTGCGTTCGAACGGGGTTTGACGGTCTCCGGGGGAGGGTCAAACAATTTCGGCATGCCCTTATTCTGGTTAAGGTTGGAGCGGAAAACGAGGCTCATGGTGGCACGCTCGCCCCGTTCATAATTGATCCCGAGATCCACCGCTCCCCACAGGCGATAGCGTAGGCCTACATTGACAGGCAATTTAACATCCTGGCTATTTTGGAAGGGCTCGTTCTGGTAATCATTCCCTTCCAACTCAATCATCAAGCTCAGATCTTTCACCGGTGTATCATAACGCACGCCACCAAACAGGCCGACATCTTTCCCGGCGAACCATTGCCCAGCACTAGGTTTGCCGCCTCCGCCGTTATCACTAATACGAGTGGAAAAACGACTGTTCAATAGTCGCAGAGGGTTGGGTAGATCACCCCGGTTGCCCATTCGTCCCCAGGCCACTCCCAAACTGAAATCGAGATCATACCAACGTTTACCCAACACCAGATATTCACCGGAAAACTGAGATGTTCCCAAAAAGTCCTGCAGCCCAAGGGATACTTGTGGAGAATATTCCGTTTCTTGAAGCAATCTAAATTTAACATCAAGGGCACGGGATTTACTTGATTGTTTGCTGTTGAATCCGAATGCATTGTCGGGGTCGTACAGAACGTTCAATATATCGACATACCGCAAGGTGGTATGCAGCCATGGGAAAAATTGGATGGTTGCGAAATAGTTGTCGTAGGGATAGTTCCTCGCCAACCCAATGCCAACTTCGCCATCGTCGGCAAAACGCGCGGTGGGGGTTTGCATGAGTCCTACGCCGCCATTTTCGTCAAACCAGGGATGGTGGCGCAAAGAATCCTTCTCGGCAGCTTCCAACTGCGCACCGACCATGGCCAAGGCGGATGCCAGGAGCATCAGCCTCTGTTGATAGGTAGCCTTGGGGGAGGAAAACCGCATGAATCCAACTCAATCCTTTAGATAAGGCAGCGTGTTGTCGGGGCAGAACTTTGCCCCGACAACGTATCAACGTCAACGCTGGATGGTGGCTATGGAGGCTGCGGAGATGGCCAGACTGCTCACAACACTGGACAACGCCTGGGTCAGGCCCAGCAAATCAACCGGCATTTTGACTTCCCGGGGTATCACGATGGTACTTCCGGGCGGAACGTTGGTGGTGGAATAGTTCCAGGCAGACAGGCGAAGAGGTTGGGCCGTGCCATCGGGTTTGACGACAAAAATACGACTTTGATCGGCAAATTCACGCAGTCCGCCTGCCTTTTGAATGTAATCATCCGGTTTCAAACCAGGAGAAAAAATAAAGGCCCCCGGACTGAGCACTTCCCCCATGATGATCACCGTATTGGTGCGCTTGGGCATATAAAGAACATCCCCCCCCATGAGAATGGTATCGAGTTCTGGATGTACTGACAGAATGGTGGGGTCTGCCTCGATGACGATGCGACCAATGGGTTTGGTTTCCTTTGTCTGGGCAATAAGGCTGTTGACCGCTGCCACCACACCCTGTTCCGATCCAGGTTGGGAACGGGTGCCGCTTTGCATGACACCCATCATGGCATCCTGCAGGTCGCGAACATAGCGAGCCAGTTGTTTCGTTTCTTCCTTTTTCATCTGTTCGCGTGAAAAAACGGCACCCATGGGATAGGCCTGCTCAGTCAGGCCACCAGCTCTTTCAATGACGCTGGAAAGTGTCTCGTCGCGGCGAATGTCGAAGTAGCCTGGCCGTGAAAACTCACCTACCAGAGTTATCCCCAGTTTTTCCCGATTGGTCTCCATGGGGCGGATTTGCACCACATCCCCTTGCAGGATAGGGATGTCACTGGCAGCCATTTTTCGCAGGTCCACGCGAAACCGGGTGAGGGTGTTGCCAGCGGCTCTGGTGGTATCCCGGTCGATTTCTATTTGCGCTGGGTCATGCTCGTTGGTAAAACCACCACTCAGGGAGACCAGGGTATCCAGGGAAACGCTGTCGATCAGGGGATAGTTGCCAGGTCGTCTCACCTCACCCGTGATGGCGGCAATATGCTCCAGAACAAAGGGTAACAGATAGGAGTTAGCCTCATAAATGGTAGGACATGTCACCGCATAGTCGATATTTTCTTTTTCAAAAGTCAGAGCTGATTGGACGGCTCTGGAAAACCTCCCCTCTGAGGCACTGCCCAGCAATTCTGCCAACTCTCGAAGGCTTTTGCACGATGCCATTCGCGGGAGTTTGAAAGATTCCCTCCCCTCAACGGCTTTTTCCTCCTTCGCGACATCCGCATAAACCCTGGTAACAAGAACTTTCTGCAAGGCGGTGGATGACAGGAAGCGGATATCGTTTTCCGAAAAGACCACCACTTGATCATGGTGACGCAGGGGAACGTCCTGGATGCCTTGCACCACGTCTTGGAGGTTGAAGGCCTGGAAGCTGGGAACGCCGGTCACCGGATTGTGAGACATGATGGCAGCAAAGGGGAGATAGGCTCCCGTCAACAGGACATCTTCTGCAACACGCCCGCGCCCAATCAGTTGTGACACGCTTGAGGCTGAAGCCAGATCATGCCTGCCGATTTGGCGTACATGGCCGGACAAAGTTACCGCGTGAACCTCTTTGGGATAGACCTGGACTATGTCTCCCGTTTGCAAAGAGACGGAGGAGGCTGTCGTTTTTTGGAGATTGACGTGGATGCGTTCCAGTTCTTCTTTGCCATTCGCTCCCGGAACATTGCGATGCACCTCCATTCGGGCCGGATTGTGCTCTCTGGTCGCACCACCACTCAAGGATAACAGGGTTTGCAGGGAAACCTTGCCGATCAGAGGATAATTGCCGGGGCGGCGCACCTCACCCAGGATGGCGGAGACATGCTCCAACACAAAGGGGAGCAGATATGGGTTTTCTTCATATATTTTCGGACAGGAATCCGCCTCGCTGTGGGAGGATTCCCGATCAACCTTGGCAATTTGAATGGCCCTGGCAAGTCGTCCTTCCTGGGAACTGCCCAGCAATCCTGCCAACTCGGTCAGACTTTTGCAGGGCGTTTTGGGCGGGGCTTCTGCCGCTGCTTCGCTTTTCTTTGCCATATCCTGGAAAGACTGGGTGGCCAGGACCGTTTGCAACGTGTTGGAAGAGAGAAATTTGATATCGTCCTCGGAGAAAACCAGCACATGGTCTTTATCCTTCAGCGGGATATCTTTTCCGCCACGGATGATTTCCTGCAGGTTGAACGATCGGTAGGAGGGAATACCGGTAACCCGGTCATAGTTTTGCAGCACCGCAAAAGGCAAATAAGCCCGCAGACCAATGACATTTTCCGCATTGCCATCCCGACCGATCAATTCGCGCACACTGTTGGCTGAAGCCAGAGGATATTCGCCCGGCACACGCACTTCTCCCCCCAGCTTGACCAAATCCATGGCACGATTGCTGATCATGCGCACCGTGAGAATGTCACTGTCGCCAAAATGACTGGTGGCATCCTGGGGAATGATTTCAAAAATTTCCCGACCGATTTTGTCCAGGGTTTGCTTTTGCAGTTTTGTTCCCCGTGCCCGCAATGGCCCACCAGCCCATTCCAGCAGGTTTTTGGTCACCCCTTCGTCGGGATAGCGCAATTCAAAAATGCCGGGACGTTTCACCTCACCGGTTACGGCCACGGTATGGCCGATGGTTGGCACGACGACCCGGTCTCCATCCCGTAACAGCGGGATGGGGCTGGTCGGGCGGTTCATGAGTAGGTCGTAGGTGTCCAGGATTGCAGGTGCCTGCCCCTCTCTTTGCAGGGTGATGTTGCGCAAGGAACCCATTTTGGTGACACCGCCGGAGGCATAGAGGGCATCGACCAGAGTGGAAAGTCCGGTTAGGCTGACCATACCTGGTTGGGAAACCTCGCCCATAACCATCACCGATATCATGCGCACCGTTCCCACCGAGGCCACGGCCTTCGATCCAACACTGGTTGCTGAAACCCGTGCTTCCAATTCTTTGCGGACTTCGCCAAAGGTACGTCCTGCCACCTGGATGGGGGGGAGGTTGGGAAGGACCAGACGACCCTCATTATCCACGGTTAGATCCAAAACCAGGGGATTTTGGCCGCTTACATTGATGATGATCTCATCACCCACCCCCAGATGGTAATCTTCCCGAATGGTGCCGGTTCCCATGCCAACCGGGTGAATACCAACAAAGGTCTCATAGCCGAACTGGTTCAATCCCGCGCCGTTGGGCCGTTTGTTGTAGTCTGCTTCGATGCGGGAGTTTGCCTTCAGGTTTTGTCGGGTTTGTTTTTCCAGTTCCGCCTGTTTAACCGCCATAGCTGAATCCGGGAGCGTAGATGACCGCTTATCTTGCATATGGATGCCTTTTCGATCCAAATACTTCTGGCGCAAGCTCTCCAGCTCATCCGATTCGAGAGATTTCGCAATGCCAGGCAGCAGCCCCGTCAGTGTGGCAACCAGTGAAATAATGATCTTCTTTTTTGGAAAAGCGTCTTTTAGCATTGTTTACCTTCACTGTTTCGCACATGGTGCCCATGGATAAAGTCCAAAGACATTGTCTGCTCTTGTATGGTTTTTCACGCAGGACGTCCTACCACACCGATCTTGCATCCGTGCAAGTGTATCCTGAAATCTCTGCGTTTTCAAACGGTTTTCCTGATGGGTGGGCCAGGTTATCAGCATGAATCAGATTCATCGTGATTCCTGGTGGACAATCTGGTCTTGGAACCGTACCTTATCTCCTCTCAGCCATGTCCTCAACTGAAATAATTGCTCTGCTTCATGGGAGAGTTGAGGATGTTTTTTTGCTAAGAGGTAATTCGGGAAGTAGCGCAAAAAGAGATCCGTCCAACGTCTCACATAACCGATAGTGAGAGCAAATGAATTTATATCGATATTGTAGCGGGCGGAGATACTATGCCTGGAAGGGAAAAGCTCTCCCAAACACATGACTATAAATCTAGCCAGCTTTAATTGTTTTTCTTTGGCATGAAGAATGACATTTGCACTTGACTTGGTATCCCGCAAAGATAAAAAAAGAAAACTGGAGATGATATTTTCGTCGACCCTCCCTTTGAGTAGGCTTTCGGAAAAATCGACATCCACATCTTGATAATAGCGTGCGACAGCTTTGAGCACGAGATGACTCCCTCGTTCCCAGTTTCCTATGCTGGCCAAGGCCCAAAAGGCTGGCCAGTCTATCTTCTCCTTGCGCAGCAGGTAGGCCAGGTCGCTCAACACCAGGGGGCCATTGGACATGTTGTGCTGGTAGACCGCGTGAACGATCAAATGAAGCAGAGCATCCATGGGAGAGAAGTAGGAAATTTCCACATTGGCGATGGTCTGTTGAACCTTCCTGCTCCAATAGTCAACATCCTGATCCAGAGGGATGCTTGCATGGTTGCTGTGTTTGTAATAAATGCTGTAATGAAGTTCTATTGCGATTTTTGATTTTTTTGCAATGAGATGCGTCAAATGGTTCGCATCTTCCGTCATGAGCGGATCCACGGCAGCATGGGATTTTTCGTAGCCGCATTTCAGCAGAACGTCAAAAGCGTGGACAACCTTATCCGCAGGGACCAGAAGATCCAAATCCCTGCAGGGGCGCAGCCCGGGGTTGGGATAGGCAAACCAGGCCAGATAGGGGCCTTTCAATACGATGCAGGGGATATTGGCCGCATTCAGGTGACGAACGATCTCAATCAATTCCTTTTGCAGCGCAAGAGATCTGAAGTTGCTTGAGAGAAAACTTTTTTGAAGTGTATCCCTAATCTCCTCTGGAATCAGTGAATAAACATGCTTTTGCTCCCTACCAATTCTCCAAAAAAAGAGTGGACCAAGACGGTGCTGTTGGACCATTTTCGATACTGTTTGCCAGCCCTCTGCATCCATTTCCTGCAACATTCCAGGGTCCACCGGTTGGGTGGACAGTATCTCCAAGAGCAAAAATTGCAATTTTTCCTGGGATGATTGCATGAATGGCAAAACCTCTTTTTCCTTGTATCCACACCGGTCGTCCAACGACATGCAGTCTGCCGATTGGAAAAATTTTGTACCCAAGGCGGTACACAACCCGTCTCGGGGCAGGGTAAATGCAAATCCTTGGATTTGTCAAGGACGAGGTAGCGCAGGCAAGAAATTTCATTTACGAAGTATTATTTATAAACCAACGGTTGCCGATGCCCCAATCAGGTTTGATTTTGCTTCAACATCTCAATGGTGATGGGAGGAAGCTCGTGGTGGATATGTTGCTCACTACGCCATACCAACGCATGCTCTGGGTCGAACCAGAAGGTGTTGGTGAACTTCCAGCCGGAAATTTTACAACGGCATACTTCCTCCCAGCGGACAGTTTCATACCTCCGATTCACGATCTCGATGGTTTCACTTTCCCCGCCTTGCCAAGTAGACACGACCGGATCCTGGTAGATTTCATCGGGAGAAAGATTAATAACGCGCGTCACAGCGGAAGTTCCGGGTGTCGGTTTCCGGGGTGATTTAAATGGGTCATCTTTGTAAAGGAGAGTTTGAGAAAGATTTTTTGGCAATCCAGCGGTTTTCATCAAACGCCCACGATAGGTCACCATAACGATGTGATCAGCGGAATACCAATGCAACTCCTGCTTGGCGACCTTTCCCAACACCAGCAAAGAACGGGGACCTTTGCCCAGTTTGGCGGCCAAGCTGGCATAGGGCAGAGCCTCTATCTGGTCGCGATCCAGAGGGGTGCCCGGAAAGCCTCGTATGGCCACATTGAGGGCATCACCGGCAACCTTTATCAGGGAAGAATTGTTTGAGCACCCGCTAACCCCCAGCAAGAGCATCGAAAAACAAAAAGTTCTACGGGAAAGTTCTTTGGAATGGCTGTGCCTTTGAGCAGACCAGCCGACATTTGGCAATTTCATCTGTTTATCTTTTAGTCTGAATAAAGGTTAACGTTGGATAAGACAGCGTTCCATGCTTCCGGTTGGGTACTATGTGGGTACCAAACCAAAAAGGCTTCTGCCACAAGTGGCGGAAGCCTTTGATATTCTTGGTGGGCCGTGAAGGACTCGAACCTTCGACCCGCTGATTAAGAGTCAGCTGCTCTACCACCTGAGCTAACGGCCCAAAGAAGAAATCCTCCCATATCTGGCCGGGAACTGTCAAGGTCCATGGAGATTTTTTCTGTCACAGGATGGCTTCTTCCAAATCCAAATCCATGCGGGTGGGATAAAAAGACTCCTCCGGTTCTTCTTCCTCGTCCTCCCATAAGTGAGCACCCGCAGACTTGATATCCTCAATGGTCTTGGCCGCCAAAATGGCATCCTCAATGGCATTGCACCGATCTCGTATGGTCGCCCGCATCTCCAATATATCCTTGGGAACAGGCTTGCCACCAGGCTCCAATGCACGTATCACATACCAATCCGTCAATTGCAAACGGCGATAAGCTACGGTTCGGGCAGTCTGTAACGATTGGGCACGTAAATCCTCCAGGGTACGATCCTGGATGCCATAAACACGCTGAACCTCCGTCCCCGTTACCCGATAGCCCAACGGATACGGAACCTGAAAAAATGGATCATAAGGGGCAATATGATGGGTCACCAATAAAATGCGCAACCCACTGCCAATATTGATCCACTCACTGGGCGGAATCACCGGTATGGGGACAGTCAAGCTCCGACCCGCTATGGATACCATGGCCCCCGCCGCCTTCTGAGTGAACCGGCGACTGTTCCAATGGGTGGGTCCATAAAGAATCTTCTTCTCATGTACCAAACAATACTGCCTCATCCTTGGCACACTCCTCATGGGGGTTTGTATGTTCTTTTGCAAATTAGGGTAGGCATCCTGATGCCATTTGTCAAATCTCCTGGTGGATGGACACCATGCACCAAACCAATTTTATCCAAGAGTGTATCTTATAGGCTACTTTTCTCCTGACACACTTTCCCGGAAACAGTTTCGCGGCACAATGTTGTGTAACGCCTTGTCAAAAGGCTGATAAGCGTATAAAAGGAGAATGCCATTTTCCCAGTTTGCCAAAGCGTTGCCAAAATGGAACTCCGCTATGAAAATACAATTACAAACCAAGCATTCCGGTCTTGTGGAAGTGGATGAAGAGGCCGTTTTCACCTTTCCCCGTGGGGTTCCCGGTTTTGAAAACTGCCAAAAATTTGCCCTCTTCCTGGTGGAAGAAGAGAGCAGTCGTCCAAGGGGAGATGCCCCAAGGGTCTTCTGGTTGCAATCCCTGGATGACCCGGAAGTGGTCTTCAATGTGGTGGATGCCAGCGAAGCCGGTATCGCCTACCAGCTCATGCTGGAAGAAGATGAAATGCGCACCCTGGAGATCGACGAAAATACCGGTGAAGACACCATCGGAACCCTCCTGGTCCTCTCACGAAAGGCCATGGTGGAAAACATCCGGCTTCCCCTTTTCGCCCTCTCCGGCGGCAAGATCAAGCCTAACCTGCAAGGCCCAATTTTTGTCAATATGCAAAAACGTCTGGCTTTTCAAAAAGCCCTGTTGCGCATGGAGATTACAATCAACATTTTGGGCCGTTAGCCTCTAGGCCATGTCGTCATGAGTTCCTATAACGCTTCCCATATCGAAGTCCTGGAGGGATTGGAGGGAGTTCGTCGCCGTCCCGGCATGTATATCGGTGGGACCGACAGCCGTGCCCTCCACCATCTGGTGGCGGAAGTCCTGGACAACAGTATGGATGAGGTCGTGGCCGGCCACGCCGACCGCATCCAGCTCTGGCTCCACGAAGACGGGGTGGTCTCCGTCAGAGATAACGGACGCGGCATCCCGGTGGACCCCCACCCCCGCTATCCCGACAAGTCCGCCCTGGAAGTGGTGATGACCATGCTCCACGCTGGCGGCAAGTTCAGCAACCAAGCCTACGAAACTTCTGGTGGTCTCCACGGGGTTGGCGTCTCGGTGGTGACGGCCCTCTCCGAATGGAGTGAGGTGTTGGTGGAGCGGGATGGTTTCCACTGGCGTCAACGCTTCGCCCGTGGCAAGGTAGCCTCCCCCCTGGAAAAGCTGGAACCCAGTCGCACCCATAGCACCCGCGTCACCTTTTTGCCCGACAAGGAAATTTTTGGGGATACCCCGCTGGAAGGGGAGCGGGTGCTGGAAATGTGTCGCTCCCGCGCCTATCTCACCCGTGGGGTGACCATCGTTGCCCGTATCGCAGGTCGGGAGGAGGTGCGTTTTCACTTTCCCAACGGCTTGCGGGATTACATCCGCGACAGCCTGTCCGCCGAATCTCTCCTGTGCCCGGAACCCTTCGATGGCCGACGGGAAAAATTGGGGGATGGACGCTCCCGTATGGAGTGGGCCATGACCTGGACCCGCAAAGATGATACCTCCATCCTCACCTATTGCAACACCATCCCCACCCCCGGTGGGGGTAGCCATGATGTGGGTTTCCGCTCCGCTCTCCTCAAAGGTTTTCGGGAATTTGCCGAAAGCCGTAACCTGCTCCCCCGTGGCATCACTTTGACCGGCGAAGATGTGCAGGGGGGAATGATCGGTGTGCTGTCGGTCTTTATTCCCAACCCTGAATTTTCCGGCCAAACCAAAGACCGTCTCAATAATCCTGAATTGACCAGAGTGGTGGAAACCATTCTTAAGGATGACCTGGACCACTGGCTGCACGCCCGTCCTGAACAGGCCACCCGTCTGGTGGAAGCCATGGTGGAGCGGGCCAAGGATCGGTTAAGCCGCAAAAAAGAGACCACCACCGCCCGCAAAACCGCCACCAGTCGCTTGACCCTGCCGGGCAAGTTGACCGATTGCATCACCAACGATACCTCCCAATCCGAATTGTTCATTGTGGAAGGCGACTCGGCAGGCGGATCCGCCAAACAGGCCCGGGATCGTAACTTTCAGGCGGTGTTGCCACTGCGGGGAAAAATTCTCAATGTGGAGCAGGCCAATCTGGAACGCTTTGAAAAAAACGTGGAAATTCAGAATCTTACCATCGCCATCGGGGCGGGGTGGGGAAAAGATTTCACCGTGGAGCGTATTCGGTATGGTCGTGTCATCCTCATGGCCGACGCTGATGTGGATGGGGATCATATCACCAGCCTATTGTTGACCTTTTTCTTTCGCTATATGCGTCCCCTGATCCAGCGGGGTCATCTCTATCTGGCCATGCCGCCCCTGTACCGGCTTTCCTGGGGCAATGACTCCATTTACGCTCTGGACGATGCCGAACGGGAGCGTTGGATCAAGGAGATTACCCGCAAGCAACCACGGGCGAAGATTACCATCTCCCGATTTAAAGGTTTGGGTGAAATGGACCCTGCCCAATTGCGGGAGACCACCATGAATCCCAAATCCCGTCGTTTGCTCAAGGTAGTGGTGGATGATGATGCCGCTACCCAGGATACCTTTGATCGTCTCATGGGTAAAAAGCCGGCTGAACGTTTTCGGTTTATCCAGGAACGGGCCGATTTTGCACGGGATCGTCTGGATGTCTAAGGATTATTGGAGCAATCTTAAAAAAGACTTGGCAGTGATTTATGAAAGAGTATACTGAGTATTTTAACCCGATTATCAAACATCAAGGATGCCGGCATTGTTGAAAGACTCACCCGCCTTATTCTGCTGCCGCCCCATCATGGTTTGCCTGTTGGCGTGGGCCTCATGTGCTACCCTGCAGGCGGCAGAAAATCCAGCTCAATCCTTCCACCAGGCTTTGCAAAATGCCCTGGAGAATAATCCTAATATGGCCTCGGCAGCGGCCAGTTTGCGTTCTGCCGAGGAAAAATACAGCCAGGCCATGGCCTCTTTGCTGCCCAGCATTGATCTGGAAGCGGGAAAGAGCAAAACATCTGTGGATTATCAAAAGTTTCCCAGCCAAAATACCAATATTGGTCGCTTGGGTGTGAGCATGAACCAGGTCTTGTTCAACTGGCAGGCCATTGAGGCCTACCGGCAGGCCGATCCTTTTGTGAAAGCCTATGTACAAGATTTTGAGGCCATGCGGCAGACCATTGCCATCTCAGTGGTGCAGGGGGCCATTGAATGGTTGCAGGCAAGAGATGTGGTGGATTTGGCGGATAACAACTTGCGCCTTACCGAACATCAACTGGAAGCCACCCAAGCCCGCTTCACCGTCGGTGAGCTGACCATGACCGATGTGAGTCAGGCTCTGGCCAGGGTTTCTCTTGCTCGAGCCAATAAAATCAGTGCCGACAACTCCCTGGCAGCGGCGGACGCCCGTTATGTGGAGCTGGTGGGTTTTCCACCCGTGGATAATCTGGTTTTGCCCACCCTCAACCCTGCCTCCCTCACTATTTCTGCCAAAGAGGCCCAGAATCAGATGATGCAAAGGCCCGATCTGGAAGCGGCCCGTTTGCGTCTGGCCGTGGCGGAAAGCAATATAGAGTTGGAAAAGGCGGGACATTTGCCAACCGTTAACCTCTCCTCCACCTATTTCAAAAAAACCGATGTGGAGGTTTCTGGTTTCAAAACCGATCTCAACGAATTCACCATGGGTGTCACCATGAATCTCCCCCTCTTCAAAGGGGGATTGACCACCTCCCGCACCCAGCAGGCCAGGGCGGATCGGGACAATCAAATGGCCACCTATGATCGTCTTCTGCAACAAATTCAGCGGGAGACCACCCAGGCCATCCTGGATATCAAGAGTGCCGATGCCTCGGTGAAGGCCTTGGAAGATGGAGTGAAGGCCTCCAAAGCGGCCATGGAGGGGGTGGAACAGGAGTTTCAGGTGGGCACCCGTACCTCCCTGGACTTGTTGGATGCCCAAAATGAATATTTTACCGCCCAGACCAATCTGGCCAAAAGCCGCTATTCCTGGGAACTGGCCCGCTTTCGCCTCTTGAAGGCGGTGGGACGCTTGACCCTGAATGAACTGGGCATGGTGGGCGAATGATGCTTGTCGGTAACCTTTTTTTGGAGATGATCCATGCTTGAGCAAGTCAAGGCGGTTCTGGAAGAAATTCGTCCCATGTTGCAACGGGATGGTGGGGATGTGGAGTTGGTGGAAGTGACTCCCGAAAATGTGGTGCGGGTGCGTCTGCGTGGGGCTTGTGGCAGTTGCCCAGGGGCAACCATGACCCTCAAAATGGGCATCGAGCGCATCATGCGGGAGCGTATTCCGGCAGTCAAACTGGTGGAGAATGTCTTCTGACGCCTTCCTGGTGCTATCTGCCCTCACCCCATTGTGACCAACGCCCGGCAGGCATGGCCATTGAACTCCTGGTGGTTCATGCCATCAGCCTGCCCGCTGGTCATTTTGGTGGTCCTTATGTGGAAGATTTATTTTTGGGCAGGCTCGACCCTGCTGCCCATCCCGACTTTGCCCAGTTGACCGGCTTGCGGGTGGCCGCCCATTTTGTCATCAACCGACTGGGGGCGATCACCCAATTTGTACCTGTTGGCAAGCGGGCCTGGCATGCCGGGGTGAGTGAATGGCAGGGACGACAAGGGTGTAACGATTTTTCCATTGGTGTGGAGTTGGAAGGCGACTGGCAAACCCCTTTCATACCCATTCAGTATGAACAACTGGCCCGTCTCTACCACACCTTACGAAATCACGTGCCCTCTTTGTCATCCATCACCGGGCACCAGCACATTGCCCCTGGGCGCAAGTGGGATCCGGGTCCCTTTTTTGATTGGAATCTGTTGGAACATTTTCTGGCAACCACCTGTGGGGAGACTTCCTGGCCCCTGGTTTGGGATTGAGTCATGGCCCATTTACATATCATCGGCATCTGCGGAACCGCCATGGCCGCCTTGGCAGCCCTGGCGCAAGAGTCCCAATGGCAGGTCTCTGGCTCCGACAGTGATGTCTATCCGCCCATGAGTACCTTTCTGGCCGAACGGGGTATAAAGGTTCAGGAGGGCTATCGCGCGGACAATCTGCAACCACCACCCGATCTGGTGCTGGTGGGCAATGCCATCTCTCGCGGTAATCCTGAACTGGAAGCTTTGCTGGACTCTTCCATCCCCTTTATGTCGGGGGCTGACTGGCTCCATCGTCATGTCTTGAATGGTCGTCATCCGGTGGTCGTTGCGGGGACCCATGGCAAGACCACCACCTCCAGTCTCACCGCCTGGTTACTGGAAGAGGCGGGTTGGCAACCGGGTTTCCTCATCGGTGGCATTCCCCTCAACTTTGGCCAGGGTGCCCGCTTTCCCCAGGGAAACCATGTGGTGGTGGAAGGGGATGAATATGACACGGCCTTTTTTGATAAACAGGCCAAATTTTTGCATTACTGGCCCCGCACCCTGGTATTGCACAATTTGGAATATGATCACGCCGATATCTATCCCGATCTGGAGTCCATCCGTCGACAGTTTCGTCTGTTGCTTCGCTGTGTTCCCTCGTCCGGCCAGGTGATTGCCAACGGGGATGACCCGGAAATTCGGGGATTGCTGGATAAGGTCTATTCCCCTGTGGTCCTCTATGGTTTTGATCCCTCCTATCCCTACGCCGCCCGCCTGTTGGCAGAAAATGGCAGCCACTGGCAGCTCTTGCGACAGGGGGAACCGGTATTGGAGGTGCAATGGTCGCTGTTGGGACGCCATAACATTCAAAATGGTCTGGCAGCCGCTGCCGTTGCCCTGGAGTTGGGGGCGGAGGTGGAACGGGTGCAGCGGGGATTGAATTCCTTTCAGGGGGTTGCCCGTCGTTTGCAATTGCGGTTTACCAGTCATGGTGTGGCGGTCTATGATGATTTTGCCCACCATCCCACCGCCATTGCCACCACCATTGCCGGGTTGCGTGCCTCCCTTTCTACTGGGGGGCGTATTTGGGTGGTGGTGGAACCTCGTTCCAATACCATGCGTCGTCGCATCCATCAGGATCGCCTGCCCCAGGCCTTATCCGGGGCGGATGGCATTCTTCTGGCCCGCCCTGCCGCCCGTGGTTTGCCTGCCCATGATCTTCTGGATGTGGATGCCATTGCCCACCACCTGCAATCCGTGGGGCGTTTTGCCCAAGTGGTGGAATCGGCCCAGGAGGCCATAAACCGGTTGACAGAGGCATGCTACTCCGGCGACCATGTGGTTATCATGAGTAACGGAGGATTTGATGGCATCCATGATCGCTTGCAGTTGGCCATGGAGCGGGACCATGGGTGAAATCAAGGTGGAAGTGAAAGGAACTGCCATGAAACATATGCAGAGCCTGGCTGGAAAACTTCTCATCGCCATGCCCAGCTTACGGGATTCCAATTTTCACCGCACGGTAATCTTTGTTTGCGCCCATTCAGAGGAGGGGGCTTTGGGGTTGGTCATCAACCGTCCCCATCCCAGCAGTTTGGATAATGTTCTTCAGCAGTTGGGACTCAACTGGTTGCGCCAAGACAAGCCACCCCTTTACATCGGGGGACCGGTCGCCCCAGAGCGGGGATTTATCCTCTACGAAAAACCGCTGGATATTCCTGGCTTTATACAGGTAGACCCCAATTTATTCATGGGTACCAACCCGGATATTCTCAATTATCTGGCCCAACCCAGCAGTGATGATCGTTTTCTGTTTGCCCTTGGCTATGCCGGTTGGGGGACGGGTCAACTGGAAGGAGAGTTGCGGGAAAACTCCTGGCTGGTCTCTTCCATGGATCGTGATCTTTTGTTCGAAATCCCGCCTGCCCAACGGTGGAGTACCGCCATTCGTCAGTTGGGATTCGACCCCGCCCAATTGGTGGCAGGCAGTCATTCTATCCATTAGAAAGTTTCTTGACACCCCCTCAGGATCCTATATAATCGGGGATTCAAGCCCAGGTGGCGAAATTGGTAGACGCGCTAGATTCAGGTTCTAGTGGCCGCAAGGTCATGATGGTTCAACTCCATTCCTGGGCACCAGAATAAAAGCGGGTCGTTGAGATCAACGGCCCGCTTTTTTTTATGGTTTCAGGCTGGCTGCTACGCCTTGAATGGCCAACAAAATGGCTGGAAGCAATAAATATCCGCCAGTGGTCACATGACGCACATCCATATAGGCAGAAACGGCGACTAACGATGTGGCCATGAGAAAGAATAATCCGCCCAATCCCGCCCATAAGCCCATTTCTTTGGCTATCTCCTCAGATATCACCATCCTGCCTTTGTTTATCAACAGGGCCGTGATCAAAATACCCAGCAAGAGCAAACAGGCCATATTCAACGTGGTGCTGTGAGAAAAAAGGTGAGGAAGCACCTGGCCGTAATTACCCACGACCCAAAGCAGGTAGGTTTGTGGAGCAAATTGCACCACCTCCCCTGCCAACTGGGCCAGATAATGGTCGGCCATGGGCAGACGCAAGGGATCCTGATAAACATTATAATGACCATAGGCGGCAAAACGACTTTTTTGGTGGGCCGCATAGTAAACCCTGTTGGTGACCCACTCCCGTATATGGATTTCCCCGTTGGGTTTGAGTGGAAGAGTCCCTGCTGCCGGGTAGCGATCGACTGCTCTCCGCTCACCAATATACCTGTCCCGATATTGAATATAGGCCTGCGCCAAGGGTTGCAAGGGTGGGGAAATTTGTTCCACGTTTTCTTTATTCAACAGAGGCCCCACCGCAGCCATCATGATGGCCCCCCGAAAGTTGCTGACGCCAAAATAGCCAGTCACCGACTGATGAAGCCAGCCATAACCCAGCGTGGGTAAAAAACAGGCCGTGAGCAACAGGCCGTAAAATTTCCATCTTGAGGTTAGCCCATTTTTTTCTCCCAACAGATAACCTGCCAGCAGGCAAAAAAATGGAAAAAACAAAAAAGCCGGTCGTATTAGGATGGTCATCACGACAGAAATGGCCAACCCCAACCACAGAACAATCCGCTGCTTTGGGGAAAAGGTGTGGGGGGCGGTAAGAAAAAATATAAATCCCAGTGCGATAGCAGCAAAGGAGACGGTAAAGGCCTCGCTCATTACCTGATTCCCATGATTGCGCATCACATCTGCCAGAAGCAACCCCAAAGCCACCAAAAAACTGCCAAGGGAGCGCAGGCCATAAACCACCATGGCATGATATAAAAAGAGTACTGCCAGGGAGTGGACAGCAAATTGCACAACAGGAAGCATTTCCATGGAAGTCAATTTATTTGCAAACAGCCACAACAGAAAGGGATATCCAGGGGGAACGGTATGAGATAAAAGCTGTTGAAAGGTCATGGAATTAAAGACATGATAATTGGCCGAGTCTCCTGTATATTCCAAGGCGTATCCCGCATAAGCATAGATTAAAAATATCACCAATGAAATCAATACAATCAATCCATAAGGAGCCAGTAAAGAATGCCCCACCGTTGATTCGGCACTTTTCATTATATTTTCCAAATTATTAGGATGGACTGTGGTTATAACGGGGGCGAACTTTTTCTGCCGACTGCACAGTATAAACTCAAGAATGGCTCCATGCCATATTATTATATTACTTGCCTGAACGGTTTTTTGCATTTTGGAGAGGAGGAACCACCTTTTAATCGTCATAGCTTTAGATAATGGACGAGGCTGCACTGTTAAATAGGCAGAAGGGGATCGCCAAATTCCTATTAAAAGTGTTAATATGGTCTAGGGATTATTGAAAACATTTTCAAGTTATTAATAAAGGCGTTTATTAGTCCATAACCTTAACATCCAAGGTGCTCTCCTCCCTCATACCCATGCCACAAGCATACATCCGCGAAGAGCAGGCCACCACTCCCAGTTCAAAGCCAAAAAAAAGCGAATGCCATACGGACTGGCAGAGACTCTCCACCTCAACACGTAGGAAAATTTTTCAAATTTTCTATCAGAATATCATCAAACATTGATATTCTGATAGATAAGAGGTTATTTTCCCGGACTACGATTGAAATTCGACTTCAACAAAAGTGAAATCTGCTTCAGCAACGAAGCAGATGAATTCGGCTGTCCTGGGAGCAAGAGAATGTCACGCAACAAAATCCTCTTATTTTTCGGCTCATTAGCCGTTCTAACCGTCCTGGCGTTAATCTTTTTGCCAGCCTCCAACCCCATGGAACCAGCAGGGCTTGCCAACTACAAACCCAATGAACCACCGCTGCTCTTCGGCATTCCCCTGGACTTCATCCTGTTTGCCGTGACTCTGGTGGGGGTGGCCCTCTTTCATCACCACACCCTGCAAGTGGCACTGACCGGGCTTGCAACCATCGCCCTCTACAAAATTCTCTTCATCGGCTTCAAGTTCGGACCAGGCTTTACAGGATTCATCGGCCATCTGGGACATGAATGGGTGATTCTTTCCAACCTGTTGTGTCTGCTCATGGGGTTTGCCCTCCTCTCCGACCATTTTGAAAAAAGCCATCTGCCGGAATTGCTGCCCAAATATCTTTCTTCTGGCTGGCCGGGGGCATTTGCCCTTTTGGTGATGATTTTCATCCTCTCCAGCTTTCTGGACAACATTGCCGCTGCCATCATCGGTGGTACGGTTGCGGCCATCGTCTTTAACAAACGGGTTCATATCGGCTATCTGGCAGCCATCGTAGCGGCCTCCAATGCGGGCGGCTCCGGCAGCGTGGTGGGAGACACCACCACCACCATGATGTGGATTGCCGGGGTCAATCCTGTTCAGGTCTTCCCCGCCTATGTGGCGGCTGGCGTGGCCTTGTTTGTCTTTGGTATCCCCGCCTCCATCCAACAATTCCGCTATCAACCCTTAATTCCCGCCACCTCTGTCCATGACAAGGTGGATGGGGTTCGTCTGGCCATCGTCTTTTTCATCCTGGCCCTGGCCATCGTGGCCAATGTGCTGGCCAATGTGGTCTTCGTGGGTCTGGCGGATCACTGGCCGGTTTTGGGCATTGCCGTCTGGGTGGCCCTGCTGCTCTCCGCCCCTTTACGTCAACCCAACTGGGGATTGATGCCGGAAACTTTCAAAGGCAGCATTTTTCTTCTGTCTTTGGTCATGTGCGCCTCTCTCATGCCGGTGGAAAAATTGCCCCCCGCCTCCTGGCAGTCGGCCTTCACCCTGGGCTTTGTCTCCTCGGTCTTCGACAATATCCCCCTCACCGCTCTCGCCATCTCCCAAGGTGGGTACGATTGGGGCATGCTGGCTTATTGTGTCGGGTTTGGCGGATCCATGATCTGGTTCGGCTCCTCAGCGGGTGTCGCCATCAGTAATATTTTCCCGGAAGCCAAATCGGTGGGTGCCTGGGTCAAAAATGGCTGGCATATCGCACTGGCCTATGTGGTGGGCTTTGCTGTCATGATGCTTACGGTGGGATGGAATGCCGTTCCTAAATAAGGTGTTGCAGCCAATCAAGAAGCTGTTCACTACACCATTGGGGATGCAACAGAGGTAACACATGTCCCCCCTCTTTATGCCATCGAAGATCCATGGGAGCTGGGAAAGAGGCGTGGGTCAAGGAGGGGGGGACGATTTGATCGTCTTGGCTTGCCAAAATCAATAAGGGGTGGTCGATCTTTTTCAATAAAGATCGACCATCCTCCTCCAACAAAAAGCGCAAACCCGCCAGCAGGGATTCCATCTGCAAAGAGGTCGGAATTTCCACCCCGGACTCCCAACCGGAGCGATGGCGGAACTCCTGGAGAACCTCCCCCGGTTGCTGGGACATCTGCCGCATCATCCGCTCCAGAATACGCGGATGAATCCCCTGGGGAAAATTCTCACAACGGCTGAAGCGGGCAAAGGCGTTGATGCCCACCACCCCCCGGCAAGAGGCCCCCGCCCCCCCAAGCTGCCGCAAAATATGTAAAAAACCCAAGGAGTGACCCATGGCGATATGGGGTTCCTCCGGCGGTTGCAGGTGGCTGGTCGGACCATAATAGCCCAAATCTGCCCGCACCACCCGCCAACCGGGTAACTGGGCCATCAGCGGTCGCCAAAAGCCGGGGGAAAATCCCCAGCCATGCACCAGCCACAACACCTTCACGCCCCCTCCTCCTGCATGGTCGACAGGATTGCCAGGAGAGGCTGCAATTGTTCCGTCTGATGAAGGGCACTCAACGATAGACGCAAGCGGCTGGTGGGCACCGTGGGAGGACGAATGGCCACTCCCAGAATACCTTCTTCCTGCAACCGCTGACTCATGGTCATGGCCTGTTGCGGGGTCTGGGTAATCACCGGAATAATCTGGGAGCAGGAGGCCGCCGTATCCCACCCCTGCTGGCGCAACGCCTGCCGCAACCATCCACTGGTGGTCATCAGGTGTTGGCGTTCTTCTTCCAAGGCAGGCAACAGTTCCAAAGCCGCCGACATACTCCCCAATACGGTGGGAGGCAACGCCGTTGAATAGATGAAGGCGTTACTGCGATTGATCAAATACTGGCGCACCTTTTCCGAACAAGCCACATAGGCCCCAAAAGAACCCAACGCCTTGCCAAAAGTCCCCAGAATTAAGTCCACCTGCCCACCATGGTCACAAGAGACCCCCCTTCCCTCTCTGCCCATCACCCCCACCGCATGGGCCTCGTCCAGATAGAGAAAAGCCCCGAATCGCTCCTTGAGGGCCAATAAATCCCCCATGGGAGCCACATCCCCCTCCATACTGAACAGGCTTTCCGTCAAAATAAAGCGGGGACCGGGCAGGTGGGCATGGGCCGACAGCAAATGTTCCAAATGGTTCATGTCGTTGTGCCGGTAGCGCAACTGCCGCACCCCCGCCGCTCGACACCCCTGGTGGATGCTGGCATGCACCAGTCGATCCGAAAATACCAAAGGCATCGCTCCCAACACCTGGGCATCCAGCAAGGCTGGCAAAATACCCGAATTGGCCTGAAAACCACTATTAAATATCAAAGCGGTTGCACTGCCATGCAGGGCGGCCAATGGCTCTTCCACCTGGCGAAACAGCTCCAGGTTGCCGGTGACCAAACGGGAGGCCCCACTACCCGTTCCCCACCGCTCCCCCCACTCCCTTGCCCGTTGCAACAACAAAGGGTGACGGGACAGCCCCAGATAGTCGTTGCCAGAAAGGTTGAGAAGCCGCTTGCCCGCCACCTCCACCCAACCCGCCTCCGGTGAAGAAGACCAGCGTAAACACCTTTCCAACCCCTCCGCCCGCCGTTCCGCCAGAAAGTTTTCATAACGATCAAGGATCATCCAACAAGCCTTCCTCTTCCTCCAATTCATCCAACAGCAATGAATCGGGTTCATAATGGGGAATGGTAGTTGACCATCCGTTTTCCGAAAGAGCCTCCAACGGATGGAAGCGAATTTTGTAAGACATTTTCTGGCAATGTTGGATATAATAGCCTAAATAGAGATGGCTCTTGCGCAGGCGCACCGCTTCGGTCACCTGCCAAAGGATGCCATAGGTTCCGAGGGAGGCTTTGTGTTCATCGGGGTCGAAAAAGGTATAGACGGCGGAAAGGCTGTTGGGCAAAATATCGGTGACGGCCACCATCACCAGGCGTCCCTGGCGGCGGAATTCATAAAAAACCACATCGATTTTGGGAAACAATAAAAAGTCACAAAAACCTTCCACCGTGGGATTGGCCATGGGACCATCCCCGTGACGGCTGGTAATATAGCGGCTATATAAATTGAACCGCTCCTCTGAATATTGTGCACTAACCATGGTCACCTGCAAATCCTGGTTGTGCCGCCAGCACCGACGCATGGCTCTATCATAGGAAAAACGGTTCACCGGAATGCGGACAGGGATACAGGCCCGGCACAAAGGGCAATAGGGACGATAGACCAGGCTGCCGGAACGACGAAAACCGTATTCCAGAAAGTGTTGATAAATGGCACTGCTCCAGGGCAACTTGGGATCGGCCATCAGGGTGACCGACAAGCTGCCAGGCAGATAGCCACACTCATGGGGCGTACTGATGGAAAATCTGGCCTTCTCCAGACGTTCGTAGATCGTTTGCATGGCAATTCCTGCAATGGTCACCCGAATATTAAACCGGCAGGATAGCCTATTTTTCTTTTAGGGGCTATTGTTTCCAAAAATATGGTTGCACTGACGGCAGAATTGCTGTCAACTCCCCAGCAGGCAGCAGGAGGATGGGGAGGTCAACTCAAAAGAAGTATGGGAAGGGATCAAGAATGTTCAGAGGGACGACCATTTTATGTGTCCGACGGGGTGAAAATGTGGTCATGGGCGGGGATGGTCAGGTGACCTTGGGTTCCACCACCATCAAAAGCAATGCCCACAAGGTACGCCGTCTCAGCGATGGCAAAATTTTGGCCGGTTTTGCCGGGGCCACCGCCGATGCCTTTACCCTGATGGAACGCTTCGAGGAAAAATTGACCAAACATGGGGGTAATCTGACCCGTGCCACTGTGGAACTGGCCAAGGATTGGCGCACCGACCGGGTGTTGCGTCGCCTGGAGGCCATGATGGCGGTGGCGGATCGCACCATCTCCCTGTTAATATCCGGCACCGGGGATGTGCTGGAACCGGAAGAGGGGATTATCGCCATTGGTTCCGGCGGTCCCTACGCCCGTTCGGCAGCCCAGGCATTGATTCGTCATACTGACATGTCGGCCCGTCTGATCGTGGAATCTTCCCTCAATATTGCCGCCGACACCTGCATCTATACCAACCACAACCTGACCATTGAAGAGCTTTGAATGAGCGAGTTTACCCCAAGAGAGATTGTTTCCGAACTGGATCGCTATATCATCGGCCAGCATGATGCCAAGCGGGCGGTGGCCATCGCCCTGCGCAACCGTTGGCGGCGACGGCAGGTGGAATCTCCCATGCGGGAGGAGATCTATCCCAAAAATATTTTAATGATTGGTCCCACCGGGGTGGGCAAGACGGAAATTGCCCGGCGGCTGGCCCGCCTGGCCAATGCCCCCTTCATCAAGGTGGAAGCCACCAAGTTTACCGAAGTGGGCTATGTGGGACGGGATGTGGAGTCCATCATTCGGGATTTGGTGGAAATTGCCGTCAAAATGTCCCTGGACGAGTCCAAAAGTCACATGCGGCGTAAAGCAGAAGAGGCTGCGGAAGAGCGGGTGCTGGATATTTTATTGCCTGGTCCTCCCACCTCTAGTGCCACCGGCTTTTATGCCCCCAACGGCATTCCCCAACCTCCCGAAGAGTCTTCCACCCGGCAAAAATTGCGTCGTCAATTGCGGGATGGTTACCTGGATGAGCGGGAGATTGAACTGGAAATCCGGGAACCCCGCACCTCTGGCATGGAAATTTTCACCAACCAGGGTAACATGGAGGTTTTCAACCTGCAGGAAATGCTGGGCAACATGCTGGGTGGCAAGGCCCGCAAGCGCAAGGTGACGGTCAAGGAGGCGGTACAACTACTCATTGATGAGGAAGCCGCCAAACTGGTGGATCGGGAACGGGCACAAAAAGAGGCGGTGGAGCGGGTGGAGCAAACCGGGATCGTCTTTTTGGACGAACTGGACAAGGTGTGCTCCCGTGGTAGCCAGTTCCAGGGCAACGATGTCTCTCGCGAAGGGGTGCAACGGGATCTGTTGCCCCTGGTGGAAGGAACCACCGTCTCCACCAAATATGGCATGGTCAATACCGACCATATTTTATTTATCGCCTCCGGGGCCTTTCAACTTTCCAAACCTTCGGACCTGCTGCCTGAGTTGCAGGGACGCCTGCCCATTCGGGTGGAGTTGCGCAGCCTGGAAGTGGAGGATTTCATTCGCATCCTCAAAGAGCCGGAAAACGCCCTCACCCGCCAATATGTGGCCCTGCTGGCAACCGAAGGCATCGAACTGGAGTTCCAGGAAGATGGCATCCGTGCCCTGGCGGAAATTGCCGCCCAGGTCAACTCCACCCTGGAAAACATTGGGGCCAGACGGTTGCATACGGTCATGGAAAAACTGTTGGATCAAGTCTCCTTCACCGCCCCCGAACGGAAAGGGGAGAAGGTGGTGATCGATCAGGCTTACGTCCACAAACAGTTGCAGGAACTGGCCAAGGATGAGGATTTGTCCAAATACATCCTATAAGGGACGCGGATTTTTCCAGCCATGACCAAACAAAATATCCACGGTCAGTGGCAGCCGCCCCTCCTGCTGAAAATGGTGGCGATAAACCTCCTCCAAATGGCGTAGATAGGAACGGTTAAGGGATGGGGTGGCCGGAAAAGGGTTGGCCGCCCCCATGCGGCGCAGGGTGGCAAACAAGGCGGTGAGGTGGGGAAAGGTCAAATGGGCCTGCTCCCGGTCAGCCACCGGAAAGGAAAAACCGGCTCCCTGTAGGGCATCCCCGAAAGTATGGATGGAATAGCCCGCCACCACCCTTGGCTGTTCTTCACCGTAAAAATGGCGGTCGGTTTCTGCCATGGCCTGGCGCAGTTCCAGCAGGTTTTCATCACCGGGAACCGCGCAGAGCAGGACACCATCCTTTTTCATCACCCTCTTGACCTCACGCATGGCCAGGGGCAATTGACCGCTCCATTGCAAGGAGGAGTTGGCCACCACCAGGCCAAAAGATTCATTGGCAAAGGGCAGGCGGGGCAGTTGACCTGCCAGACAGAGAGGGGTTGCCCGCCGGGCCAGGGGTAAAGCAGCGGTGGGCATGAGGGAGACCACCGGCATCTGGGGCCAATGCTCCTTGAGCAAACGGGCCACCAAACCGGTACGACACCCCAAATCCAACGCCTCGGCAGGGGAAAAATGGATCTCTCTGGTGCGTTCCACCAACATTTGGGCGATGGAACCCAGGATACCAGGCTCCTCTGCCAGCCTTTTTCCCCGCCGGTTCATGGAGTGACGCAACCGCCGCTCCACCATGGCTGCCGGTTGTTCCCCAGCGGTGGGGTGGGGTAAAGATACGCACTGACTGGCTGAAGGTTGGGGTTCTTCCATGCTTTTCTCCATGCCTGTTCCCATGATAAGTTGGCTCTCATCCCTGGCGCGTGGCCTGGTGGGGGAAGTGTATCCTCCTTTATGCCCTGTGTGCGAGAGGGAAATGGAGGAGATGCAACTTTGTCTTGCCTGTCGGCAGGGTTTGCCCCGTCTGGGTCAGGACATTTGCCCCCGTTGTGGCCATTACAGCGGCCAACAGGGGGGAGGGTGCCCATTGTGCCATGGTTCCGACGCCCCGGATGTCTTTTATTGCGCCTATCTTTATGAAACCGCCATGATGAAGCTGATACACCAGTTTAAATATCAGGATCGTCCCTGGCTGGCGGGTATGCTGGCGGATTTGATCTGGATCTCCCTGGCCGATTCCTTGCAATGGGAAGAGCCCGATCTTATCCTGCCAGTTCCCCTGCATCCCTGGAAGCTGATTGCCAGACGTTATAATCAATCTGCCCTGTTGGCCGGGGAGGTGGCAAAACGATTGCATCGTCCACTGGTGACAAACCGGCTTTTTCGTATCAGAATGACACCCTCCCAAAGCCGATTGGATCGGGCTGCCCGACAGGTCAATCTCAAGGATGCCTTCCGCGCCCAACAGGTTGCAGGCAAGGCTGTCCTTCTGGTGGATGACGTGATGACCACGGGTGCCACTTTGCGGGAGGCAACCAGGGCACTCAAACAGGCCGAGGCCAAACGGGTCGCCCTGCTTTGCCTGGCCCGCACTACCCCGGAACACCATTGGCAACAAACTTGAACCGTGTTTTTTTGCTGGCAACCCTTTTTTTCGGAGTCGGAAGGAATCGACCATGGCCCAAGTTCTCATCTATTCCACCACCGTGTGCCCCTATTGTGTGCGTGCCAAAGCCTTGCTGAAAAAAAAGGGTGTGCAGTATGATGAAATCAATCTCACGGAACAACCCGAATTGCGTGAGGAAATGATCCAAAAGGCAGGCGGTCGTCGCACGGTTCCACAAATTTTCATCGATGGAAACCATGTGGGCGGCTGTGATGATATCCATGCCCTGGATGCGGAAGGTAAACTGGATCCCATGTTGGGATTGAATTGAGGGATTCCCTCCTATTTTTATAGTTCTGGCAAAGAGGCCACTCCATGACCAAGTCCGACAACGCCCTGGCAGCCGTAATTCAGATGTGCTCTGGCAACAATCGTGAAAAAAATCTTGCCAGTGCTGGCAAATTGATGAAAGAAGCCGCTTCACGGGGAGCCAAACTGCTGGTTTTACCGGAAAACTTCTCCTTCATGGGCCGCAACGAAGAAGAAAAACGCGCCCACCGGGAAGATCCTGAAAACTCCCCCAGTCTCAATTTTCTGAAAGAGTTTGCCAAGGAACAGAAGGTTTGGATTGTGGGTGGAACCATCCCCATGGCCAGCGAAGTGGAAGGCAAATCTTTTGGTGCCTGTTTCCTGGTCTCCGCCGATGGCAAGGTCAAAAGCCGCTACGACAAAATTCACCTCTTTGATGTGGATTTAGGGGTGGGAGATGTGTATCGGGAGTCGGATTTTATTCAACCCGGCAAAACCCCGGTGATTGCCGAGACCCCGTTTGGTCTTCTGGGCTTGACCGTTTGCTACGATTTGCGTTTTCCTGAACTTTATCGTCATCTGGCCGCCCAGGGGGCCATCATGCTGGCGGTTCCCGCTGCCTTTACCCTCACCACCGGCAAGGATCACTGGGAGCTGCTCCTGCGGGCCAGAGCGGTGGAAAATTTCGCCTATGTCCTGGCTGCCGACCAATGGGGACGCCATCCGGGAGGACGGCAAACCTACGGTCACTCCATGATCGTCGAACCCTGGGGGACAGTGGAAGCCCGTTGCGCCGACGGCCAGGGGGTGGTCATGGCCCCCATCGACCCGGTGCGCTCCTCCCGCTGCCGTGCCCGGATTCCCTGCCTCAAACATCGCATTCTGTAAAACTGGCAAGTCGCCATGGGAAATAGGGATTCTTTCCCATGGCGACGCTATCCATAATGCCCCCCTCCTCTCCCTTTTTTCTGTATCGTTGTTGACTAAATCCATCCAGTCCATCATCTTTATCGACATGGCGGCCCGTTAATGGTATGCTATCGACCGAGAGGTATGCCTTTGAAAAGAAGTGAAAACCATTTGCAATTAGGGAAGAGCACTCCATGGACAGCATCAAACAGCTCAACTTCGGCACTAAAATTATTTTATCCATTATCCTCCTGACCACCTTGGGATTTGCCGCCATTTTCCTGTTGGTTCGCATGGAAATTGAAGAGCATGCCATCGAAAGTATTGTCCACGAATCCAGGGATGTGACCCTGCAAATGGAAAATGCCCGCAACTTCATCACTAAAATGAATAATCAAAAAATGTTTGATCCCAGCCTGCTCAAGGAGGCGCAAGATCATATTGCCAAATCCGGTGCCCGCACCACCGCCGAGATCATCAGGGCGGCCCGGGAGACCCGTTACTATGATTCCATCCCCATTGTGGCCAGTTGGACCATTGGTCAGAAAAAAATTGAAGAGGCCAATGTCAAACGCGGTCAAGCAGGCCAAGCCAGCCCCTATGAATTTCGTGTCACCCGCATCAACGCCCGCAATCCAGAAAAAGAGGCCAACGGCATCGAGCGGGAGATGATCCTGAAAATGGATAAGGAAAATCTGGATGAATACTGGGTTCGGGATGAGCAACAGGGTGTCATTCGTTATATGCGCCCCATTGTCATGAAACCCGCCTGTCTGTTGTGTCATGGGACAGATAAAGATTATCCCGAAGGCAAAGGGTTGGATCCTTTAGGCATCAAGATGGAAGGTTGGAAAGATGGGGAGCAGCGGGGAGCCTTTGAAATTATCTTCAAGCTGGACAATATGCGGGCAGAGGTTAACATCATTCTGTGGGAAATATTGGCCGTCTCCTCTTTGATCCTCATCCTGCTGGGGACCATGATTTACACCTTGATCAAGCGGCTGGCCATCCGACCGGTACAAACGGTGCAATCCGCCATGCATCGGATTGCCCAGGGAGATTTGACGGTTGAACTTGCCACGGCCTCCGATCATGACGACATTGGTCGTACCATCAATGCCACCCGCAACATGCTGGATCATTTGCGCATGATGGTTAAAAACATTGTGGACAATGCCAATCGTCTGCAGACGGGTGCCGCCAGTCTGTTGCAGGTGGTGGCGGAAATGTCGGCCAATACCGTGGCAGTGACCAAACAGGCCGAGCAGGTGGCCAACACCTCCGGCAGCATGAACCAGGATATGCAGACCACTGCCAAGGCAGCGTCGGATTCCAACAGTAACATGCACACCATCTCTGCTGCTGCCGAACAGGCCAGCAATAATATGAACACCATTTCGGCAGCGGCAGAGGAGTCCAGCACCAATCTGTCGGCGGTGGCGGCGGCTTCCGAGCAGGCCAGCACCAGTTTGACCCATGTGCAGGAGGCGGCGGAAAAAACCAACATCAATGTGCGTTATGTGGCCGCAGCAGTTGAGGAGATGCACGCCTCTCTGCAAGAGGTGCGCAAGCGGTGCGATGCTGCCAACAGTCAGTCGCAACAGGCCAATCAATATGCCCGCAGCAGCCAGGAGATGATGGAACGCCTCATGAGTTCGGCGGTTGAAATTGGCAATGTGGTGAAGGTGATCAACACCATTGCCGGGCAAACCAACCTGTTGGCCTTGAATGCTGCCATTGAGGCCGCCGGTGCCGGTGAAGCAGGCAAGGGTTTTGCGGTGGTGGCCAATGAGGTGAAGGAACTGGCCCGCCAGACCGCTGACGCCACCAAGATGATTTCCAGCAAAACCGATGAAATCCGTTCCAATTCACGAGAAGTGGGTGAACGCTCCCGCGAGGTGAGCCGGATTATTGAGCAGATCAGCCATGCCAACAATGAAATTTTGCAGGCGGTGGGTGAACAAAACCAATCCCTGGCAGAGGTTTCCCGTTCCATCAATTCGGTTTCAGCGGAGACTGATGAGGTTTCCCGGCGGGTGAGCGAATCTTCCGCTGGCATTACGGAGGTGACCCGCAACGTGGCGGAAATTTCTTCTGGTATCGCCGAAGTGACCTTGAGCGTCAGTGAGGCCACCAAGGGGGTGCAGGCCATGGCCCACAGCGTGCGTCAGGCATCCCAGGGCAATCAGCGCATTTCCAACAATGTGGACAAAGTGGCCACCGCCTCCCAACAAGTGGCCACGGCCATGGTGGAGGTCAAAGGGGCCATGGGTAAACTGACCCAGTTGAGCACCACCGTGGATCAACGCTCCCGCGAGATGACCGATATCGCCAACGGCCTCAACCAGATGATGTCCAAATTTAAGCTGTAATCCTGCTTGCTGGCGGTGATCATCCTGCAATGATCACCGCCATGAAACTTTTTCCCCAGTGGCGGGTCCAAGCTTATAAATGAATGATTCTCATTCAAACATCGATACTCCAGGGGGAGGCTCCCATGACCAACATTATTTGCGCCACCGATCCCATCAGCATGCGTCCTCTGCATATGCTGCCAGCCTTTGAAAAACTGCCCAGCATCAAGGATTGCAAGGGGGACTACTGCTTGTCCATCTTTTTCGAGTCCAGGAAAAACCTGAAGAAATACAAAAAAATCCGTGTCGAACCCTCCACCCTTGACCTGATGAGCAACCTGGACGATTGGGTGGATGAAGGATAACCCTTCTCCTTGTAACCTCCAGCCCATGGGCCGACCGGTGTAGTGGTTGGCCCATGTTTTGTGGGATGGTTCAATATTCCCGGGGGGCAAAATTTTCAAAGCGGGTATACTGGTGCAGAAAGGTAAGAGGCAGATCACCGGTAGGACCGTTACGTTGTTTGGCGATGATCACCTCAGCCCGGCCTTTCAGGTTGGGATCGTTGCGTTTGTAGTACTCCTCCCGGTAGACAAACATCACCACATCGGCATCCTGTTCGATACTGCCGGATTCACGCAGGTCGGACAGGATGGGGCGTTTATCCGGGCGTTCTTCCACCTTGCGGGAGAGCTGGGAGAGGGCGATGACGGGGATGGAGAGTTCCTTGGCGATGGCCTTGAGTCCCTGGCTGATTTCGGAAATTTCCTGCACCCGGTTGTCCTGGGTGGCGGAACTACCCCGCATGAGTTGCAGATAGTCCACCACGATGAGTTGGATTCCCTTTTCCCGCTTGAGCCTTCTGGCTTTGGAACGCATGGCCATCACCGACAGGGCGGGGGTATCGTCCACGAAGAGGGGTGCTTCGCTCAATTGGGCCACGGTGCGGGTGAGCTTGCCATATTCATCGTTTTGCAACCAGCCGGTGCGCATGCTTTGGGCATCCACCTTGGCGGTGGAGGCCAGCATACGGGCGGCCAGTTGCTCCTTGGACATTTCCAGGGAGAAGACCCCCACCGGACGCCCGGCATCCAGGGCGGCATTGGTGGCAAAGTTCATGGCCAGGGCGGTCTTACCCATG
The DNA here is from genome assembly GCA_015233935.1 of Magnetococcales bacterium. Lineage (GTDB taxonomy): Bacteria > Pseudomonadota > Magnetococcia > Magnetococcales > JADFXB01 > JADFXB01. The sequence continues at coordinate 3,325 of JADFXB010000013.1, read as the reverse complement.
GAGGGACGCCCGGCGACGATGATCAAGTCGGAGGGTTGAAATCCGGCCAGCATTTTATCCAGATCATGAAAACCGGAGGGCACCCCCACCACATGATCCTTATTTTCCATCATGTTGGAGATGCGGTCGAAGACGGGGACCAACACCGATTTCAGGGAGTGGTATTCGGAGCGGTTTTTTTCCTTACGTTCGGCAACCCCGAAGATGCGTTGTTCGGCATCGTCCAGGACATCATCCACCCGCTTGACATCCCCCGAGTAGATGCGTTCCACAATTTTGGTAGCCTGGCCGGAGAGTTCCCGCAAGACCGATTTATCGTGCACCAGTTTGGCGTAGGCTTTAATATTGGCGGCGGTGGGGACGGTTTGCACCAGTTGGGCCACATAGCCCATACCCCCGACTTGATCCAGTTCAGAATTTTTTTCCAGATATTGTCTGAGGGTAATGGGATCGGCGGGTTCTCCCCGTTCCAGGAGGGCGGTGCATCCTTGAAAAATGGCCTTATGGGCACCAATGTAAAAATCGTCAGCGGTGATCAAGTCTGCCACTTGATCAAAGACGGTGTTGTCCAACAAAATACCACCAAGGACCGACTGCTCCGCATCCGCTGAATAAGGTGGACGGCGCAGATTGTGACTTTCCTCCTCGCCCGGCTGCCAGTCGATGTTTTGCGGGTCGGTATGGGGTGGAGAGGCAAATTCTTCTTGCTCGTTCATGGATGACAATCACCTTTAATTTGAGAAGACGCTCTGGCCATGCCACGCACCACCACTAAAAAAGCTACCCAGGCCACTCCCGAAGTGACAGAGGCTCCTGCCCCCCCGTTACTGCATGAGGGACATCGCCAAAGGCTTCGCCAGCGATTTTTTACGGAGGGGTTGGACCATTTCCAGGATCATCAAATCCTGGAGATACTCTTGTATCACGTTTTTCCCCGCCGGGATACCAACCCCCTGGCCCACGCTCTGATGAAGCGGTTTGGCAGTTTGTCCGCCGTGTTGGATGCGGATCCCAGGGATTTGCGCACGGTGGAAGGGATTGGCGAGCAGACCGCCGCTTTTTTGACCATGATCCCCCAACTGACCCGCCGCTATCAAATGGACTTGGTGAAACGGGAGAAGCCCATACTCATTACGCCGCAAGCGGTGAAAAAATTTGTCAAGCCGTTGATGATCGGACGACCGGAGGAAGTGTTTTATGTCTTATGCCTGGATTTGCATGGTCGCTTGCTCTATCCCGCGCTCATCAACCGTGGTACGGTGCAGGAGACCTTGATTCATCCCCGCCATGTGGTGGAGGAAATTTTACGTCATCGGGCCAGCAAGGTGATTTTGGCCCATAACCATCCAGGCGGCAATCCGCGACCTTCAAAGCCGGATATTGAATTCACCCTCACCTTGATTAACACTTTGACCCCTCTTAACATTATGGTGCAGGATCACATCATTGTGGCGGGGAACACTTGTTTGAGCATGGCGGAGGAGGAGGTGGTGGATTTTGGCCACAACCGCCAGGAAGCCAAGCCGCTTCCCCGACTACCTGCTGCCGTGGCAGAGGATACACTGCTTACCTGTGATTGGGAAGATTCCCCTCTTAACGACTCTGAGGAGCCGACATGAAACCTTTTTTCACCCTGTTTGCCGCTGCCCTTCTGGCCCCCCTTGTTGCCCAGGCGGAAATTATTGGCAGTGTGGACACCGCCTTCAAGCTTATGGGACCGGATGACAAAATTGTGATTGAAGCCTTTGACGATCCCAAGGTATCTGGGGTTTCCTGCCATTTGAGCCGTGCCCGGCGGGGTGGTCTGACAGGAGCGGTGGGCCTGGCGGAAGATACCTCGGATGCCTCCATCGCCTGCCGCCAGGTGGGGGTGATCAAATTTTTGGAAGATTTCAAGGATGGGGAGTCGGTCTTCAGCCAGAAGACATCCATTCTGTTCAAAAAGATGCAGGTGGTACGTTTTCTCGACAAAAAGCGCAACACCCTGGTCTATCTGGTCTACAGCGACAAGTTGATTGAAGGCTCCCCCAAGAACAGCCTCTCCACGGTTCCCATATTAAAGTGGCCGGAGTGAACGGATAAATTCCGCCACCTTTGCCATGATCTGGTGGGGGGTGAAATCGTTGGCGAAGAGATAATCTTTCATGCGGTGGCGTACTGGTCGATAGTCATCCAAGGTCAGGGAACGTTCCACAGCCGCCTTCCATTGGGGACGATTATGGGGTGAGACAACCTCCCCCCATTGATAACTCCAGTAGCGGTTGTTCATGGGTACCTGGACGGGAGAGGGGCAGGCCCCGGCGGGATCGAGAAAGACAATGGGTTTGTCGAAGAACAAAAATTCGCTGACGGTGGCGGTGTGATCGCAGATCAACAGATCGGCCAAATCCATGCGGGTGAGATAATCGTTCCAGAAGATATCCTCTCTGGTGGCCTGGGGTGCGAAACGGGCCAACAGGGGGGCCACCAGGTCGTCATGCTCCACCAGGTTGGGGTGCAGTTTGATCAACACCTGAAAGTTCTCTGGACCAAGTTCGTCCATGAGTTGCATGAACAGGGTAAGGGAGGAGGCTTCCTTGCTGCCGTCAGGGCGCGTGGCGGGATAGGTGGGTGTGAAGAGGATAACGGGACGATCTCCTGTCACCCCCCATTGCTTGGCCAATTGGTCACGGGGAGGTTGTTGATTTAAGTAATCTTGCAGGCGGGGATTGCCTTCCAGAATGAGCATGCGGAGTTGGCCATCGTTGCCTTGGATGAAATAGGGGTTGGTGCCTTTGGCTGCAGGCTCAGGGATCAATCCCACAGCGTGGATGGTATCCAGATCCCGGTGCCCGCAATAGATGGTCACCTGGAAGGGTTTGATGGCAGCAGAAAGCCAGGCGCGATTTTCGGAAGTTTTGTTACCGGCCCCATGATTGACCCGCACCATGAAGGGTCGTCGGGAGAGCAGGGGTTCAATTTGTTGTCGGAAGGAGTTGTAAAAATTGGAAGAATACAGGATATCGTGACGCGACAGCATTTGGGCGGCCTGTTGGGCGGTGGTGACCCGAATCATCTCCACCCCTGGATGGTCGCCCCTTAAATGATGGACATAATCCTCTTCCACCCCGATGAGATAGACCGGCATACCAGAGGCCCGCACATAGGGCATGAGGTGCAAAAGATGGTGCCAGGTGGCCCCGATGGTATAACAGGCGCAATTACCTAACTCGCTGGATTGGTGCACACAACCTCCTGGTAAGAGCAATCAAAATAATCGTAATCTGACCAGCTAGCAGCCCGTCGGATTCCAGCCACCAATCATCTTAATCAGAAATTGGCGTAA